>VBDS01000254.1:1958-4973 GCA_005889085.1 Chloroflexota bacterium | reverse complement strand
CGCCCAGACACCAATGGGACGGCCTGATGACGAACGCCCGTTTGCGCCCAGGACTTGACCGCACGCAGCCCGAGTGGTTAAGGTGCGGGTTGGCTCCGGCTGTGAGCCTGAACATTTCTAAACCCTGAGCTGAAATCCCAATCCAGCTCCCAAGTGCAGGGTTTTGCCGGCGACTGACGTTAGACCGGTCCAACGCCAGGGTGGCGCGCGCGAGCAGTTTGCGCACGACCGGAGGAAGGAGGTTAGGGAAGCTGAGACTCAGCCGGGTTGCGCGTGCGCTCAAGGCGCTCCTCGTCGCCGCATCGGGATATCGGATCCTGAGGCGGGCTGTGGCCTTCAGCGCCATGAGCGCCCTCATCGCTGCTGCGGCTCTGGCCACCGTCCCCGGCACGCTGCGCACCTCGGCTGCCACATTCTCGATCGCTGTTCAGGGCAATCACTTCGTCAACGGCAGTGGCCAGACGATCCGGTTGCTCGGCGTGAATCGTTCCGGCTCGGAGTACATGTGCACCAGCACGGGCGGCAATACTTTCGATGGCCCGGTCGACGATGCGTCGATCGCAAGCATCGCAGCCTGGCACACGAACGCCGTGCGTGTACCGCTCAACGAGGACTGTTGGCTGGGCATCAACGGCTTCCCCAACGGCCAGACGGCCGCCAGCTACCAGCAGGCGATCATCGGTTTCGTCAACCTCCTGCACGCGCACGGCCAGTACGCCATCCTGGAGCTGCACTGGAACAACGGTGGTACAGCTCAGTCCACCGCCCAGGAGGGCATGGCGGACGCCGATCATGGGCCCGCCTTCTGGACCTCCGTCGCAACTGCATTCAAGAGTGATCCGGCGGTTGTCTTCGACCTCTACAACGAGCCGCACGGCATCACGTGGGATTGCTGGAAGAACGGCGGATGTGCAGATCCAGTTGGTGGTTTTACGGATGCCGGCATGCAAGCGCTGCTCAACGCGGTCCGCGCCACCGGCGCCACCCAGCCGATCATGGCCGGCGGCCTCGCTTACGCGAACGATATGTCCCAGTGGCTCGCCTTCAAACCGACCGATCCCGCCAACGCCCTGGTCGCGTCCATCCACAACTACAACTTCAACCAATGCATCACAGCGACTTGCTGGGACAGCGTCTACAAGCCCATTGCCGCCAGCTACCCCGTGGTTACTGGCGAGCTCGGCGAGGGCGACTGCGCTCACGGCTATATCGATGGCTACATGAACTGGGCCGACCAGAACGGCGTCTCTTATCTCGGCTGGGCCTGGAACACGTACAGCTGCAGCACCTTTCCTGCACTGATCAGCGACTTCGGTGGCACTCCCACCGCTTTCGGCGCTGGTTTTCAGAGCCACCTCGCTGCGCTGGCGGCGGCTCCGTCGTCTGCGTCGTGCCCGGGGAGCTCAGCGGTGCCTTGCTACGACCACATCTTCACCATCCTCATGGAGAACAAGCCCTTCAGTGGTGTCATCGGAGCTCCGTACATCTCGAGCCTCGCCAAGCAAGGGGCGGTCGCCGGCAGCTACTTCGCGACCGACCACCCAAGCCTGCCCAACTACGCCGAGCTGACAAGCGGGCAGTCATTCCCCAACGCGTCAAGCGACTGCGATCCGAGCTCGTCCTGCCAATCGACCGCAACCAACATCATCGACAGGGTCACGGCGAGTGGTCGGACATGGCACTCGTATCAGGAGTCGATGGGTTCGCCGTGCGGCAAGGTCACAAGTTATCCGTATGCGCCCAAGCACAATCCGTTTGTCTATTACACGGACATCTCGGCCACTAGCTGCCAGGCCAACGTGGTCGATTACTCCAACCTCTCCAACGACCTCAAGTCATCGACCCTCTCCAACTACGTCTTCATCACACCGAACCTGTGCAACGACATGCACGACTGCTCGGTGTCCACCGGCGACACATGGCTGTCGAGCAACGTTCCGGCCATCCTCGCGTCATCGGCCTTCACGAGCCAGAAGTCGCTGCTCGTCGTGGTCTGGGACGAGGACGACGGCAGCCAGAGCAACCAGGTCGCGTGGATAGCAGTCGGCTCAGGCGTCAAGACGAACTACACCTCATCCGTCACGTACAACCACTACTCATATCTCAGGACGATCGAAGCGTCATGGGGCCTGTCGACGCTCACCACCACCGACGGTGGTGCAAGCGTGATGTCGGACGTCTTCGGCAGCGTCGTCGTGCCGCCGCTGGCGGCCACCGCCGGGGCCAGCCCGACCTCTGGGCAGGGGCCGCTGACGGTCAACTTCACCGGTTCCGCATCGGGTGGAGTCACCCCTTACACCTACTCATGGAACTTCGGCGACGGCACAGCGACGTCCAGCGCTCAGAGCCCATCTCATGCGTACGCGACGGCGGGGTCGTTTACCGCGAAGCTGACGGTCTCAGACAACGCCGGACACACGACCACCGCCAACGCGCCGGCCGTGACCGTGAGCCTCTCACCGCTCACAGCCGGCGCGAGCGCCAAGCCGACCGCCGGCGACCAACCGCTGACGGTAGCGTTCACGGGTACTGCGGGCGGCGGCATGGCTCCATACAGCTATTCGTGGAACTTTGGCGATGGGAGCGCAGCGTCGACCAGCCAGAACCCTAGCCATGCCTACACCGCGGCGGGCACGGACGTTGCGATCTTGACAGTGACCGATGGGGCCGCGACGAAGGCAACGGCCCAGGTCACGGTGGTGGTCTCGCCGACGCTCGCGGTGGGCGTGTCGGCGAGCCCGGTGGTGGTCGACCAGGGAGGCAGCGTCAGCTTCACGGCGACTCCCAGTGGTGGCCTGGCGCCCTACGGCTATTCATGGAACTTCGGCGACGGAAGCGCAGCGTCGACGAGCCAGAACCCGAGTCACGCCTACACATCGGCCTCCCAGTTCACCGCGGTCCTGACCCTGACCGACGCCAACGGGGTCAAGGCGACGGCGAACGTGCTGGTGACGGTGCACTCGCTGCCCACGGTGAGCGCGGCGGCGAGCCCGAGCGCGGGTGACGCGCCGGTGA
>VBDS01000254.1:0-1825 GCA_005889085.1 Chloroflexota bacterium | reverse complement strand
GGGCACAGCGTCAAGGGGTCGGTGGTGGTGGTGGTGTCGCCGGCGCTGAGCGCGACGGCCGGGGCCAGCCCGACCACCGGCCAGGCGCCGCTGACGGTGAACCTGAGCGCGAGCCCGAGCGGGGGCCGCACGCCCTACACCTACAGCTGGAACTTCGGCGACGGGACCGCGCTGGGCACGGCCCAGAACCCCACCCACATTTACTCCAACGCCGCCACCTACACGGCTGTCGTAACGGTGACCGACGCCAACGGGGCCAAGGTCAGCGCCGGCGCGCCGGCGGTCACTGCGACACCTACAGTGCTGACCGTCGTGGTCAGCGGCAGCCCGACAACCGGTGACGCGCCGCTGCTGGTCGCGTTCACCGCGGTCGCGAGCGGAGGCACGGCTCCCCTCACCTACGCATGGACTTTTGGCGATGGCAGCACAGGAAGCGGCGCCACGCCCAGCCACACCTACGCCGCCGGCAGCTACGTAGCGACCGTCACAGCCACTGACGCCGGCTCGCAGAAGGTGACCGGCCAGGTCACGATCAACGTCTCGCCGGCGCTGACTGTGGGCATGGGTGCGAGCCCGCAGGCTGTCGACCAGTCAGACAACGTGACCTTCAGCGGCAACCCCGGCGGCGGCCTGGCGCCTTACGGCTACAGCTGGAACTTCGGCGACGGAAGCGCCGCAGCGACGACGCAGAACCCGGTTCATGCGTACAACGCCGCCGGGACGTACACCGCGACACTGACTGTGACCGACGCCAACGCGGTCAAGAAGACCGCGACCGTGCAGGTTGTGGTCAGTGCCCTGCCCGCGCTCACGGCGGCCGCGAACCCACCTGCCGGTGACGCGCCCGTGAACGTCAGCCTGACCGCGCTTCCGTCCGGCGGAACCGCGCCATTCACCTTCAGCTGGAGCTTCGGCGACGGAAGCGCCGCCTCGACTAGCCAGAATCCGAGCCACACCTATGCCGCAGGTAGTTACACGGCGCAGGTGACGTTGACCGATGCGGCCGGCCACACGGCTAACGCATCCGTCGCAATCACGGTGTCGCCCACGCTTGGCGCATCCGCGGGAGCAAGCCCGACCTCGGGTCAGGCACCCTTGACCGTGAACCTGACCGCCACTCCCGCCGGCGGCAAGACGCCGTACACATATAGCTGGGATTTCGGTGACGGGAGCGCTCTCTCGACGAGCCAGAATCCCGCCCACGTCTACGCGAGCGCGGGCACCTTCACGGCCAAGGTCACTGTGACCGACGCCTTCGGCTCGAAAGTGACAGCGAGCGCGCCGGCGGTGACCGTCACCATCGCGCCGCTGGTTGTTTCTGCCGCAGGCCAACCAACCTCGGGCGACGCTCCAGTGGCGGTGACGTTCAGCAGCTCCGCAACTGGAGGCACTGCTCCGTTGACCTTTACCTGGACCTTCGGTGACGGGACGACCGGCACCGGCACCGGGCCGCGCCACACCTACGGCGCGACGGGCACATACGTGGCTACGCTGACTGTGACCGACGCCACGGCGCAATCCAGGACGGCCCAGGTCACGGTGGTGGTCTCGCCGGCGCTCGCGGTGGGCGCGGCGGCGAGCCCGCTGGTAGTCGACCAGGGAGGCAGCGTCAGCTTCACGGCGACTCCCAGTGGTGGCCTGGCGCCCTACGGCTACTCGTGGAACTTCGGCGACGGAAGCGCAGCGTCGACGAGCCAGAACCCGAGTCACGCCTACACATCGGCCTCCCAGTTCACCGCGGTCCTGACCCTGACCGACGCCAACGGGGTCAAGGCGACGGCGAACGTGCTGGTGACGGTGCACTCGCTGCCCACGGTGAGCGCGG
>VBDS01000252.1 GCA_005889085.1 Chloroflexota bacterium | reverse complement strand
GGCGAGGTGCCGGTCAGGTGTCGGTGACCTCGGTGATGGCGGCGCGGGCGGCTTGCTCGTCGACGATGGCCTTGCCGGCGGCGTAGGTGGCGACGAGGGCCTGGATGGCCAGGTTGTTCACGGCGCGCGGGTAACCACGGGAGGTGGTATGGATCAGGGCAGCCGCATCATCGCTGAAAAGCGGGTCAGAGCGGCCGGCGAGCTTGAGGTGATGACTGATGTAGCTGCTGGTCTCCTGGCTGGTCATGGGCGGCATCGCGTATCTCAGCGCGGTGCGCTGCTCCAGGGCTGCGAGCACGGCGAGCTTCATGGTGCGCCGCAGGGTCGGCTGGCCTATGAGCAGGCAGGCGAGCGGGGAATCGGCATCGAGGTTGTGGTTCGTGAGCATCCTTATCGTCTCAAGCTGCTCATACCGCAGCAAATGGGCTTCGTCGATGACCAGCACGGGGGTCTTGCCGCGCTCGTCGCGCTCGGCGGCGAGCATGGCGGATGCCTGGGCGGTGAGCCGGGAGTAGCTGCGGTCGGGCTGGCCGCCGAAGGTCGCGACGATCATCTCGTGCAGCCCCCGTATGCCGATCATCGGGTTCGGCAGGTAAATGATGGTGTGCCGGGAGGCATCGAGGCCGGCCAGGACGGTGCGCACCGACACGGTCTTGCCCGCCCCGACTTCGCCTGTTATCACCCCGATGGCCCGTTCGGCGATGCACCAGGTGATCCGGGCGCAGGCCTCGTTGTGGGCGGCGTGCCGGTGCAGCATGCCGGGGGCCAGGTCCCGGCCGAACGGCATGCGGGTGAACCCGTAGTGGGCCTGGAGCTTATCGATCATGACTGTTCCTTCCGGGTGCGGTTGCGGGGCGTGCCGTTGATGCGGGCGAGCTGCTGCTGGGCGGCGTCCAGGTCGCCGGCGAGGGCGGCGGCGGACAGGCCGGCGTCGCCGAGGAAGATCCCGGCGGCATCGATGGCCCCGGCGGGGTCCTCGCCGAGGTCGTGGCCGAGCCGCCCGGCTTCCAGCGCCCGGTCGAGCCAGCCGGTGATCTGGGCGAGCGCCTGATGCAGGCGGGAGGCGGCCAGGGCCAGGGCGCCGATGACGTCGTAGGCCGCCGACGGCTGGCCCAGCCCGGCCTCGCAGCCGGTGAGCCAGTTCAGGCCGCGGATCGCCTCAGCGGCGGTGCGGGCCAGCAGCAGCGTGTCGTCGCTGGTGACCTGGCTGAGGTCGATGACCTGCCGGAAGTCATCCACGGTCGTCCTCCTCGCCTGCTCCCCGCTCGCCCCGGTCCTGCTGCCCGGAGGCGGGCGGATCACTGTCGCCGCCGTCGGGTCCGGTGAGGGCGTGGTAGTTAACCGGCTGCGCTCTTTCCCGGTCGTGCTGCTCGCCGAGGAGGGCGATGTAGTCGACGCCGGTGGCGCGGGGGGCGTCGTCGCCGCTGCCGGGGTCTTCCGGCCGGGCCCTGGGGTGGGAGTGCCGGGTGATGTGATGCGGGGTCGCGGTCCCGGCGTCCTTCCCGTCGCGCCGGACGAACAGCACGGTCAGGTCGAATGGGTCGAAGACCAGCTCCACGCGCCGGCGGGCCAGCACCGGGCCGGCCTGGTACTGGTTCCCGTGCAGGGACACCAGGGCCGTCTTGGACACGGTCCGCCATTCGGACCAGCGGAACGCCTCAGCCAGGTCCGCCTGGGCCGGGAGCGGGAACGGGCCGCCGGCTTCCCACCGGGCCAGCGGCGGCTGCCCGGTCTCCGAATGCTCCCGCACGTGGTAAACCGTCTCGGTCCAGGCGGTGAACAGCTTGTTCAGCTCAGCCAGGTCCGGGATCCGGGCGGCGCGCTCCTCGGTAAGCTCGACCAGGAACTGATCCCGCACAGTCCTGAAAAATCGTTCGATTTTCCCCTTCCCTTCTGGCCTTCTGGGCTGACTGTGGACCAGCTTGATACCCAGCTTGGCGCAGGCGCGCAGCAGCCACGCATCGACGAACGCGCTGCCGTTATCGACGTAGGCGTGCGCCGGGATCCCCCTGGATGCCAGGGCGGGGCGCAGCGCGGCGGCCAGCCGGATGGTGTCCTCGGCGAACCCGAACCGGGCGGCCATCACCGCGCGGGAGTGATCGTCGATGAACGCGAAAAGATAGGTCTTGCGGCCTTGCAGCCGGATCGCGTGCATCGCATCCCCGGTCCAGATCTCATTCGGCCGCGCCGCCTCCCACCGCCCGAACGCGGGCGCGTCCGCGGCCGGGGTCAGCGCGGTCAACCCGGTCCGGCGGAACATCCGCTGGATCGTCGTCTCATCCGGCGCCCACCCGCCCTGGGCACGCAAGATCCGCTGCACCTGCGCCGCGGTCCTGGCCGGGTTCTCCTTCTTCAGCGCCACCGCCAGCTCCATCACCTCCGGCGGGGTCCGCGGCTGGCACTGGCGCGGCGCCGGGACCAGCGCGTCGAACCCGCCCTGCTGCCACAGCCGGATCCACCGGTCCAGGGTCCACCGGGTCAGCCGCACCGGCCGTCCCGACGGGTCCGCATGCTCGCGGGCGGCGATCGCCCGCACCAGCTTGCCCCGCTGCCGCGTGGACAGCGCCGGGTCAGCGGCCTCCCGGATCAGCATGTACCGGAACAGCCCGATCGCCCGGGCCCGCTCCAGCCGCGCCTGCTCTTCCTCTTCCGCCTTGCTCATGCCCACCAGGGGCACCTCCTCCGGTCATAGGCGTCAATGACCGGCACACGATCTCGCGCCGCCCCGGGAGCGGGTAACGGGTCAGTTCGTGTAGCGGCCCGCGCCCGGCCAGCCCGGGGCGATCAGCAGCCCGCCGCTGGCCGCCGACGCCGCCGTCCACACCGGCACCGTGCCGAGCCGGGGCCAGCGCTGCGCCACCGCCGCGGCCGCACCCGCGATCGCCGACACCGCGGCCGCCACCGGGCCGGCCGCCCCGGCCGGCATCACCGGATCGGGGCTGGTCCTGGCCAGCAGCACCGTGAAGAACGCCCGCACCGCCTCGGCCCGGGCGGCGAACCGGCGCAGCCACCCCCGCACCGTCGATGCCGGGCGGCCCAGCCCGGCCGCGATCGTGCGGTGCCCGGCCCCCGCCGCGGCAGCCTGCAGCGCCGACCCGATCACCGCGCCCTCATCGGCCCGCCGTGACAGGCACCACGCCGGCAGCAGCACATGCGTCGCCCCGCATCCGGGGCACCGTGACCTGCGCGGGGCCAGCACCACATCCGGCCCTTCCGCCATCCGCACCGGCCGCGGCCGGGCATGCCCCCACCCGCCCAGCGCCCCGCCACACAACGGGCAGCCCAGCTCCCCGCCCGCCAGCTGCCGCTCGACCACTGCCCCGTCACCGTTTACCGTGAGCACGACGCCTCCAAGCGTCAACCCAGCGGTCCTCCCCGAGGGCTTCGCCAAAAAGACAACGGGGAGGGCCGCGCCACATCCGACGCCCCCACCGTGCCGGCACCCGCCCCCGGATGCAACCCCGCAACGCACCGCCCCGTCGGCAAGGCGCCGCCGCCAACCCAAAGCCGGCCAGCCGCCCGCCCGCTACACCCGCATCGGCATCCCCAGCGCCGCTTCCCCGCCCCCGCCATAAGAATCCTGAGCGCCGTCGAACACCTGTCGCCGGCCGGGCAGCTGCAGGTCGCCACCGCGCTGGACATGCTGGCCGCGATCGAGGCCCGGATGGACACGCTGCGCCAGCAGCTG
>VBDS01000216.1 GCA_005889085.1 Chloroflexota bacterium | reverse complement strand
TCCCTCGCGTATGTCGAGCAGTGCCAGGAGCGCATGTTCGGCTTCGAGATCGCCGTCGAGTTCCGCAAGCCAGAGTGGCTCGACGCCAGGCATCGCGACGGGACGCTCGCCTTCCTCCGCACGCGCGACATCCCTTACGTCGCAGTGGACGTGCCCGAAGGCCATGCGACGAGCATGCCATCGGTTTTCGACGTGACCTCACCAAAACTGGCGGTCGTCCGCTTCCACGGTCGCAACCACGAGAACTGGGACCTTCGAGGCGTGCCGCCCAACGTCCGCTTTCGCTACGACTACAGCGAGGGGGAGCTTGGCCAGTGGGTGCCGCGGATCAAGGAGATGGAGCGGTCGGCCAGCCGCGTCCACGCGCTGATGAACAACAACTATTCGAACTACTCTGTCAAGAACGCTCAGCAGCTCGAGCGTCTGCTCGGCGCCTGGCAGACGTAGTCACTCGCCCAGACTGCGCCGCCTGACCTCGCCGGTCGCGTGGTCCATCAGCCCGCCAATGACCGGCTCGGCGAACTGCGCCAGGCGGATTGGGGCGACCATTGCGTCGCGCCGCGGAAAGCGGGCCGTACGCACGATCAGGTTGGCCACCCACGACGCCGGGTACTGGGGGCCCACCACGCCGCCCATCCCTTCGAAGAACTCGGTCCCGCTGGTCACGTACGGGTACACGACGCAAACCTTCACGCCGCTGCCCGAGAGCTCGCCGCGAAGTGCGTGGGAAAAGCCCACCACCGCATGCTTGGTCGCCGCGTAGACGGCCGAATACGGCGTCGCCCGAAAGCCCGCGACCGAGGCGATGTTGATGATCACGCCGCGCCGCCGCTCCAGCATCCACGGCAGGGCGGCCTGAGTGGTGGTGACAATCCCTTTGAAGTTCGTCGCGACGAGCTCGTCAACTTTCTCTTCGGGCATCTGCTGGGCGCGACCCATCCAGCCGACGCCCGCGTTGTTGACCAGGACGTCGAGCCGCTCGAAGTCGCGCAGAGTCGCCGCGATGAACGCGCGGGCCTGGGCGCGCTGGCCGACGTCGAGCAGCCGGACGTTCGCCTCGGGCGACCCGGCCTGGCGGCACCTCTGGGCGACGGCGTTGAGCTTTTCGAGGCGGCGGGCGCCGAGCTCGAGCCTCGCCCCGCGGCGCGCGAACGCGAGCGCGGTCGCCTCTCCGATGCCGCTCGACGCGCCCGTGATGGCGACGACCGCTCCCTTCAGCCGCACCGACCTATCATCGCGTTCAGATGAAGGCGCTGACTTTCCAGGCTGAAGGCGACGTCAAGGTCATCGACGTGCCCAAGCCGAGCATCAAGGGCTCGGGCGACGCGCTGCTCAAGGTGACGCTCGGCGCGGTCTGCGGCTCAGACCTGCACATCCTCCATGGACACACTCCGATGAACGTGGGCGCCGTCCTTGGCCATGAGTTCGTCGGCGTGGTCGAGGACGTGGGGAGCGAGGTCAAGCGGTTCAAGCCGGGCGATCACGTCGTCTCCAGCTTCTTCACCTCCTGCGGCCACTGCGCGCTTTGCCGCAAGGGTTGGTTCAACCAGTGCGTCGACAAGGGCACGTTCGGCCATGGCGAGTACTTCGGCGGGCTGGGCGGCGGTCAGGCTGAGTACGTCGTGGTGCCGAACGCCGACCACACGATGGAGAACATTCCCACCGGCATGTCAGATGAGCAGGCCATCTTCGTCGGCGACATCCTGTCCACCGGTTTCTTTGGCGCAGAGCGGGCGGAGATCAAGCCTGGCGACGTGGTCGCCGTGGTCGGCGCCGGCCCAGTGGGCCTGATGGCGACGATGTGCGCACAGCTCTTCGGACCGTCCCGCACGTTTGTGATCGACATGGTCGATTCGCGCCTCGAGATCGCCCAGGAGCTCGGCGGCATCCCGATCAATACGAGGGAGGTCCATCCGGTCGAGGCGGTCGAGAAGGCCACGGATGGCATTGGGGCCGATTCGAGCATCGAGTGTGTCGGGCTGCTCCCCGCGGTGGACACAGCGATTCACTGCGTGCGCGGTGGCGGAACGATCTCGATGGTCGGCGTGCCAAGCGCGGTGCTTGGCGATTTTCCCTTCATGCGCATGTGGCTCAAGTCACTTACCTTTCGCGCGGGCTGGTGCAACGTGCAGAGATATATGCGGCCGCTGCTGGACCTCATCGCCGCCGGGCGGCTGCAGCCGGAGAAGATCATCAGTCACCGCATGAAGCTCGACCAGGCCGAAGAGGCCTACCGCATGTTCGACGCGCGTCAGGCGACGAAGATAGTTCTTACCCCATAAAGCGCGGGTGAGGCAGGCCTCCCCCGCGGGACCCCCTCCGTGCAGTGCGGCGTCTGGCGTGAGTAGGAAGTGAACGCTGGGTGACGGCCGGAGTAAATCCGGCCTGACGCTCCACTCTGCTCTACGCCAAGGAGTCGAGAGCGAGCAGGTAGCCCTTCGCGCGCTCGGTCAGCGGGTAACGCTTCTCCAGCTCGTGAAATTCGACGCCATGGTCGCTGTGCACCAGGTGCGCCAGCTCATGCATCAGCAGGTAGTCGAGCACCCAGTCGGGCAGCGATGCGGCGCGGCGCGCGATCCGGATGTGGCCCTCGGTGAAGGTGCAGCTGCCCCACAGCCGATCCATCTCGGCAAATCCGATCGACATCCACTGCAGCCGGCCGCCGAAATGGCGATCGTTAAGGTTGCGGGCTCGCCGATGCAGGCGTTCGTCTGAGGGCCTGGATCGCTCGGCCTTCCGCGCGAGCCGCCGTGTCATCACCTCGGCCCAGTGCTGCCGCTCCGAGTGGGGCATGGTCGCGGGAACCATCAGCTCGAGGACGCCTGAGCGGAGCCGCGCCGCAACCGTGCGGCGGCGCTTGCGCGAGGCGATGATGCGGACTGGCGGACTGTGATCTGAGTTCGTTTCCAAGACGCAGTGCTCCGTTGTGTGGTGTGGGTTGGGGCGAATTGTAGGATTGCCGCGCAAAAGACGTGCCCAGAAGCCTGGTCCTCGGCAACGGCAACTCACTCATCGGCCTCGATGCCACGTACACGGTGCGCGACATCTTCTTTCCTCGGGTTGGCGAAGCGAACCACACCATGGGCAATGAATGCCGCACCGGCTTCTACATCGACGGCAGATTCGCGTGGCTGGATGACGGCGCCTGGCAGAGGAAGTTCGGATATGCGGAGGATTCGCTCGTCAGCGATGTGACGCTGAGTCACCCGGGCCTCGGCATCACGGTCAGGTTCGAGGATTTCCTCGACCTCGCGCGCAACTGGTTCATCCGCAATGTCACGGTGACGTCATCAGCCGGTTTCGGCGTCGGACGCGTCTTCTTTCATTACGACTGGTTCATCGAGGGCTCGGACATCGGCAACACCGTCCTCTATGAGCCTCGCCATCGTGGGGTGATCGCATACAAGGCCAACCGCTACTTCATGATCGGCGGTCAGTGCGGTGCCGACTACGGCATCAGCACGTGGGCCAACGGCAAGAAAGGCAACGGCGCCGAGGGCACGTGGGTGGATGCGGAGGACGGCGTCCTCGGCAAGAACCCCATCGAGCAAGGTTCGGTCGACTGCACGGTGGGTTTCGACCTGGGCGCAGCCGGCCCGGACCAGGCGCGCAACCTGACGCACTGGCTGTGCATGGGGACGCGCCTGAGCGAGGTCACGACGTATGGGCAGGACCTGATCGTGGGCAAAGGTCCGGACACGTATCGGACGCGGACCCTCACGTACTGGCAGGTGTGGTCCGAAAAAGATCATCGGCATATCGACCAGGATCTGGGGCAGCCGGCCACTGACCTGTACCGCCGAAGTGTTCTAACGGCTCGGACCCACGTCGACAACCGCGGCGCGATCATCGCTTCCACCGATTTCGACATCACGAAATTTGCGCGTGATACGTATGCGTATGCGTGGCCGCGCGATGGGGCCCTGGTCGCAAACGCTCTCGACCGGGCCGGGCACGAGGACGTCACCAGGCAGTTCTTCACTTTCTGTCAGCAGTCTCTCGTCGAGGAGGGCTATTTCCTCCATAAGTACACGCCGTATGGCCAGCCGGGCAGCTCGTGGCTGCCCTGGATCGATTCCCACGGCGTGCGCACGCTGCCGGTCCAGGAGGACGAGACCGGGCTCGTCCTGTGGTCGTTGTGGCAGCACTACCGCATCCACCAGAACCTTGACTTCGTGGTCGGGCTGTACACCGCGCTGGTGGTGCCGGCCGCCGACTGGATGGTCAGCTATTTCGACGAACGCAACGGCCTCCTGATGCCGTCGTGGGACCTGTGGGAGGAGCGGTGGGGCGTCCACGCGTTCACGGTCGGATCCGTCTGGGGCGGGCTCGATGCGGCGCGAAACTTCGCCGACCTGTTCGGTGATGTCGCCTCGTACGTCCGCTACCGCGACGCCGCCGAGCGTCTGCGTGAGGCGTCCGACACCCATCTCTACAGCGCCGAGCTCGGCCGCTTCCCTCGTCGGATAGCGGTCGAGGACGACGAGTCGGTCACGGTCGACACAGTGCTCGACAGCGCCCTCTACGGCCTGTGGCGCTTCGGGATGTATTCGGCGGACGACTCACGGATCGTCGACACGATGAAGGCGATCGCGACACAGCTTGCCAACGGGGCAGAGTGCGGCGGCATCGCCCGCTACACCGATGACTATTACTTCAAGGTGGAGTCCGATACCAGGAAGGTGCCCGGCAATCCTTGGTTCATGTGCACGATGTGGCTTGCCCAGTGGTACATCGCGACCGCTCGCTCGGCGGACGACCTGAAGCCCGCACGCGACATCATCAACTGGGTCGTTGCCCACCAGATGCCGGGCGGATTGCTGTCCGAGCAGCTGGACCCAAACACCGGCGCGCCGCTTTCGGTTTCGCCCCTGACCTGGTCGCACGCTGAATTCATCGTCACCGTGGATGAGTTCTGCAAGAAGGCTGCGGCGCTTCGCCGGGCATCCCCGAGCGTTACTCCGTAACCGTGACGACCACCGCGACCGGCGTCGTGTTAATGGCGTTGGGGATCCCCTTCGTGTTCAACGCCGAAAGGGTTGCCGACAGGTTGGCGGCTTTCGTCAGAGAGCATCCCAGCTGGATGCGCTCGCGGGCCGACGAGCACCCGGTCAGCTGGCGATTTGCAGGCGCAGCGTTCGTCGTGACGGGCATCGTGCTCATCGTTTTGGGCTTGAGCTAGGGCCTACGGCCTGCACAAGCGTCAGGCGCCAACCGAACCATTCCAAGGCGGGTGATACGCGCGTTTGGCGCCTAACGCGCCATCCCCTCCGCCGCCTATAGGGGGATGTTGCCGTGCTTTCGCGGCGGCCGCTCGACCGTCTTGCGCAGGCACAGCTGAAGCCCGCGCACCAGCTCGCGCCTGGTCTGGCTTGGTTCGATGACGTCGTCGATGTAGCCGCGCTCAGCCGCCACGTACGGATTCGCGAAGCGAGCGGTGTACTCGGCGACGAGCGCCTTGCGGCGCGCCGCGGGATCCGGTGCGACCACCAGGTCGCGCTTGTAGATGATGTTGACCGCCGCCTCAGGTCCCATCACAGCGATCTCCGCGGTCGGCCACGCGAGATTGAGATCGGCCCCCATCTGCTTCGGCGACATGACGCAGTAAGCCCCGCCATAGTCTTTGCGCGTGATCACAGTCAGCTTCGGCACCGTTGCCTCGGCGTACGCGTACAGCAGCTTGGCGCCGTGGCGGATGATCCCGCCGTGCTCCTGGTCGCGCCCCGGTAGGTAGCCGGGCACATCGACAAACGAGATGATCGGAATGCCGAACGCGTCGCAAAAGCGGATGAACCGCGCCGCCTTCACCGATGCGTTGATGTCGATGGCACCCGCCAGCACCTTGGGCTGGTTGCCGACGATCCCGACGACGTGTCCACCCAGGCGGCCCAGCCCGACGACGATATTCGGCGCGAAGAACGGCTGGACCTCGAAGAACTCCCGCCCATCGAGCACACGTGACACGACCTCGCGCATGTCATAAGGCTTGTTCGCCGACTCGGGGACGATCGTCTGCAATTCGACATCGGCACGCTCGAGGTCATCGGTGGTCGGCACGAACGGCGGTCGCTCGTTGTTCGATGAGGGCAGATAGGACAGCAGTTTGCGCACGCCGGCCGCGCACTCCTGCTCGGTCTTGGGCAGAAAGTGCGCGACGCCCGAAGTCGCGTTGTGCACATGACCTCCCCCCAGCTCGTCGAACGACACAGCCTCCCCGGTGACCACCTTGATCACCTCCGGACCAGTGATGAACATGTAGCCCTGGCCGGCCACGATGAAGATGAAGTCCGTGATGGCCGGCGAGTAGACGGCTCCGCCGGTGCACGGCCCGGCGATGATGCTCAGCTGCGGGATCACGCCGGACGAACGTACGTTGCGGTAGAAGATGTCCGCGTAGCCCGCCAGCGCCACCACACCTTCCTGGATGCGCGCGCCGCCCGAGTCATTGATGCCGATGATGGGCACCCGGTTGCGCAGCGCGAGTTCCTGGACCTTGACGATCTTCTCCGCGGTAACCTCGCCCAGCGACCCGCCGAAGACAGTCGCGTCATACGCGTAGACGGCAACGGGCTTGCGGTCGATCTCACCGAAACCGGCCACGACTCCGTCGCCGGCGATCTTGCGGTCTTCCATGCCGAATCCGTGTGCGCGGTGCGTCGCGAAAACGTCCAGCTCGACGAACGAGCCCTCGTCGAGCAGCATCTCGATGCGGTCGCGGGCGGTGGCCTTGCCCGCTGCTCGGCGTTTGTTCGCGGCTTCTGTCTCGGCGTGCAGCGCCTGGTAGCGGCGCTTGCGGTACTGGTTGATCTTCTGCTCGGAAACGGTCGTCGCCTCGCGCTGCGGAGCCTCGACTCCCTCGAGGCTTGGCGCGGTCCGGCGCACGGGCGAAAGGGACCTGGGTTTGCGCGCAGCCATTGCGCATATATCGTAGGCGCCGTGCCCAAGGCCAACTCCCAACTCGACCTGGAGCGCTCGGTCACGCTGCGGCAGCTGCGCACCTTCAAGACCGTGGCCGACTTGAACAGTTTCAGCCTGGCCGCGCAGCGCCTCAAGCTGAGCCAACCCTCGATCTCGTATCAGGTCAAGGAGCTGGAGGAGGCGCTTGACGTGCCGCTGCTCGACCGGCTCGGCAAGAGGGTCCAGCTGACCGAGGCCGGCACGCTCCTATACGGCTACGCGCGAAGGATGCTGGACGTCCTCGACGAGGCGACCATCGCGATCGAAGAGATGCGCGGCATCCAGCGCGGGACCCTGCGCGTGGGCGCCAGCACGACGGTCGGCATCTACCTCCTGCCGGCGGCGCTCGGCGCGTTCAAGAAGCTGCACCCCGGGCTTGTGATCTCGCTGGAGATCGGGACGCGCGCCCGGGTCCAGGAGCAGGTGCTGCGCAACGAGCTCGACCTCGCCGTGGTCGGTCCCGCTTCGAAGGACCCGGATCTCGCGATCATCCCGTTCATCAGTGACGAGCTTGTCGTGGTGGCGCCGTCGAACCACCCACTGGCCGCGCGGCACGGGCTCGGACTGAAGGACCTCGCCGGTCAGCCCTTTGTCATGCGCGAGGCGGCTTCGGGCAGCCGGCTCTCGCTGGAGAAGGCGGCGCGCAAGGCTGGGGCAAAGCTGGTGGTGGCGATGGAGCTGGGCTCGAACGGCGCGATCAAGCATGCGGTCGAGTCTGGTCTCGGGCTGGCGGTGATCTCTCGCTACGCCTGCGTGCTAGAGCTGTCGAGCGGCCGCCTGGTCGAGCTTGACGTGCGCGGCTTTCCAATCCGCCGCGACTGGCACATCGTTCACCTGCGCAGGCGCAAGCTGCCGTCGTCGGTGACCGCGTTCATCGAGTTTCTCAAGAAAACGAGCTGGCTCTCGCAGAACGGATCGCACGGCCGAGTCCGCCCACCTAGCGACTGACCTCCGCACGGGGGCGGAAGTCGCGCGCCGCGACGACGCAGACTCCGAACAGGATCAAAGCGCCGACAGTCCAGAGGTTGGGAAACGGCAGGAGGCACGGCTGGCGAAGCCACATCAGAAGACCGATCGCGATGCCCGTGAGCTGCCTCCACCGACCGCTGCGAATCGCGTTGACCGTGACCAGCAGGACCAGCGGCAGCAGCGGCAGGTACTGGTAGGCGTTGAGCTCGCCCGGCAGGAGGCCTCCGAGGGCGAGCCCCAAGGCCATTCCGTACATCGGGTTCCAGCCGCTCGCCCGGGCGGCCACGACCGCCGCGACGATCACGCCCGCGAGCGTGACGACGGTCAGGACTGAAGCCAGGGCGCCCAGATGAAGAGGCGACTGGAGCGTTGCGATCGAGTCGTTTGGCTCGATGATCGGGTAGGGATCGCCGCCTATCGACCGCCCAAAAAACGTGGCGATCGAGGTCTGGGCGCAGTCCGGGTTGGGCGCGCGCAGGGAAGGCAGCAGGACGTTGGTCACGTAGAACCACGCCCCGCCCGACCCGAGGGGGATGCACGCGACAAGAGTGATCAGGCCGCCGGTCACTCCGGCGCCGATCAGGAAAGGTCGCCATCTGGCGCGCGCGCCGAGCACCATCAGCGCGGGATAGAGCTTCAGCGACGCCGCCGCGCCGGCGAGCGCCCCCGCGAGGGCAGGGCGCCGCTCGACGGCAACCAGGCCGCCGCAGGCGAACAGCAGGACAAAACCGCCGATCTGGCCGGCGTTGACCTCCGCGTACAGCGGCGGGCAGTAGAGCGCAACGGCCCAGAAGACGGCGCGCTCCAACGGCATTCGGGTGATATACCGCTGTACGAGCAGAAGCCCGATCACCGCCGCGGCGGCGTCGGCCACGGTCCACGCCGCTACCTGCCACGAGCCGGGCAGGAGCGAAAACGGCGCGGCGAGCATCGCGGCGGCCGGGGGACGGATGAGACCGGTCACCGGCACGAGTCCCGTCTCCGCCAGGTGCCTGGCCGTGTCGGCGTAGATGGCTCCGGGGTTGGTTAGCCAGCGGTGGCCGGCCTCGATGATGGAGGCCGCATCCGGGCGGTAGCTCGTAAGCAGGTTGCCCACCACATCATGGACGAGCAGCGCCCCTGCAATGAGCCACCAGAGCAGAGGGCGCCCTATCACCTGTCTGAGCAGAAGCACCACGCGGGCATGGTAGGGTGCCGCCACCAACTCCTATGAAGTGGCTTGACTACAGACTTCAGTGGGAGCGAACGCGCCGCGTCGTGCCATATGTCGTAAAGGGCGCGCGCGTCCTGGACATCGCTTGCGCCGACGGCGCGCTGTTCCGAGTCCTCGACGACCGGCTGAGCGGCGGCGTCGGCATCGACATGGACCCTGTGCCCACGAGCACCGCCAAGTACAGGTATATCCATGGCTCTTTCCCGAGCGCGATGCCTCCCGGCGAGCCGTTTGACGTGGTCGCGGCTCTCGCGGTGGTCGAGCACATCCCGGATCAGGATCAGGCCGCGTTTGCCGCGGGCTGTGCGGCCCAGATGCGCAGCGGCGGACGCCTGGTGGTGACCGTGCCGTCGCGCACAGTCGACGATCTCCTGCGTGTGATGAAGGCGATCCATCTGCTCGATGGCATGCGCGACGAACAGCACCATCGGTTCGACCCGCGCCATGCGATCGCGATGTTCGAGAACGCGGGCCTTGTGCTCGAGCGGCATGCGACCTTCGAGCTGGGCCTCAATCACCTCCTGGTGTTTCGCAAACCGTGACCAACCCGCCCGTCGCCCTTCGACTCCAGGCCCTGGACAACCGCGCTTTTCGCAGCCTGCTTCTGCTCCTGGCCGGTGTGCCGATCGGCCTCGTCTACCTGTGGCAGGCCCTCATCCAGCCGCTGGCGTTTGGCGCCTACCTCGGGGACTTCCAGGAGAGCTACCTGCGCGCCGCCCGCCGGCTCGCCAACGGCAGCGATCCATACGACCTCTGCCGGATGTACGGCTGCTTCGAGCCGACGGGCCCCCAGTACGTCATGCCGCCGCCGCTGGCCTGGCTTCTCCAACCGCTGATCGCCGTGGACAGCCGCGCGATCACCGTCGCGACGATCCTGGTCCTCAACGCGTCTCTCTTCGTCTTTGTGCTCTGCGCACTGCGCGCCCTGAAGGTCGACGAGTGGCAGCTCGGCGTCCTTCTGGTGCTCGTCGCGATCAGCTTCGAGCCCGTCATCGGCAACATCGACGAAGGCCAGATCAACCTCGTGCTTCTCGCCCTGTCGGGTGCATGGCTCTGGAGCTGGGCCGGCGATTGGTGGTGGGGAGGTATCGCCATGGGCGCCGGCGTCGCCTTGAAGATGATCCAGGCGCCGGTCGGGCTTCTCATCCTGTGGGCCAGGCGATGGTCGATGCTGGCGGCGGCGATCATCACGGGCCTGGGCCTGCTGCTCCTGGCGGCTCCGCAGTACCTCGTCGAGTACCTGACCTCGGTCCTGCCGTCGATCAGCCAGGGCACCGGTCTGTATGAGAACCACTCACCGGGCGGGACGATCACCCGGCTGCTCGAACCGGACACCTTTCTCGGTGTCGTGCACGGCAGTCCGCCGGCCGCGCGCGTGATCACGCTTGTGATCTCGCTAGCCGCGCTGGCCGTCACATTTGTCGTGCTGCGCTCCCCGGCCGCCAGCAGAAACGGGCGGGCGCTCGAGGCCGCTGCGGTCATAGCCGTGACCCCGATTGTCACGAGCTATTCGTGGGGCACACACCTGGTGCTCTTGCTCGTCCCCATCCTCGTCCTGGTCGCCTGGGGAGTGCGGCGACGCGACTGGACTGTGCTGGCGCTCGTCGCGGCGGGCTACCTCCTTCTCGGTGTGGGCCACAACCGGATGCAGACACTCCTCGTCACGGGTTACTCCAACCTGCTCGTGCTGCGCCTGATGGCCGAGCTGGGAGTGCTGGGAATCCTTGCGATCTGGGTCGCGGCGCTGATGGCTGTCCGCCGCGAACGATCAAGTGGGACAATCACGTTTTCGACACTGGGGTCTCGCTAGAAAGGGGATTTCGCATGGCGCTCAACGCTGAGGTCAGCTTCACCTGGCTCGGTCATGGCACCTGGAAGGTTCGCAGCGCGAGAGGCAAGGATGTCCTCATCGACGCGTGGGTAATGAACAACCCGGCGACGCCTGACACGCTCAAGACGATCGACAAGTGCGACCTCATGCTGATCACGCATGGCCACTTCGACCACATCCAT
>VBDS01000251.1 GCA_005889085.1 Chloroflexota bacterium | reverse complement strand
GCGGACTGGTAGCCGATCTCGCCCGAGCTCAACTTCACCGCCACCTCAGGCAGGGCTTCCAGCTGCCTGCCGACGCAGAGCCGGTCCGAGGCTGAACCCTGTGACATGGTGCAGGTGCTCATGACCCAGGAGACGGCGCTGCAATGTCCGGAGGCGAGGTGGTCACCCCGTTCCGAACGACGCCGCACGACCCTGGCGAACTTGCCCTCCAGCTGGTCGATCATCGAGCGCAGCTCGTTTGGCGCGATGTCCAGGTCGTCCGCGTCCCGAACGAAATCGTTCACGACAGCGCGGAGACTTTCGAGTTCGGAAGGCATGCGATAATTATACCAAACATAGGTTCGTCGTCAAGCAAAATTAACAGACAAATCTATTCAACCCAGCCTGACCACGAGCCGCCATGCCGACCCCAAACACCCTCTTCACAGTCCGTCCGTCAACCCTTACACTCGCGCTCGTGGGTCGCCGCCGTCTGAAGCTGATTTTCGGACCCTCCCTGGTGAAGGAACCGGTGATCTACCAGCTCGGCCGCAAGTTCGAGATCGTGACCAACATCCGCCGAGCCGATGTCACCCGCGATCAGGGCTGGGTCCTCCTCGAGGTGAGCGGCGAGGCCGAGGAGCTGGACCGCGGCGTCGAGTACCTGGAGTCGATGGGCGTGAAGGTCGAGCCGGCCGAGGGCGACCTGGTCGAGTAGCGAGCGTGCCCCTCCGGCCCTGCGGGCCACCTCCCCATAAGTGGGGAGGACAACTGGCTAGCGGTTCGTCAGCACCAGGCGTGCGCCCGGTTGGGGCTTTGTTGCCGGCGGTAGCGCGTTGATCAGCTCCAGCAGACGTGGGCCCACGTCTCTGGTCTCCGTGCGGAACGGTGTGAACGCGTCAGCGCGGTCGGGGTACGCGCGGAAGTGCAGCTCGACCTTCCGCCCGTGCTGGGCCGGAGCCCGCGAGGTGAGGCGATTGAAGTCCGGCGCCGGGATGATCCACCACACCACCGGGGCGAGGTCCTGCACAAACACGACGACGTAGATCCACGAGCGATCGGTTGGGATGGTGCTCTCCGAATAGGTCGCGTTCGACTGCACGAATCCAGAAGCCCCGAGCGAGAAGCACGCCTTGGCTTGCAGCGACGCGAACGTGCTCTTGCCCTTCACCGCCACGACCAGGTCGCGGTGGTCGTCGTCGGCGTCGACCTGGAACGGGACCAGCGCGCCATCGGTGGTGAGCATCGCGTACACGGCCAGCAGGTACTCGCCGATCCTCCCAGCCTGAACATCGCTTAGTTCCGGCATGTTCGCAGCTTAATCGTGCCCCTCCGGCCCTTCGGGCCACCTCCCCATGAATGGGGAGGACAACGCCGGAACGGTCGCAGCTTAATCGTGCCCCTCCGGCGCTGCCCCATCCCCGCCGCAAGCGGCGGTACTTCCCGACTGCGCGGGGAAGAGCCACCTCCCCATGAATGGGGAGGACAACTCGCAGCTTAAGATGGCGCGCGGATGAGTGAAAGCGTTGACGTTGCGATCGTCGGGGCCGGGCAGGCCGGGTTGGCAACCAGCTGGTACCTCAAGGAGGCCGGCGTCGATCACGTGATCCTCGAGGCCGGCCGTGTCGCCGAGACCTGGCGCTCGCGCCGCTGGGATTCCTTCTGCCTCGTCACGCCCAACTGGAGCGTCAGGCTCCCGGGTGGCGAATACTCGGGCCCTGAGCCCGACGGTTTCATGGATCGTGCCGCCCTCGTCGATCACTTCCAGCGCTGGTCGGACTCCTTCCATGCCCCGGTGAGAGACGGATGCCAGGTGTCCGCCCTCGATGCGGAGGGCGACGGCTTCGTGCTCAGCCTGCCCGGCGGCAAGCTGCGCGCGCGCACTGTCGTGGTCGCGTCCGGCGGATATCAGCGCGCCCACCTGCCCGCCAACGCGGAGCAGATTCCAGCAACCGTGACGCAGCTCCTCGCCGAGGAGTACAGCAATCCCGCCGCGCTCGCGCCAGGCGCCGTGCTCGTCATCGGCAGCGGGCAGACCGGATGCCAGCTGGCCGAGGAGCTCCACAACGCTGGGCGCAAGGTGTTCCTCTCCTGCGGACGATGCCCCTGGGCGCCTCGGCGGATGGGTGGACACGACATCGTCTGGTGGATCGCGGAAACCGGCTTCTGGCAGAGGACCGCGGCAGCGCTGCCGTCACCGGCGGCGCGACTTCTCGGCAACCCGCAGACGACGGGCCGCGGCGGCGGCTACGACTTGAACTACCGCACGCTGCACAAGGTCGGCGTGGAGCTGGTCGGGCACTACCTCGGCGCCGACGGAGACAGGGTGCGTTTCGCGGACGACCTGGCCCAGAGCATCCAGGCCGGGGACGACCTTGCTCGCGGGTTGATGAAATGGGTCATGGCGTTGTGTGAGACGCGAAGCCTGCCCGTGCCATGGGAGGTTCCGCCGCCACCCGGCTTCACCGGGCGCACCGAGCTCGACCTCCGAGCCGAAGGCGTCACGACAGTCATCTGGACCTCTGGCTATCGACCGGACTACGGCTGGGTCCACTTTCCCGTCTTCGACGACATGGGTTTTCCGGTCCAGGTCGATGGTCGCAGCTCTGTGCCAGGCTTGTATTTCATGGGCGTTCACTTCCAGCGCAAGGCGCAGTCGGCCGTTCTCTACGGTGTGGGCGAAGACGCGGAGATCGTGGCGCGGGACATTGTGGAGAACACGCGCCCCATCCCCGCCTTCGGCGGTACTTCCCCATAAATGGGGAAGAGAATTACGCACCGCCCCATCCCCGCCTTCGGCGCTACTTCCCCATAAATGGGGAAGGTCGCGGTCGCCATGTCTGGCGGCGTTGACTCGTCGGTTGCTGCAGCTCTGCTTCAGGCTCAGGGCCACGACGTGGTCGGGGTCACGCTGCAGCAGTGGCCGCGCGACGACTCGGAAGAAGCCGCGCGCCATGGCGGCTGCTGCTCGCTCAACGCGGTCGAAGATGCGCGGCGTGTCGCGTCGGTCCTAGGCATTCCTTATTACTGCTGGAACCTGGAGAAGGATTTCGGGGAGCGGGTGATCGAGCCCTTCCACCGCGACTACCTCGAGGGCCGGACGCCCAATCCATGCGTGCGGTGCAACGCCTTCGTGCGGTTCGACCTCATGCTGTCTCGGGTCCTCGACCTCGGATTCGACCGGCTCGCCACCGGCCACTACGCGCGAGTCGTGCCGGGCATCGACGGCCCTGAGCTGCATACCGCCGTGGATGCCGCGAAGGACCAGTCCTACATGCTCTATCACCTCGACCGCGATCGCCTGGCGCGGATCCTCTTCCCGCTCGGCAACATGACCAAGACCGAGGTGCGCGAGCACGCGCGCGAGTTCGGCCTCCCGGTCGCGAACAAAGCGGAGAGCCAGGAGATCTGCTTCGTGCCGCGTGGCGAGACCTCCCGCTACCTCTCATCCCGGCTGCCGGTGCGGATAGGGGCGGTGACCGACTCGGCCGGTCGCGAGCTGGGCACCCACCGCGGCACGCCGCTCTACACCGTCGGCCAGCGCAGCGGTTTCGGAGATCTCGCCGAGCCCGGACCCTGGTTTGTGCTTCGCGTCGACGCGCCCGCGAATCGGATCGTGGTCGGGCGGCGCGAAGAGCTCGCGGTGCGGGAGGTCGCGCTCCATGACGTGACGTTCATCGATGGCGTGGCCGCCGAGCCCCTCCCATGCGAGGCGCGTTTGCGGTACCACGCGCCGCCCATCTCCGCGGTGTATGAGGACGGCCGGCTCTCGCTCCACGAACCCTTTCTCGGCGCGGCGCCGGGCCAGGCGGCGGTCCTCTATACGGGCAGCCGCGTGCTCGGCGGGGGGATCATCGCCTCCGCCGCGTGAGCGGCCCACCCGACCTGGTCGCTTTCGCGTTCCACTGGCTCGAGTATCTCGGGCTGCTCGGCGGGCTTGGCTCGTTTGTGATCAGGCGGCTCGGCCGCCTCACCCCGCACATCCCGTGGGCCCGTCCGCCGATGCACATCGCCTTCGCGACGGCGCTTGTGGGTGGATTTGGATTGCTGCTGCTCGAACGCGACGCGCTGGTCGCGATCCGCGTCGTCCTCGAGGGTCTTGCGCTGCTTCTCTGCCTACGCGGCTCTGGATATGTAGCTCTGCCGGCAGTGCTCGCCGCTCTTCTTCTACCTGGCCATCTGCACGGCCCGGGTTCCTTGTTCGGGGCGGAGCTGCACGTGCTCTCGGCCGGGATGTGGGCCGGGGGTGTGCTTGCGCTCGGGAGCCTCAGGCCACCGGAGGGATGGGCGAGTGCCGAGGCGCGGATGCTGCTGCAGCGATTCGGCCGGGTCGCGTTCATCGCCTTCGGCGTCACCGCGTTGACCGGCGTGCTGCGAGCGTCAGAGCTCCTTCACGACGTCACCGACCTCTGGACGACCACGTACGGGGTCGTGCTCGCGCTGAAATTGGCCGGGGTGCTGGTCATGCTCGCTCTCGCCCCGCTGTGGCGACGTGGGCCCGCCGAGGCATACGCGGCCGTTGTGGTCGTGGCCGCGACGGCCCTCCTCGCCGCTTTTCCCTTTCCGGCATAGCATGTGAGCGTGGGGCGGGTTCGGGACGTGATGAAGACACACCTTCATGTGGTCGAGGCGTCCGACACGGTCGGTGAGGCCGTGGCCGTGATGGCCCAGAACCGCATCGGGTCCGTGCTGGTCATGGAGGGCGACCGGCTGCTCGGGATCTTCACCGAGCGCGACACGGTGCGGGCCATCTCTCAAGCCCATGACGCCGCTCGGCACGAAATCCAGTCCTGGATGACGCACAACCCGAAGACGGTCGAGCCTGACGTGGACACCGATGACGCGCTGCACACGATGCTCGACA
>VBDS01000250.1 GCA_005889085.1 Chloroflexota bacterium | reverse complement strand
GCGGCCTCCGGCCACGCACGCCTCACCGCCCGCAACAAAACCCATGACGTGGTTGCGCGGATCGGGCAGCGAGGGCAGCACTGTCCACCCGTTGGTGGCGGGGTCGTAGGCCTCGGCCTGCGCGACGTTGCCCCGGCTCGTGTTGCCGCCGATCGCGAAGAGCTTTCCCTGCGCCGCGATCAGCGCGTGGCCGCCGCGGGCGAAATGCAGCGCAGCCAGCTCGGTCCAGTGGTCCCCATCCAGCCGAAACACGCGGGCGCTGTCGCGGCCGTTGCTGTGCCCGCCGGCAAGGTAGACCTGGCCGTAGAGGGCCGACGCGGAAGGATGGTCGACCGGCAGCGGCAGGCGCGGGCCCGTCCGCCAGCTCGTCCCGTCGAATACGTACACCGAGTCGAGGCTGGCCCCGCCAGCGTTGAAGCCGCCCATGACGTAAAGGTTTCCTTGGGCCGCCGCCGCCGCGGTCTCTTCGACCGCCGCAGGCATCTGGATCTCCTGGCGCTGCGCCGGAGCCTGGTTTGCGGGAGACGAAAAGGTCGGGGGCAACGCCTGCGTGGGACTGGCACTCGCCCCAGGCGTGGCGGCTGGAGGCGATGTGCACGCTGCGAGCAGCATCAGTCCCGCCAAAGCAGGTCCCGAGCGGCGAACTAGGCTTGACTCTTCTGGAGCCGTGCTGAACGGCGCTCGGATTCTCGGTCGCCATCCAGACGCTCGGGCGCGGCGGTCGAGACCTGAGCCTCCAGATTTCTAATCCGTGCCCGCACCGAGTCGCGGGTGCTGTCGACCAGCTGCCCGACATCTACTCCGAGCACCTCAGCTGATGCGAGTAGCGCCGCCGCTGGAACCACTGTCGTTCCCCGCTCCCAGGCGGACAGAGTCTGGCGGGCGATCGTCTCGAGCTGCATCTTGGCGGCGAGCTGACGCGCGTATGCCTCTTGCTTCAAAGGCTTTCCTTGTCCGGCGTCGACGCGGCCCTGCTTGAGCAAGTTGCCCGCCAGCTGGTTGTGGGCGGAACCGGCGATTCCTTCTCGCAACCGCGAACGCATTGCTCTCTTATAGAGCATTGCCTGGTTTCGTGGCGCCGCCATGGGAACCGTCACGCCGGGCAATCCGAGATCGGCCACGAACCCTATGGTCGTCTGACGGGCTCGCGTGTCGGGCATGGCTGCAAGTAGCTGACGGGCGTGGGCTTTGGCGCGCTGCTCGGGTTGTCTTCTGCGCTGATTTCGGCGCCGCTGCCGGTTTACGCCGCTGGCTCTCCAGACCCGGTCGTCGTGAGCGATATAGCGCCCGGACCGCTGACCTGGACCAGCGACAACTTTCCGGGCGGCGCTTACGTCAACACCGACAACGCCGCCGCGTGCTTCGACTCGACCGGACATCCCAACCCGTACACCCCGACCGGGCCCAACGCCTGTGAGGTGTTTACGCTCACAGTGAACCTTTCGACCTCTACCTTCTGGAGCACCCACACAGGTGGGGTGAAGTTTCATTCCGACGAAGGGATCAACGACTTCGATTTCTACGTCTTCCGGAAGAACACTGACGGCACCAAGGGCGCCCTGATCACCGCGCAGGGCGCAGTAGGAGGCACGGGTGGCGTCGAGGACTTCACGATCGACAAGGCCCAGGGCGACTACTACGTCGCGGCCGTGGCGTTC
The DNA here is from genome assembly GCA_005889085.1 of Chloroflexota bacterium. Taxonomy (GTDB): domain Bacteria; phylum Chloroflexota; class Dormibacteria; order Dormibacterales; family Dormibacteraceae; genus 40CM-4-65-16. Next base: position 2,431 of record VBDS01000250.1, on the reverse strand, counting down.
GCGACTGTGACCTTTACCACCGGCACGTTTATGTTCTTCGTCGGCGCTTCCATCCCCAACACTCCGCCGATCGTGAAGAGTCCTCCCGGCTTTCCATCTTTCCGAGCCAGTCAGGACATCTTCACGTCGCACTCAGAGCCGCACATGGCTATGAACCCGCTCAACCACGCCAACCTGGTGGCGGGCTCCAAGCAGTACGTCAACAACAAGCACTACCTGTTCCGGATCGGCGCGTACAGCTCCTTCGACGGCGGTCAGACCTGGAGCGACGCCGGCCACCTTCCAGTGCCGGCCTGTCCCTCCTCGTTCAGTCAGTGCTCTTCCCCAACCGCCGACACGACGCCCACAGAGTGCGCGGGTGACGGCCCCTTCAATGCCGCGTGTCTTTTCACGACCAGCGACATCTGGTTGAGCTTCGACGATGAGGGCAACGTCTACGGAATCGTCCTCGTCTCACCTTCATCGAACACTGGCTCGGGTTGGGAGATGTGGATGTACAAGTCGACGGACGGCGGCAGGACCTGGCCTCTTGCCAACCTACGGGTGATCCACAACCACATCAACCACTCCTTGAGCAGCGACTTCCTCGACGACAAGGACGCAATCGCTGTCGACAACTACACACAGGCGGGCACAGGCCCGATTACAGGACCGAATCAGCCGCGCGACGGGCACATCGGCAACATTTACGCCTGCTGGGGCCTGGACGGAACCACCGCGCCAACTCAGAACCAGGTCTTCAGCCGCTCGCTGGACGGAGGCAACACCTGGAGCACAGCGTTCCCGGTCTCCGGGGCGACCAACGCTCGTGAGATCGGATGCCAGATCGCGGTCGCGCCGTCGGGCAGGGTGTACGTCTCTTTCTTCGTGTACGCGCTGACCGTGTCCGGGCCGCCATACCTGTCCGGCCTGGGGCAATATCTGACGTGGTCGGACGACCATGGCGTCACCTTTACGCCTCCCCTCAAGGTCGCGTCTGTCAACCCGGTGCCGAACCACCTGCAGGCAGCGGACAACTTCCGCAACGAGTCGCTCCCTGGGATGGCCGTCTCGCCGAAGGATGGCTCGGTCTACGTCACCTGGGCGGACGAGAACACGTACAGCAGCGGTCAAGACGCCGACATCCTCCTGGTCAAGGGCACGCCGAACGCGGCTGGGATTCCAGTTTTCGGCAGCTCGGTTCGCGTGAATCAGGACCCGATTGCCGACGGCAAGGACCAGTTCCAGCCGCAGATTGCTGTGACCGCGTCAGGGCAGGTCGACATCAGCTATTTCGACCGCCGCAACGATCCCGGCAATTTCTTCATCGACACCTACCTGTCTCGTTCCAATGACGGCGGCACCACCTGGACCGATACGCGTGTGACGCAGGCGATGTCCGACCCGAGGATCAACCCACCGATCGATGGCGCGGGAAACTACTTCTACGGCGACTACCAGGGGCTGGTCGCGGACGACACGTGCGCCATGCCTTTCTGGCAGGACACGCATCTGGCGAACCTCAACCCGAAGTCGTCGACCTATTCGCCCTTCCAGGAGGTCTTCTCCGCCCGCATTCCAAACGGTTCAAGCAAGTGCCCAAGGGGTAACGGATAGACCTGGTCACCGACTGAAAACGGAGCGGGACGGGTCGCAGGGCCTGGCCCGCTCCGTCGCATAATCCCCTCATGGCGACCGCCCTCTCGCTCACCCACCTCGGCTCGCTCATGCGCGGCGTGCGCAGCGTGGATGAGGTGGGCGCTGACGAGCGCGCCGCATCGCTGGCCAAGCGGTCGATCAAAAAGGCCTCCAAGCTGTGGGCGCTCGACCTGGCCATCCGCTGCATGGACCTCACGACGCTGGAGGGAGCGGACACGCCGGGCAAGGTCGCAGCCATGTGCGCGAAGGCGATCCGGCCCAAGCCCGGCGATCGGACCATCCCCTCGGTCGCAGCCGTGTGCGTCTACCCGCTGCGCATCGCGGACTGCGTCGAGCATCTGCACCGAAGCTCGGTTCGCATCGCTTCTGTCGCGACGGCTTTTCCGTCGGGGCAGAGCTTCACCTCGATCAAGGTCGCGGAGACCGAGGAAGCGGTTCGGGCCGGCGCGCACGAGATCGACATGGTCATCGACCGAGGAGCGTTTCTTTCGGGCGACTATCAGCGCGTCTACGACGAGATCGTCGCGGTCAAAGAAGCATGCGGCCCGGCCCACCTCAAGGTGATCCTGGAGACCGGTGAGCTCGGTACGTACGACGCGATCCGCCGCGCGAGCATCCTCGCGATGGCGGCGGGCGCGGACTTCATCAAGACCTCGACCGGCAAGGTGCTGCCCGCGGCCACGCTGCCGGTCGCGCTCGTGATGATGGAGGCGATCCGCGACTTCGGCCGCGAGACCGGCCGTCCGGTCGGCTTCAAGGCCGCGGGCGGAATCCGGACCGCCAAGCAGGCGAT
>VBDS01000215.1 GCA_005889085.1 Chloroflexota bacterium | reverse complement strand
CTTCAACTATCCAAGCGTGCTCGACGTGGTGATCTCGCACCAGCAGCCGAGCATCTTCGCCCGCATGCTCGGCTTCTCCACCCTGACATCCGCCGCATCGGCGCGCGCGACAATACCCGGGCCACAATTCAACAGCGCCAACTACGCCGTCGCTGCAGTGAACGGTGACGCGCTGATCAACGGAGGAGGCGCCGCGTTCCAGACTGTGGGCGGACCCGTTTATGCGTACGGCTCATTTGGCGCCAACAACGGACCTCACTCGACGGGTGTGCCAGGTGTCCAGACCAACTACGACGGAACCACGTGTCCCGGCAGCCCGACGAACTTCCTCAACAACGGCGGCACCAACAACAGCCTGAACTACAACACGACCGACGGCAGCACACTGCCGCAAATTCCGAACATTCCGCCGCCGAACAACTACGACAACGTTTCGTGGCCGGCGCTGCCCAACGTCGTGTACACGTCTGCCGCCGCGGCGCAGGATGGCGCCGGCAACTGGAAGCCGGGTATCTACAACGGGTTTGCCCCCCGCGGCGGCTTCATGAACGGCGGCGTTTACAAGATCATCAACGCGCCGAACATTGCGCTCGGCAGCATCACCAACACCGTTCACACACTCTCGGGCACGTCCGATCCCACAGGCGCCGTGGCGATCGTGGTCGATGGCTCGGACGGCGGACTCGACATCAGCCAGGCCGTCCTCAACGGGCTGGACGACCTGAATGTGCCGAGCTACACCGGCACGCGCGACCCGATGGGCACGCACAACTTCGTGATCTGGAGCGGCAGCGCAAATCCGTACACGGCTGGCATCACGGTAGGCCCGCACGCCGGGACCGACATGAGCGGCATCATCTATCTGCCCAGGAGCCCGTACGCGAGCGACGGCAACTCGAGCCCCTCGTTCGCCGGGTCGGTGATCGTGAGCAGCTTTACCGTGCAGGGCGGTGGCAACGGCCAGCAAGTCTTCAAATGGGTGTGCGGCCTGAACGCAGTGGCAGGCCAGCCATACGACGGAGGCCTCATCAGATAGATAGATAGATAGATAGTTAAGGCTCCTCCCCATTCATGGGGAGGTGTCGGCGCAGCCGACGGAGGGGCTCCGGGAAACCCCTACTACCCCGGTAGTTCGATGGTGAAAGTGCTGCCAGTCCCCGGCTCGGTCTTGACCCGAATGGTCCCGCCGTGGCGCTCCACCACCCGCCTCGCGATGGCGAGCCCCAACCCGCTGCCAGAGTCGCTGCGCTGAAACCGCTCGAACAGACGCGGCAGCCGGTCCGATTCGATGCCTGGTCCATCGTCGGCCACCGCGATCACCGGTCCACCCAACCCGCGGTCCACTCGCAAACGAACCTGTGCCCCCGGAGGGCTCACGCGCACCGCGTTTTCGACCAGGTTCGCCACCGCCTCGCGAAGCAGGTCCTTGTCGGCATTGATGTGCGGGTGGGAGGCGACCTCGGCCACCAGACCGACGCCCGAGGTTGCTGCCTGCGCTGTGTACGCGCGCACGACGTCAGCCGTGAGCTCGGCCAGGTCGACCAGCTCACGCCGGAGGGGCACGTCCTCATCGGCGTGCGCGAGCGAGCGGAGACGGCCAAGCATCCGCTTCATCCGCTCGGCCTCCGCGACGCTGTCCGCCACCGCGGCTTCCGCCGGCCGGCCCCTGCTGGCCCGTCTCAGAATCGACAGATTGGTCATGATCGTGGCCAGCGGTGTAGCCACCTGGTGGGACACGTCGGTAAGAAACCTGCGCTGCGCCGCCAGCACACCGGCCAGCTGCTCGTTGGCCTTGCCCTGCGCCTCAATGGCGCGGTTCATGCGATAGATCATTGGCAGAACGATCAGCGGCAACGGAGCTGCGACCGGAGCCTCGACGGCCAGCACCGCGATGCTTACGCCGCAGGCGCCCAGCGTCAGCAGTGCCGGCCAGGTGGCAGACGCCGCATGGCGGAGGAGCAACAGGTACGGCAGCCCGCCATGCAGGGCCGGCGGCAGCGCGGCCAGGCCCAGATTGATCGCGATGTAGAGCAGCGATGCTGCCGTGGCGCGCAGCGCCTGGGCCGCGTCGATGTCCTGTTGGACGTCGCCGATGCTGCCGACCATCGCGGCAACGGCGCCCGCGGCCAGCGTGTTGCCGGAGTTGAGCCAGCTCTCCGGCCAGGTCCTTCCGACGAGCCGGTTACCCGCGAATACGCTTAGGGCAGCCGTGGCCGGCCCAACTCCGGGCGGGAGCAGAAGCACGGCTACCAGACAGGGCAGCGCGCCGAGGTTGACCTTTTGCTCGGGGCCGATCTTGACCGGGTACTTCTCCGCCAGTACGACGCCCACCAGGCAAGCGGGTACGACAAACCACCGCCACGGCTGCGCGGCGCTGAAACCGCCGGCAGCCGCCGCGACAACAGCCAGCAACACACCGGCCGCGGGAACGCCGGCCACGACCGCCTTCAGCGGCCGAGGAAAAGTCCTGAAGGTCGGTGCCCTGGACCTCAGCTGATCGGGACGTCCAGGTACAGCGTGATCAGCGTGTATCCATCCTTCTGAGACGAAACCTGGTAGCGGTACTCAGTAGACACCACGTGCGCTTTGGTCGGCACGTGGACGTGAACGGTGACCAGAGTTCCACCCTTGCCGTCAGGCGCCGCGTTTGCATCGCTGCTGATCGTGTTCTTCAGGTGCAGCTCGTACGGTGGCAGGTAGACCATGTTGTTGACCGTCAAGTTGTGCCCTCCGGGCGTGACGACCTGGATCGGCGGGTCATCGACGCACCACGACATGTTCGCCGAGGCCGTCCCTCCGCCGGCCGCCAGCAGCGCGCCCCCCAGCAACGCCGCCACCACAACGCTCCTCGCTTTCATCTCCCTGCGCTCCTCCTATTCCGGACTGAACCTGTAACCGAGACCGCGGACCGTGTGAATCAACCTCGACGCCCCCGCCTGCTCGAGCTTCTGCCGAATTCGCGAGATGTGGACCTCCAGCGAGTTGGATTCCGGGCCGGTCGTGACCGCCCACACCGCTTCAGCAAGCTGCGCATACGTGACAAGCTGCCCGTTGTTGCGCATCAGAGCAGCCAGGATCCGGAACTCGATGCCGGTCAGTCCAAGCTGCCGGCCACCCCTGCTGGCACGGCCCTCGCTCAGATCGACCAGGACGTCTGCAGAGGCGAGTTTCGAGCCGCCCTTGCCGCGATGCCGGCGGATCACCGCCTCGACCCGGGCCATCAGCTCTTCCAGCGCGAACGGCTTGGTGACGTAATCGTCCGCGCCCAGCTTCAAGCCAGCGATCCGGTCGCTGACCGAAGAGCGGGCGCTGATGCCAACGAGCGCGGCGTCCGTCTCGGCGCGGAAAGCCTCGAACAGCTCGGGACCCTCGTTGTCGGGCAGCATCAGGTCGAGCAAGACGACGTCTGGGTTCCACTGCCGGACGAGCTCCAGCCCGCGTCCCGCGGACTCAACCGCCCGGACTGTGTAACCCTCCTCTCCCAGCCCGGTAGCAACCGCCCGCGCGAGGCGACGGTCGTCTTCCACCAGGGCAACTTTCCACTTAATGGCCATGCGGACGGAATTCTCCCATGGAACTTGCGCCGCTCAAGGCGCCTTGGCGTAACGGCTGAAATCCAAGGCCCGTTCCTAAACAAAGTGTGTGAAGCGCGGTGAGGTGGCCGGCGGCCTTTTTGAGCCGGCTCGCCGTCACCATCGCGGTGCTCGCCGCCCTGGCCGGGCCAGGAGCCGCGACGCTGTGGATCTGGACTCCGGACGGCGCCGACGTCCAGCAGCGCGTCCGCGCGGTGACCGCGGCGTACGGCGTTCCGATCCTCAGCCCGGACGAGGTTCCCCAGACCCTCGCGAACGCTGTCGTCGCCACAGAGGACGAACGCTTCTACTCCCACCACGGGGTCGATTCGATCGGCCTGGCCAGGGCTTTCCTGTACGACGTGACCAACGCGTGCCTGTGCCAGGGCGGATCGACGATCACCCAGCAGCTGGTCAAAGATGTCTACCTGGCCGGTTCTGACCGCGGCTACGACAAGCTCGAAGACCTGGCCCTCGCGCTAAAGGTGGAGCGGGTGCTCACCAAGCGTCAGATCATGTCCGACTACCTGAGCGAGATCTCCACCGGCTTCGGCCGGTATGGTGTGACCGCTGCCGCGTGCGCCTATTTTCGGGCGCCGCTGAGCCGCCTGACGCTGGGCCAGTACGCGCTCCTCGCCGGCGTTACGCAGGCGCCGTCGCTCTACGACCCGACCGTCAACCCCGACGCGGCGCTCGCTCGACGTTCAGAGGTGCTCGCGGCGATGGTGGCGGACCATTACATCACCACCGCTCAGGCACGAACGGCGCAGGCGGAACCAGTACTGGACCGCGGGCCAGGCCGTCCAGGCTGTTAGGGCTACCCCAGCCAGGCGATAGGCGACGTCGCGTCGAACCCGTTGTTCGTCGTCAGCTGGATCGGCTTGACCGGTGGGATTGGCGGCGGTGGCGTCGGCGTCGGAAGGGGACCGTTGTGCGGACCCCCTGGTGTTGGGGTCGGCGGAGGGCTCGGCGGCGGTGCGGTGTACGCCGCCTTGGGCAGCCACCACAGCTGGAACGGCCCATCCGGAACGGCGGGCGCGAGGTACGCGATTCCCGATCCGTCGGGCGCCCAGGTCGGCTGCGCGACCATCTGGTTCGTGAGGATGGTCGTGCGCGGCCCGAGCGTGGAACCGTTCCACGATGCGATCGTCAGGTAGGAAACCTGCTTCCCATACGTGCAGATCATCGCGGCCTGATTGCCGGCCGGCGAAAGCGATGGCGTCCGGCAGTCTTCGCTGGGGGTCGTGAGCTCCCTTCCGTATGCACCGGCCCTGTTCGAGAACCACATCATGCCGACGAGCTTGTTTTCTGCTTTGGCGTCGTATTTGGAGCCGTAGTCGTACTTGGTGTAGATGACTCCGCCTGGAACTGGGATGGGTTGCTGGTCGCCACCCGAGTAATACCCGCCATCCGTCCAGGCGCGTGCCTGTCGAATTGTTCCGCCGAACGGCATCGAGTACACGGCCGGGCTGACATCGAAGCAGCCGTCGCACTTCAAGCCGTCGTAGGTCATCCAGAGTGTTCCCCCGTCCTGGCTCAAGCGTGGGAAGAACGACCAGTGGTTCAGGCTCGGATCGTTCATGCCCTGGCGCGCCTGGTTGCTGGTGAGCTGGCGCGTCGGGGTCCCGAACAGGCTGAGCACGTAGACGTCGGACCAGTACTGCCCGTACTTGACGGCGAGCAGGCTGCTGCCGTTGGGCGCGAGCGACGGCTGGCTCCACCCCGCCTCAGGCGTGATCTGGTGAAAACGGCCGGCACTCAGCCGGTAGATGGCGCCCGACTGCGTGAGGTAGATGGCCCCCGGCAGCGTGGTGGCCTGCGCACGTGGCGTCGCCGCGGTCGGTTTCTCCGGTGGCGCCGCAACCCTGGATTGTTTGGAACCCAGGTACATGTACGTTGATGTGCCACCGAGGACCACGACCACGGCGAGGACGCCCGCCAGGATGAAGCGCGAGATCATCATGGGAAGTACTGGTGCACCAGGGGAAGGATCGCGCCCCAGTCTGGGTACAGGCTCCCATCAGGCGCGCCACCGTGCGTGTACGGGCTGGCGAGGATGATCTGGCGGATGGCGTCGGGGTTGTCGAAGCTCCCCGCGAGGGGCAGGAGCTGCGCCACCTTCGATAGGCCGATGCTCGTCTTGAGCTCGCCACCGAAGGCGGTCGACATGGCGGGCAGGTCTGCCGGTGATAGCTGCTTGGCCTTTTGACGGATCGCGAGCAGCACCTGCTGCTGGCGCTGCGACCTGCCCAGGTCGCTCTGCAGGTCACCATGACGCGAGCGCACGTATTGCATCGCATGGATACCGTCGAGGTGCTGGGGCCCAGCGAGCACGGCGACCCGCTCATAGCCGTATGGCCAGCTGCTGTAGATGTCTGCGGGATAGTAGTCATCCAGCACCGGGTTGCTGGTCACCACGTCGATGCCTCCGATAGCGTCGATGAGCTTGATGAGGCCCAGCAGCCCCACCCATATGTAGTCGTCGACGTGGACGCCGAAGTCCTGCTCCACCGTCGCGATTGCAGCTCCCGCACCACCGTACGAATACGCGCCGTCGATCTTGCCGAAGCCCCCTGTCGACAGGTGGACGTAGAGGTCGCGCGGGATCGAGAGCATCGTGACCTGCTTGCTCGACGGCACCACCCGGACCAGGATCATCGACTGTGTGAGGACGTGGTCGCTGTAGAACTTGGAGTCGTCGTCCGAGCCCAGCAGCAGGATGGTGAAGGCGCCGGTGATCGCCGCAGCCGGTGTCGCAGAGGGTGTGGCTGTGGGCGACGTGGTGAAGAGGTCAGTCGGTGAGGGCGTCACCCTGACGACCGCGCCCGTCGTGTCCCACGCGGCCTTCGCGGCCGGAAGGAAATAAGCGAAAGCACCCGCCATCGAGGACATCCCGACAGCAAGAAGGACGAGGATGCTGGTGCGTAAAGGGCTTAGCCGCCGGCGTGATGCTCTGACGCGGTGCCCCCGTCTTGAGCCGAGAGGCACGGGCCAGCATTGTACCCCGCGGGCTGGTATTCCTTTGTAAGCGACCTGTTAACGGTCCTGAAGGAACGCCGGCCTATCTCAGCATGGCGAGTTCGACCGCTTTGACGACCAGCATGATGATCGACAGCACCAGGTAACCGCTCAAGGCGTAAATCGCGAGCTTGCGACCCATTGACCACACGGGTCGATCCAGAAATGCGAGGGCCGGCATGCGCCAGCTCTCGCGCTCTTCCCGCGAGACCTCGGGCACCGCGGCCCGGCCGCGCGTTGTGAGCCAACTCCACGTGCCGCCTGCGAGGAGAACCATGGCGGCCACCACACTGAGGACGACAAGGAGGGATGTCACGTCGATGGACGGGATCACAGTCGAGATCACCAGGATCAGCGAGAGAACGAGCATCGCGCTGACGATGACGCCTGCGATCGCGTTCAGCCACGACCGGTTGACCCACGGCCCAAGGACCGCGCGGTCGTTGCAGAGGAGCAAGGCAAATACGGTCGCGCTCGGCAGCATGATCCCAGCCAGCGCCTGCACGGCCGTGGTGATGAGGCCCAGCGGCGCACGCGGAATGAGAACGATTGCAGCCGCAAGAACAACCATTCCGGTATAGGAGGCGTAGAACAGCTTTGCATCGCGGACTCCACGGTGCAGCGAGTGCCTCAGGCCGAACATGTCGCCAAATGCGTACGAGGTGGCGAGAGTGACTGCAGAGGCACCCACAATCGAAGCATCGAACAGGAGCAGCGCAAATATCGCCCCTGCCGCTGGCGAGATGAACTTCGTCAGCCCCTGCGCCACGTGGAGGCCGTCCAGGTAATGACCGAACTCAGATGTCCCGCTGAAGGCCGATGCGGTGGCCATCATGATCGCGGCGGCACCGATCACGACCACGAACGCTCCTATGACGGTGTCTGCCTTCTCATATTCGAGCCACCGCGGCGTGATGCGTTTATCGATCACGTTGGATTGCTGGAAAAAGAGCTGCCACGGGGCGACGGTCGTGCCAACGACAGCGACTATCAGCAGCGCTGAGTTGGAGGTCAGACCGCCCTGCACGCCTGGCACAAAGAATCCGTGTACCACCGCGCCCGGGTCGGGATGGCTGAGCAGGGCAAGCGGGAGAACCAAGAGGCTGGCGAAAAGGAACACGAACATGGCGCGTTCCCAGCGCCGGAAGTTGCCGCTGATCGTAATTCCTATCAGGATCACAGCCGCGAGCGGAACGGCGACCACTGACCTGAGTCCGAAATACTCACCAGCCAGGCTTATTCCCATGAACTCGGTGCTGATCGTCAAGAAGTTGAGGAGAAAGATGCCGGCGACCGAATACCAGCCCCAGAACCGTCCGAAGCGCTCACTGATCAGCCTCGCGTAACCCACACCGGTGACAGCACCCAGACGCACGACCATCTCCTGGTTGACGATCAGGACCGGAATTAGCAGAACGAGCGTCCACAGGAGCGAGTAGCCGAAGTCCTGACCGGCTTGCGCATAAGTCGAGACCCCGCCCGCGTCGTTGTCGCCGACCATCACGATGATCCCCGGCCCGACGATGGCTGCGAGAGTGAGCAGGCGCTGGCGCCATGTCCGGCGCGGAGCCACGTCGCTACGGCGTATCGTGCCGAAGGCGCCGTGGATGTCGCCGTGATGCATCTCATCGAGCACGGCCGACGTTGGCTTCAAGCGCGAGTCCTTTTGTTGTGGCTCGCGCTCGGACATTAGCGGTCTATACCCCGGTGCTCGCTTCGACTCTGGCGCGCCAGTCTTCTGGCACGAGCGCCTCGATCACGTCGTCCGACGAAATGGCGCCGATCAAGTTCCCGGCCGCGTCCACCACGGCGAGGGAGGGGAGATTGTAGTCAGCCATGAGGAGCGTTACGTCGGCGAAATCAGCATTGCCATGCGCAGAGCAGTCGGTCAGCTCGAGCTCGTCGACTTTGCGGGCGTGATCCGCGCGGAGCAGGTCGACCACCCCAACGCTTCCCACGTACCGACCATCGTGCTCGGTGACGAAGACCGTGCTCAGCAGCTGGTGAGGCGTCTTGTCGTCAATGCGAACCGCCTCGAGCGCCATGTCGACGGTGGCGCCGCGTTCGACCCAGACGTAATCCGGGCTCATCATTCCGCCAGCGGTGCTGGGGTGGTACTGCAGCAGCTTGCGCATCTTGTGCTGCTGGTTGGGCGACATCATGTCGAACACCGGCTTGCGCCGTTCCTGGTCGAGCTCCCCCAGCAGGTCGGCCGCGTCGTCCGGGGCCATCCGCTCGAGGATGCGAGCCGCATCTTCGTTTGACTTTGAATTCAAAAACTCGACCTGGTGCTCGCTGTCGAGCTCTTCAAAGATGTCCGCGGTCAGCCCTGGGTCGCTCTCGACGGCCTCGATGATCTCCTGACCCTCCGCGTGCGAAGCCCCCTCGACGATGTCCGCGATCTGCGCCGGGTGGAGGCGGCGGAGGCGCTGCAGCGGCATGAGCAGCCTGGCCGTCGGCACGTGGCCGACGAAGGGCTGCACGTCCTTCCAATCGAGAATCGCGTGGCGTCTGAGGTCGGGCCGGCCGCGCCGGGGAACCAGGCGGCGGAGCATCGCCTGCGGGCTGCGGTCGATGCCCGCGAGATGCCAGCCATCCTCGCTGGGCGCGAGCACGAGGTCGTGGGCCTGGACGATTCGTCCTTTGGCCATGTCGACCAGGTGCCGTCCGAGCACGTCTGCGGCCAGGAGAACCTCGCCAGGTCGCCGCTGGAACGCCTCGGTGCGGATCGTGTGCGTGTTGAGCCGCACGCCACCCGGTTCGAGGCGCTCGATCAGGTCCTTGCCGATGAACACGTCCTGCGCGCCGACCCGAACCTTCATCCCCGCAACGGGCGGATACGTCCCGTCCGCGAGCTTGACGATGAAGTCCTCGACGCGGCCGACCTCCGTCCCGGCCGGATTGAGGACTGGGCTGTGCAGAACCTGCGTGATCATCAACCGGCGCTTGTCCGGGTGATGCTTCGGGTGGTCCGTGCTGCCGTCTTCTCGCCTTTCACTCATTGGTTTTCCCTTGCCCCCCAAGACCTCACGGTCAATCGGGCCAATTATGCGACCGATCCTCGAGTGCCTCGCGGGCTTCGGGGACCAGCCACACCAGCAGCGCCAGCGCCGCCACGTACTGAGCCCACGGCCAGCCGGTCAACAAGCTCACGCCGAGCCCGGCGAGGGTCACCCCAGCCAGGTACGCGCAGCTGATCGTCTCCGCGATGTCCGCGCGCAAAGAGGGGCTCTCGATGACACGGTTGACGGCTCGCTTGGCGCGCGCCAGCAGGGGCATCGCGACGACGGCCGCGGCGCTGACCACCACGCCCGCGAGCGAGGGGGACGGGGTAAGGCGAAAGGCCACCCCCGCGATCGAAGACAGGACGACGTACGCGCACAGCAGGACAAGCAAGACAGCCGAGATGCGGACCGCCCTGGCCTCCAGGCGGTCGACCTCGCCGGTCGGCATTCCGGTCGACTCCGCCGCGAGCCGGCGATAGAGCACGATCCCGCTCAACAGCTCGATCACCGAGTCCACGCCGAAGGCTGTGAGCAGCACGCTGCGGGCTGCGACTCCCGCTCCCAGCGCTACGGCCGCCTCGACGACCATCCACGCGATCGTCGCGACCTCCAGCCTGAGGCCCTGCCTGATCGCTGCTGTGCGCGAAATTGCCACTTCCGGATTCTCCGTTAGCTAGGATCGCTGCGGCATGGCTACGCACACAGACGAATATCGCGCGGCGCTGCGCAAGCTGAAGGACTGGGAGCCCTACCTGAAGAAGCATTCGGGCCTTCCTGGGCCAAGGGCCAACCTCGAGCTGCTCGCGGCGGTCGTGGAGGAGGCGGACGCCGACCGCCTGTGGCGGCTGTCGGCCTCGGCTGACGAATACCTGGCCACGGTCGGCACCGCGGGCCTCGGCCGTATCGCGTTGATGGAACCTGAGACAGTCATGACGTGGCTTCGCGAGCTGGCTTCCGACCCTCGCTGGCGCGTCCGCGAAGGTGTAGCCATGGCGCTGCAGCGACTGGGCAAAGAGAGCATGCCGAAGCTGCTGGCTGAGATGGACGTGTGGGCGCAGGACGACGCGTTCGTCCAGCGTGCCGTGGTCGCCGGTCTTTGCGAACCTGCGCTGCTCAAGAACAACGAGGACGCGGTCGCGGTGCTCGCCATCCTCGACCACATCACTCGATCGCTGGCCGCGGCTACTGACCGACGCAATGAAGGGTTCCGAGTCCTGCGTCAGGCGCTGGGCTACGGCTGGAGCGTCGCCGCCGCCGCCGCCCCACAAAACTCAAAGCCGTATCTCGAAAAGTGGCTCATGTCCACAGATGGAGATGTCGCGTGGGTCATGCAGAGCAACCTCGGCAAGGCGCGCATGGCCGGGCTGAGCCAGGACCTCGTTACCGCAGCGCCGAAACGCAGCGCGCCGGCGAAGCCCGCCAGGGCGAAGGCGAAGGCAAAACCGACAGTGAAACCAAAAGCCAAGGCGAAGGCGAAACCAAAAGCCAAGCCACGCCTTAACCCAAAACCGAAGTCAAAGGCGAAGCGGGCCACGAAGCCGAAGCCTCGCCCCCGCAAAAAGGGCTAAGAGCTAACCGGATTCCGCTCCGTTGGATCCAACGAGACTTCATCGGCACGAATTCCGCACCGTTGGATCCAGCGGCGCCTTAGTGAGCTGCCTTGGGACGTTTACCGCCTTCATGTCCTGGGGAACTTGCGGCCTTCCTGTATTGCTCGACATGTCTTAACCGCAATGCGCCATCACAAGTAAGGTCGCGCCCCGTCCCGTTCCCTTTAAGGAGGTGTCGAAACCATGAACCAGGCAATTGTCATCGCGCTGTTCGTCGCGGTCGTGATCGTTTTGATCGCGGTCGCCGTCGTACTCGCGCGTACAGTCGGCAAATCGCGCTTGCGTGCGCTGCCCGAAGAATCGCGAGGCCGTTACGCGAACTCGTGGCACTCGATCGAGACACGGTTCATCGAAGATCCTTCAGCCGCAGTTCAGGAAGCCGACAAAGTCGCGGTAATGATCCTGAGTGAACGGGGAGCCAACCTGACGGACGAGAAACGCATGCCCAAAGATCTGCGCGAGGCGCGAACCGCCGCCTCGATGGATCACGGGCAGCGTGACACCGAGGCGATGCGCCGCGCGATGGTGCATTACAAGGAGATCGTGGACGATGCGGTCGGCACCGCGCACACGAGGCGCGAGGGCTACCGGCGGGAGATGGCTTCATGAGCGAGACAGAGCGAATGAATCCCGAGGTGATGGGCAGGACCGAGCCGCGGCCGGTCGAACCACCACAGCGCCCGGTCGAACCCGCGCAGAGCCATGAGGCGCCGCCTGCGCCGCGTCAGATGGAGATCTGGCCTGAGATGAGCGAGTTCCGCCAGCGCTTCGACGAGCTGCAGTCGGAGTTCATCGAGGAGCCCCGCAATGCGGTGAAGAAGGCTGAGCAACTGATGGAGCAAGCGGTCGAGCGGATGGCGAAGGCCATGCACGAGCGCATGCAGCAAATCCACCACGACGTCGACGGCAACGCCGACACGGAGCGACTCCGCCTGGCGATGCGGAGCTACCGGGAGATGATCGACTCGATCGGCGGCCGCAGAGCGGCCTGAGCGGGAAAATTGGGCGGGGCCGGCATTCGGCTCCGCCCTCATTTTTCTGCGTCAGGTCTGCAAGATCGCGTTGGCGTCGTGGTCGATCTGGGCTGTGAGCCTCTGCAGCTGGTGCCCCAGAATTTCTAGGTCGTGGCCAGGACCGGCTCGATGATCTCCCTGGCCAGCCATGCGACAGGCGATTCGCGGTAAGGCGGAATGGGCGCGAGCACCACGTTGGTGACGCCGGCCCCGATGAAGGCGCTCACCTGGTCCCTCGCGGACTCCGGGTCGTCGCTGCGGACAAGGATCTGAACCTGACGTACGATCTCGTCGGGATCACGCCCAATCGCCGCGCAGTGATCGATCAGGGCCCGGTTCATGCCGCGGAAGTCGTCGGGCGTCCGGGCCGGACAGTTCCAGAGGTCGGCGTGCTGGGCGACGACGCGAAGACCGAGCTTCGCCCCGGCCGCGCCGATCAGGATCGGAGGACCGGGCCGCTGGACCGGCTTCGGCTCGCACACGGTGCCCGAAAGCTGGTAGTAGCGGCCATCAAAGTCGAACGGTTCGGTTTCCGACCACATCCGGCGGATGATCGTGCAGGCTTCGTCAAGGGCACCGATCGCCTCCGCGGGCGAAACGACGTCGATGCCGTAGGCATTGAACTCGCGGAGCACGAGCTCCAGGCCGGCAGGGTCCGACACTCGACTGCCACCGGCGCCGATCCCGAAGATCAGGCGGCCGCGTGAGATCTGATCCACCGTGGCGGCCATCTTGGCCAGCAGCGTCGGAGGCCGCAGACGGTTGCTCGTAACGATGACGCCGATCCGCAGCCTCTTCGTCTGCGCGGCGAGAGCTCCAAGCAAGGTCCAGGCTTCCAGGGTCGCCTGCCTAACGTCGCCGCGCAGCGGCAGCATGTGGTCCCAGAGCCACGCATGTTCGAAGACCGAGTTCTCATCAGCCTCGTTCCACAGCTCGACGATCCGCCCATATTCGGCGCCCTGCTGGCTCGTCTTGAGCCCAAAGCTCACCTGCTTGGACATGGCCGTAGTCTAGGCCGACCCCAATTGCGTACGTCTTGCGCAAAGGGTTCGGAATTTTCGCGAAGTAACGTACCTTTTGCGCAGTGCCCCGCTGAGGATTCGAACCTCAGACCCTCTGTTTAGAAGACAGATGCTCTATCCACTGAGCTAGCGGGGCGACAAGCGGGGCGGCAAGCCCATTCGGGAGAATACCCGCAGGGATAGGCACCACGAACGACCATCTGCAAGAGCTGAAGGACATCCTGGCCGAGGTCACCGACCTCAGCCGGGCCGCGGCCCTCCTCGAATGGGACCAGGAGACGAACATGCCGCGCGGCGGGCTGCAGTCCCGCGCCGAGCAGCTTTCGACGCTGTTGCGCCTGGCTCACGTCCGCTTCACATCGGATGCGGTCGGCAGGCTCCTGGAAACGCTCGAGGACGAGCTCGCCAACCGTCCCTTCGATTCAGACGAAGCCAGCCTCGTCCGGGTCACACGCCGCGACTACGACGAAGCGCGCAAGCTGCCCGCCGACCTGGTCGCCGAGGTCGCGCGCGCGGGCACCGTCGCGCGGCCCGCTTGGGAGAAGGCGCGACGCGACGAGAAGTTCAGCCTCTTCGAGCCGTATCTCGTGAAAAACGTCGAGCTGAACCGTCGCATCGCCGATGCGATCGGCTATGAGGATCGCCCCTACGACGCGCTGCTCAACCGCAGCGAGCCCGGCTTGAAGACCGCCGAGCTCGAGGCAATCTTCGCCGAGCTGAAGCGCGCGATCGTGCCTCTTGTCGCCGATATCGCGCGTCATGCGGATGCGGTCGACGATCGCGTCCTCTATCGCGGCTTCGACCCCGACCTGCAGGTCTCCTATGCGCTCGAGACGGTCAAGCGCCTGGGCTACGACCTCGAGCGCGGCCGCCAGGACATCTCGACGCACCCCTTCTCGACTGCGTTCGGTCCCGGTGACGTCCGGATCACGACGCGTGTCTCGCGCGACTTCTTCAACGAGTGCCTCTTCGGATCGATCCACGAATCCGGGCACGCCATGTACAACCAGGGTATGGGCCAGAACATCGACCGCACTCCTCTGTGGGGTGGCGCGTCGCCAGGTGTCCACGAGTCGCAGTCGCGGTTGTGGGAAAACCTCGTCGGGCGCAGCTTTCCGTTCTGGCGTCACTTCTACCCCAGCCTCCGTTCGGTATTTCAGGAACCGCTCCGCGGCGTCGACGAAGAGGGTTTCTACCGTGCGGTCAATCGCTCGTACCCGTCGTTTATCAGGGTCGAGGCGGACGAGGTCACCTACAACATGCACGTCTTGCTGCGCTTCGAGCTCGAGAACGAGATGCTCGAAGGCGCGCTCAAGGTGAAGGACCTGCCTGAAGCCTGGGACGCGCGATTCAAGTCCTACCTCGGGCTGACCGTGCCCAACGATCGCGAAGGCGCGCTGCAGGATATCCACTGGTCGTATGTGAGCTTCGGCATCTTCCCTGGCTACACGATCGGCAACCTGATCGGGGCGCAGCTGATGGAAAAGATCCGTGTCGAGCTTCCCGACCTCAACGCGCAGATCGAGCGGGGCGAGTTCGCAGCGCTTCTCAGCTGGCTGCGCAAGAACGTGCACAGGCACGGCCGCAAGTTCACGCCGAACGAGCTCATGGAGCGCGCCACGGGCAAGCCGCTGACGGCGAAACCGTGGATCGCGTACGTGCAGAAGAAGTTCGGCGCGCTTTACGGGCTCAACGAAGCCCGCAAAGCAGCGCCTTAGCTGTCTCGACTAGTCGTTTTCCCCGTTGGGGAGGGCGATCCTCACCACGGATCCGGTCGCGCCGAAGCACGGGGGTCCTGCCACTCCGGTCGATCCGCAGATGGCGCCGGTGCTCACGTAAAGGTTCCCATCAGGCCCGACGGCGGCCATGTTCGGGAAGTTGAGGTGACCCGCCAGGACTGAGGCCTTGCCGGTCTCGGTGTTGTACTGCACGACGTTGCCGAAGAAGAAGTTCGATGTCGGCGGCGGCGTAAACGGCGCACCGGAACCGAACATGTTGACGAAGTAGACGTTGCCTCTGCCGTCGCTCGTGCATCCCGTGA
>VBDS01000214.1 GCA_005889085.1 Chloroflexota bacterium | reverse complement strand
TCCACAACATCCTCATGGAGGATCGCCCGGCGGAGTCGCTCTTGGTGACTGAGGTCTTCACGCCGGGCGGGAACTGGTCCAGCTACCCACCGCACAAGCACGACACCGACGATCTTCCGCGCGAGAGCTACCTCGAAGAGACCTACTACCACCGCACCGCGCGGCCGGACGGCTTTGCCGTGCAGCTCGTCTACACCGACGACCGGTCGCTCGACGAGGCGATCCAGGTCCGCAACGGGGACGTGGTCCTGGTTCCGCGGGGCTACCACCCGGTCGCGGCCGGCCCCGGCTACGACCTGTACTACCTGAATGTCATGGCCGGTCCGGCGCGGCGCTGGCTGGTCACGACTGATCCAAGCCATCGCTGGCAGCTGGATTGAGCCAAAAGCTGTAACGTTCCAATCTTGTGAGCCATCCGGTCCGCGCGGCCGTCATGACGGCTCCGGGTCACCTCGAAGTCAGGCGTTTTCCCATGCCCGAGCCAGAGCGCGGGGCGGTCCTGATGAAAGTCACCTACTCCGGCATCTGCGGCACGGACAAACACACCTACCGCGGCGAGTCAAAGCAGTACGCGGGCACCGACCATGAGCGGGACATCGTCTATCCGCTGATCTGCGGCCACGAGAACGTGGGTGTCATCGAAGCGATCGGCGGCGCCGATTCGATACCGGACAGCGAAGGGCGGCCGCTGCGGCGCGGCGACCGGATCGTGCCCGCCGCCAACGTGCCATGCGGGCACTGCGTGTTCTGCTTGAACGACTATCCGTACTACTTCTGCGAGAACCTCCAGGACTACGGCAACAGCCTGCACGCGGGCATCGCGCCCCATCTTTTCGGCGGCTGGTCGGAGTACATGTACCTGCTGCCGGGCACGCCCCTGTTCCGGGTACCCGATGGATTGCCGGACGAGATCGCGGCCCTCACCGAGGTCATGGCTGTCACGCACGGATTCGACCGCGCCCGGATGCTCAATGCTGGCTGGGGCGGCAGCGCATTCGGGGAGTCGGTCGCTGTCGTCGGGGTAGGTCCGCTGGGTTTCTGTCACCTGGTCAAGGCGCGGCTGCTCGGCTGCGGGAAGCTGATCGCGGTCGACCGGCTCGAATCTCGGCTCGAGCTCGCGCGGAGCTTTGGTGCCACGCTGACGATAAATGCGTCCAGTACCACTGAGAGCGAGCGCGTCGAGCTCATCCGTCAGCACACGCACACAGGCGCCGACATCGTGATCGACTGCACCGGCGTCGCGCAGTCCTTCCCCGAATGTCTCCACCTCGTTCGCTACGGCGGCACCGTCGTGGAGGCGGGCACGTTCGTCGACATGGGACCGGTTTCGATCAACCCGAACGCGGACATCTGCACCAAAAACGTCAGCGTGATCGGCGTCGGGGGAGAAACCGCGACGTCCTACCTGCCGGCGATGAATCTCCTCGCGCGCAATCTGGACCGGCTCCCGCTGACCGATATCGTCACGCACAAGATGCCGCTCGAGCGCGCGACCGAAGCCATCGAGCTTTCGCAGCGAGACGGGACCATGAAGGTGCTTATGGACCCGGCCATGAAACCGTGATCGAGTCCCCGTCGGCCGAGCGGCGCCATCCGACGATCCTTGACGTCGCCTCGCATGCGGGGGTCTCCAAATCGACGGTTTCCAACGTTGTACGAGGCCTACCCGGAGTCTCGGAATCGACGCGGCGTCGTGTCCGGACCGCCATCGATCAGCTCGGCTACAGGCCCAACGTGCTGGCGCGGCAGCTGGTCCAGCGGCGTACGAGCATCCTTGGCGTGGTCGTCGGCGATCTCGCCAACCCGTTCTTCGCCGAGATGGCGAAGTCGGTCGAGCGCCACGCCGCCGCGCGGGGCTACACCGCGATGTTCTGCAACACCGAGGGAGAAAGCGAGAGCGAGCTCGCCGGAGTCGAAACCCTGCTCCAGCATCGCGTCGCGGGCATCGTCTTCCTGGCGTTCTCAGGCGACGCCCGGACGAAGCAGGCGGTGCTGCAGCACCAGGTGCCCGTGGTGTTCGTGAGCTGCGGCGCGGATTGGGGCGACGTAGTGTCGGTCGACGACTCGCGCGGTGGGCGACTTGGCACCACGCACCTGGTCGAGTCGGGCCACCGCCGGGTCGCGTACCTGTCGATCCCGGAGCTGGAGGACCAGTCGGACCACGCCCGCTGGGAGGGCTGCCGCGAAGCCTTGAACGATGCCGGCTTGGGAGCGCCCACGCACATCAGCTGGTCGCCCCCGGCGGAGTACGCGAGAGTCGACGGTTTGGACCGGCCGCTGCTCGAGGTGTTCACGGGCCCTGACCGCACCACCGCGGTTTTCGCGTCCAACGATGTGGCCGCGATCGCGCTGCAAGAGTTCGCCGACCGCGTGGGTTACCGGGTCCCCGAGGACATCTCGATCGTCGGCTTCGACGACGTGCCTATGGCGGGTCTTGCCCGCATCGGTTTGACGACTCTGGCGCAGCCTCGCGACGAGCTCGCCCGGCTCGGCATCGCCGGCGTCGCGGACCGCATCGAGC
Organism: Chloroflexota bacterium; assembly: GCA_005889085.1. GTDB lineage: Bacteria > Chloroflexota > Dormibacteria > Dormibacterales > Dormibacteraceae > 40CM-4-65-16. The sequence goes on along the minus strand of VBDS01000214.1, from coordinate 8,357 downwards.
GGAAGGTCAAAGGGCCCCCGCGGACCACCCTGGTGAAGGTAAACCTCGTCACCCGCCGTTCGACCGCCCGACTCGAGACGGACCCGTCCTGAGCCCGCCTCCCGGCAGGGGGACTTGACGCCTCGCCCGGACGACTAGAGAATTACGGAACGTTCCAAAATGGAACGCTCCAAACGTCTGGCTACGGGCAGCGCGGAGGAGTTCAGGATGGCAGTTGCGGGCACGCTAGGGCCGAGGCTTGACCGGGAAAGGTTCCAGTGGTCGAGCCTCCTCATGCTGGCGCCTGGCTCGGTCCTGCTGCTCGTGCTGTTTCTCGGCCCTGTCCTCTACGCCCTCTACATCGGCTTCACGAACCTCGCGCTCGTCGGCTCGCGCTCCCGCGACTACTCCTTCACGGGGCTGGAAAACGTCACGCGGATGCTGGGCGACTACGTCTTCATCAAGTCTTCGTGGCTGACGATCCTCTTCGTCGTCGGTTCGGCGATCGTCGGCCAGTCCGTGCTGGGCATGCTGCTCGCGATCCTCCTTCGCAACGCGGTCGTGCCGATCAGGGCCGTCGTCGGATCGGTCGTCATCGTCGCGTGGGTCCTTCCCGAGATCACGGTCGCGCTGATCTGGTACGCCTTCTCGCAGGCGGGCGGCACGCTTTCGATCCTCCTGGGGCATACGAGCTCGAACTATCTGGTCCTCGTCCCGATGCTCATCGTGTCGCTCGCCAACCTGTGGCGCAATGTCGCCTTTTCGATGCTGGTGTTCTCGGCCGGCCTGCGCAACCTTCCCTCCGAGGTGCTCGAAGCGGCCGAGGTCGAGGGCGCGTCGGTCTTCAGGCGCTACCGGTTGGTAATCCTCCCGCTGCTGAGGCCGACGATCGTGACCAACCTCCTGCTCGTGACGATCCTGAACCTCTCCGAGTTCACCCTCATCTATGCGATGACGCAGGGCGGTCCCGGAATCGAGACGACCACGCTGCCGATCTACGTCTACCAGGAGGCATTCGTCTTTCACCAGCTCGGGTACGGCACCGCAATCTCCCTGGTGCTTGTCTTGATCGGCGCCTTCTTTTCCCTACTTTTCGTGCGCGCATCTAGGAGCCAGGTTTGAGCGCAGTGCAGGCGCGTCCACTGACCGGCGAGAAGTTGATCGTGGTGCCGTACCGCAAGGTCTCCGCGTCAGCCGTGGCCACCAACGTGGTGCTGATCCTGCTCGGCTGCTTTTTCCTGCTCCCCATGCTGTGGATGGTGTTCGCCTCGATCGACTCGAACCCGGATTGGGCGATCAAGATCCCTTCGCCCACCATTGCGAACTTCACGGACGTGCTCGGTCGTGCCGACGCGCTCAGCTCCTTTCGGAGCAGCCTGATCCTGGCCGGCACCACCACGGTTGTCACCACGGTGCTCGCGCTGCTCTCGGCCTACCCGCTGTCGCGGATGCACATCCCGTTCAAGCGGTCGTTCATGCTCCTCATCCTCTTCGCGTCGGGCCTACCGGTGTCGATGCTTGTCGTTCCCGTTTACCAGATGTACGTCTACCTGGGCTGGCTCGACTCGTTGTATACGACTGCCCTGTTCCTGGCCGCCAGCTCGCTTCCATTCGCGATCTGGCTCATGAAGAACTTCATCGACGCCGTGCCCGTCGAGCTGGAGCACGCCGCCGCCATCGATGGGGCGAGCACGTTCCGAATCCTGCGCGAGGTCGTTCTGCCACTGACCGTTCCGGGGATCGCGGTCACCGCGATCTACACCTTCATCAACGCGTGGGGTGCGTTCATCATCCCGTTCGTACTGACCTATAGCCCCGACAACCAGCCCGGCCCGGTTGAGATCTACAACTTCATGGGCTCGCACGGCCTCTTCAAATTCGGTGACCTGGCGGTGTTCTCCCTGTTGTTCTCGGTCCCGGTGATCGTGCTGTACCTGTTCATGTCGCGCTACTTCAGCGGGGCCTTCAACTTCGGCGGCGCGGTGAAGTAGATGCTGAGCGAGGTCCGCTTCGAAGGCGTCCACAAGATCTTCGGCACCGAGACCGCCGTGGAAGACCTCAACCTCACCGTCAACGCGGGCGAGTTCCTCGTCCTGGTCGGGCCCTCGGGCTGCGGCAAGACGACGACGCTGCGCATGCTGGCCGGGCTCGAGCGACCGTCATACGGCCGCATCCTGATCGGCGACAAGCTCGTCAACAACGTCTCGCCGCGCTTCCGCGACGTGGCGATGGTCTTTCAGAGCTACGCCCTATACCCGCATATGAACGTCTACGACAACCTCGCTTTCGGCATGCGGGCTCGTGGGGCGTCAAACGATCTCGTCGCGCAGCGGGTGAGGGAAACAGCCGAGGTCCTCGGCTTGGGGCACTTGCTGCAACGCCGGCCGTCACAGCTTTCGGGTGGACAGCGCCAGCGCGTCGCCCTGGGACGCGCGCTCATCCGGCAGCCGCAGGTGTTCCTGATGGACGAGCCCCTGTCCAACCTCGACGCCGGCCTTCGCGTGCAGATGCGGGCGGAGCTCAGCCGCCTTCACCAGCGTTTCCGTGTCACGACGGTGTATGTCACGCACGACCAGGTCGAGGCGATGACGATGGGCGACCGGATCGCCGTCCTGAACGCCGGACGTCTGCAGCAGGTGGATGCGCCCGAGACGCTGTACGACAACCCGGCGAACATGTTCGTCGCGGGCTTCATCGGCTCGCCGCGGATGAACTTCGTGCCGGGACGGCTGGCGTCCTCCGAGGGCAAGGCGTCGGTGTCGTTCCTGGGCATCACGACGCCGCTCGGGACCGGCGCGCGGCTGACCGCCGGCGCGGCAAGCGGCGATGTGACGGTCGGCATCCGCCCAGAAGACTTGATGTGGCGACCCGCCGCCGGCCCTGACTGCACGCTGACGCTTCACGCCGAGGTGGACGTCGTCGAGCCGATGGGCCACGAGGCTTATGTGACCGCGCTGTGCGCAGGCGAGACGGTCACATCTCGATTTCCGCCAAGGTCTGGCGTGCGGACGCAGGAGAGTGTCGAGCTCGCATTGAATCCTGCGCGGCTCCATCTTTTCGACGCCCAGAGCGGGATCACCATCCTGCAGCGGCCTGTTGCCGCGGCGGCCGAGACGCTGAGGTCCGTGGGGGAGGCGCGGACCAATGAACCGGCCGAGGGGCGATCGGAGCGCCATCGTCAACCGGAGGCACCACTGGCGCCATCCAGGTCAGAGGAGATTTCCTGAGGAGGTATTGCTTTGAGGAACCCAGGCAAACGGTTTGGAGTCTGGTCGGCATTGCTGACTTCGCTGTCGGTGGCGCTCATGGCCTGCGGCGGCGGCAGCAACAACCCCAGCTCTACAAGCCTGAGCGACGACATGACGGGCACGATCACCGTCGCGTATTCGACCACGTACGTGTTCGACTCGGACGACACGTCCGTGATCTGGTGGGACAAGGTCAAAAAGGAGTTCGAGGCGGCTTATCCCAAAGCGCATCTGACCCTGCAGGGATTCAACGGGACGGACGTAGACCTCGTCAACAAGGTCGCGCTCGAGTACAAGAACCCGGCCACAACGCCGGATGTGTTCATGCTGCCCACGGGCTACGTCGGGCAGTGGGTCGGCTCTGACTACCTCCTGCCACTCGATTCGTTCGTCAACGATTCGAGCAAGGCTCCTTTCTGGAAGTCGTTCCCGAAGGTGATTCAGGACGAGAGTCGCATCAGCGGCAAGGTGTACGCCGTCAACACCGGAGAGAACAACTCCGCGATCTACTACAACACCTCGATGCTCACGAACGCGGGCATCTCAGTGCCGTGGGCGCCGAAGAACTGGAACGACCTGCTCACAGCCGCGCGAGCGGTGAAGAAGAGCGGGCAGAACGTTGTCGCGTTCTGGGCTCCGGCCGGGACGAGCGCGGGCGCAGGCGGAGTGCTGCAGGGCAGCGCGAACATGGTCTACGGATCCTCAACGCCGACGATATTCGACTACAAGACCAACAAGTGGGTTGTCGACAGCCCTGGACTGAGAGAGGTGTTCCAGTTCTACAAGAGCGTCTACTCAGAGGGCCTCGGCGGCTCGACATCGGACCTGTTCTCGCCCAAGGCCGTCGGCCGGCCTGTCGTTCTGCTGAAGGATCACCAGATGGCGATCGCCATCGGGTCCAACTGGTTCGCCGACGCGTGGACGGAGCAGAACCGCCACTGGGCGACCGCGGCACAGGAGGCCAGCGCCGTGCCGCTGCCAACCTCCAAGGGCCAGGCTCCGGGCAGCGCAAGCACGCTCGGAGGCTGGGCCGTCGCCATCTCCAAGGTCACCAAGCACCCTCAGCTCTCATGGGGCCTGATCAAGGTCATCCAGAGCGATGACAACCAGACCTATATCGCCAACCGCGCGGGCTTCGTCCCGCCAAGCCAGACCGTCGCGCACTCCGACGGCTTCCTCAACTTTGCCCCTCCGTTCAACAAGGCGTTCGGTGACGCCCTTCCGAACTCGAAGCTGGTCCCCTCGGAGCAGGAGGGTTATCCCGCCTGGGTGCAAGGAATCGGGCAGGCGACCGGTCAGATCGCAACGGACCCGAGCACATCGGTCGACGCGGCGATCAAGATCTTGCACGACACCGTGGCCAATCAGGTTGGCGCGGATAAAGTCGAAACATTGAAGTAACACGACGCGTCAGGCAGGGCGGGCAATCGTCCGCCCTGCCAGATCATCTCCGAAGCAAAAGGAGCGGCATCTCATGTACTCGGGCCCCGTGATCGACTGCGACGTCCACCACGCACGGAGCACCGACGCGGAGCTGATCCCATACCTGTCGAAGGGTTGGCGGGACTACGTCACCGACCGCGGCCCGGCCGGCAACGTCCCGCTCACGGTGCAGGATGGATTCCCCAACCCGCACGGCTTCATGCGCGCGGACACGTATCCGAAGGGAGGGGGAGAGCCGGGCTCTGACTACCCGACCATGCGCGATCAGCTTCTCGCCGCATCTGATGTCCGTCGCGCCATCCTCACGTTTGGCGATGACAGCCACCTTGCGGGTCATCACAACCCTTATTTCGCCGCCGAGCTCGCGCGCGCGACCAACGACTGGAGCGTCGAGCGCTGGCTGAGCCAGGATTCGAGACTCTTCTCTTCCATCATGGTTGGCAGCCAGCTGCCGGAGGTCGCTGCCGATGAGGTCCGGCGCCACGCGGCGAACCCACGCATGGTCCAGGTGATGCTCGTCGACAACCCGTTCAACCGAGGGTTCGGCCACCCCATCTTCCATCCCATCTATGCGGCCGCGGAGGAGACGGGACGGCCGGTTGCCATTCACGGCGGCGCCGGCGGCTGGGCGAATCCACCCAGCACCGGCGGTGGAAGCGTCAGCACGTACTTCGAGACGCATGTCCTGTGGCCGCAGGCGATCCAGACCCATCTCGTCAGCTTCATCGCACATGGCGTTTTTGAGAAATACCCGCGCCTTCGAATCGTCTTGATCGAGGGCGGATCGGCCTGGATCCCCAGTCTGCTGTGGCGGTTTGACACCGAGTACAAGGGGCTGCGCCGCGAGGTGCCCTGGTTGAAGCGTCTGCCCAGCGAGTACTTCGCCCGGCACGTGTGGGTCACAACGCAGCCGCTCGAGGTCGCGCCCAAAAAGGAGAACGTCGTCGACCTGCTGCGCTCGCAGAACCTCGAAGACCGTCTCGTCTATTCGTCCGACTATCCGCATTGGGATGCGGACGAGATCGATTACCTGACCACGCGCCTTCCCGCCGACTGGCACCACCGCGTCTTCTTCGGCAACGCGTGCCGCCTTTACGGCTGGAAGGAAGAGGACGTCGAGGAAACCAGGGCGGTCGCCGAAAAAGCCAGGTGAGGGTCGACGTGGGTGCGGTCTCGGATTTCGAAGACCACCGCCTGCGGATCGTGACCGCGGGCAAGCACGAGGTCGGCGTCCTGCGGTGGCATGACCGGTTCTATGCGATCCACAACCGCTGTCCGCACCAGAGCGGACCCGTCTGCCTCGGCATCGTCAGCGGACGGCTGAGCAGCCAGGCGCCTGGCTCGATGGAGGTCGACGAGGAAACGCCCGTGCTCTCGTGCCCCTGGCACGGTTGGGAGTTCGAGCTGGAACGCGGTCGGGCGCTGTGGGATCCGAGCTACGCCGTGAAAATGGTGCCCGTCCGAGTGGAGTCAGACCGTGTGGTGCTTGAGGTCGGGCGGACTGCCGGTTAGTCCCTCGCGCTCGAGACGTGTGTACTGACGGTGTAGCGAGCGATCCGCTCCTCGTCGAGCACGACCCCGAAACCCGGACGATCGGGCACGCGCACGCAGCCCTCTTTATCGATGCTGAGCGGTTCCAGCAGCATCTGGTCCCTGGCGGCGGCGGTGAACCCGCTCGGCGGGTCGTGAGGGAACTCGAGGAATGGACAGTTTGGAATCGCGGCCGCGACGTGCAGGTTGGCCATGAGGCCGATCCCGTTGCCCCATGTGTGGGGCGCGACCTCGAGGCCCGAAGCCTCGGCCAGCGCCGCGACCTTGCGCATCTGGCCCACACCCTCAGAAAGCAGCGCGTCCGGCTGGAGGATGTCATAGCACCCCTGGTCGATCAGGAGCTTGAACTCGTGGAGGCCGTGGTTGTCCTCGCCGCCCGCGATCGGAAGGGTGTCCAGCTTGTCGCGCAAGCGGCGCAGCCCGTCGTAGTCGTGTCGCGGCAGCGGCTCTTCGAGCCAGCGCACCTTCATTCGTTCGAGCTCTCGGGCCACTGCCAACGCCGTCGGGAAGCCCCAGGTGCGGTGGCCGCCGTGGCCTGGCTCGACGCCGGCCTGGTTGGCGTCGACCATGATCTCGATGCGGTCGCCGACCGCGGCCCGCACGGCCTCCACGACCTTGAGGTCCTCGCGGGGATCGGCCAGATGAAAACGAAACTTCACCGCCTTGTATCCCTCAGAAAGCATTCGTTGCACGTCATCGACACGCCGCTGTGGCGATCGCACCTCGGCGGTCGCGCAGTAGGCGACGACGCGGTCCGAGAAACCGCCCCACAGCCGCGCGACCGGTAAGCCCGCCAGCTTGCCGACGATGTCCCACAGCGGCATCTCCATGCAGTAGACGGGCGCGCCCAAGATCTCGGTGTCACGCAGCACCGGGACGAGGCGCTCGACGTTGCTCGGGTCCTGGCCGAGAAAGTACGGGGCGACGAAGCGCTCAATTGTGATCGCCGCTTCGAGGCCTGCATGAGCGGCGCCTATTCCCTTCACGCCATCGTCGGTCACGACCTCGATGAGGACCATGAGCAGGTTCGGCTGGTTTCTTCCACGCGCCCATGCCGGGTGAAATTCGCGCTCGAGGGGAAAATCCACGACCCGGCAGGTGATCGTTTCGATTTTCAATTTCGGGTCACCGCGGCGAGCAGCTGCGCTGATTCGAGCACGGACTCCTCAGCTGAAACGAACGGGTCCTCGTATTCGATGCTGATCGTGCCGCTGAAGCCGCGGTCTCTCAGCAAAGCCACGAATCGGCCCCACCATTCCCTGTCGTGTCCGCGGCCGACGGTGGAGAAGTTCCACGGCATCTCTTCCGGCGGATTTGGCCAGCGATTGTCGAGCACGCCGTTGAGCTTCGTCGGCTGCGGGTGCAGCGTCGTGTCTTTCCCGTGCACGTGGCCGAGGTCATCGCCCAGCGCCTTGACGATCGCAAGTGGGTCCATAGACTGCCAGAAGAAGTGGCTCGGATCGAGATTGACGCCGAGGTTGGAGCCGAGCTGTCGGATGAGCGTGAACGTCCCGACGTTGTAGACGTACGTCCCCGGATGCAGCTCGAAGCAGATCAAAAGACTGGGGTGTTCGCGCCGGGCGAACGCTGAGAGCTCGCTCCAGTACGGTGCGACTCGTTCCCGCCACTGCCATTCGGCGATTCCATCGAAGTCCGGCAGCCAGGCGCCGCCGGAAAAGTGGGGCGCGATGCGGTCTGACGGACCGGCGCCTGGACAACCAGACATCGCGACCACCCGATCGACGCCCAGCTCCGCTGCGAGCCGGATGGCCTTGCGGAGGTCGGCGTCATGTGGCCGGGCGAGCTCGGGGTTGGGGTGGAGAGGGTTGCCCGACACATTGAGCGCCGAGATGCCGAGCCCGGCTTGCTCGACAGTCTCCTTCAAGCGCCGTATGGCGTCGGGGTGGCCGAGCAGCTCGTCAGGCGCGCAGTGGGGGACGGGGGAGTACCCGCCGACACCCAGCTCCAGGTCCTGGATCAGGCCGGTTCCGGCTGCCCAGCCGGCGACTTCGGCCAGGGTCCGGTCGGGCATCGCGTCGGTGAAAAGGCCGGTCCTCAGCGCATTTTTGGAGCGTTCCAAAATTGCTCGTCAACGTATGGCCTGGAGGCTCCTTTTGTCAATCACGTCGGCCAAAA
>VBDS01000247.1 GCA_005889085.1 Chloroflexota bacterium | reverse complement strand
CGCGGCGAGCCGTCTGTCATCGTCGCTGAAGCGGCCGGCGGTTCGACCCAGCACGACAAATCCTCCCACGTGATCCCCGATCGGCATTGGGACCGCGATCAGGCTCTGCAGATGGAAGTCGTCCGGGATGTAGTTGATCAGCTCGACCAGCCCGTTCTCGTCGAGCGCGGTGAAGGCGGCGCGGGCCTCGATCGCGGAAAGCAGCGGTCCGGCGTTGCCGTGGGGCCGGTTCACCGCCTGCGGCCGAAGGCGGTCGACGCCGATTCCCGGAGGTTGGGGCACGAAGCGCCGTCCATCGGCGGACGCCAGGTAGCAGCACGCGAAGTCGGCTCCGACGTTGCTGGCGATGCCTGACGTGATGGCCGCCGCATCGCCCGGCCTGGCGCCGTCGACCTCGGCGGTCGCTACGAGAAAGGCCCGGTGCTTCTGCTCCAGCTGGCCGTTCAGGCCTCCGAGCTGGTCGAGCTGGACGCGAATCGCCTGGCGGAGGCCGCGGTAGGCGATCGTCCCCAGGGCGCCTCCGATGCCGAGCAAGAAGACGCCGACAACCTGTGTCACCAGGTCGCCCTGCCTTGGGTTGAACTGGGCGATGACCAGGGTCAGGACCAGAGACGCGCCGCCGAAAGGCACCGCCAACCGCCAGTTTCGGAAGCCGGCGCCGGCCGCGAGAGCGAGCAGGCCTCCGAGCCCGCCCAACGCGACGTCCCAGCCAATGCGCCCGCCCGCGTTCAGGGACGCCCCGGCCAGGATGAGCAGCGCCGCGGCCGTCGAAAAGCCCGTCCGGAGCACGAATGACGTCCGTCGTGAGTTCACTTGGCGGCGACTAAGTCTAGGTTTGTGTTCCGCAGGGGAAGCTAGATAGCGAACTTAAACTTCATGCCAGGCACGAAATGACTGTTTCCGAGCTCCTCAGGATCGCCGACCACCTCGACCCGAAGGGCCAGCTGTTGGTCCGGAAGGCGTTTGATCGGGCCGCGGCCGCCCACGACGGCCAGCACAGGCTGTCGGGCGAGGACTACGTCAACCACCCCCTCGAGGTGGCGGCGATCCTCGCCGACCTCGAGCTGGACGCCGAGACGATCTCCGCGGCGCTCCTCCACGACACGGTGGAGGACACCAACCTGACCGCGGACGAGGTCAAACGGGAGTTCGGCCCGGAGGTCGCCCGCCTGGTCGACGGCGTCACGAAGCTGGGCCGGATATCTCTGCGGACCGACCAGCAGCAGCAGGCGGAGAACATCCGCAAGATGATGGTCGCGATGGCGGAGGACCTCCGGGTCGTCCTCATCAAGCTCGCCGACCGGCTGCACAACATGCGCACGCTCGCGCCGCTCGCGGAACCGAAGCGGCGAAAGATCTCACGCGAGACGCTCGACATATACGCTCCGCTGGCCCACCGGCTCGGCATCGGCCAGATCAAGTGGGAGCTCGAGGACCTTGCCTTCCGCAACCTCGAGCCGGAGGCGTTCGAGGACGTTGTGAGGCGGATCGCGCGCAAGCGCGACGAGCGCGAGAAGCTGGTCTCGGATCTGCGCGAGATCCTCGCCCGCGAGCTGGAGAAGCTCGGCATCCAGGCCGACATCACCGGCCGTCCGAAGCACATCTACTCGGTGTGGCAGAAGATGACCCGCGAGGACAAGGACTTCTCGGAGATCTACGACCTGTCCGCCATCCGCGTCCAGGTCGACAGCGTGCGCGACTGCTACGGCGTCCTCGGCGTGGTGCACTCGCTGTGGAAGCCCATGCCTGGGCGGTTCAAGGACTACATCGCGATGCCGAAGTCCAACGGGTACCAGTCGCTCCACACGACCGTCATCACGCACACAGGCGAGCCGATCGAGATCCAGATCCGGACGCACGAGATGCACCGCGTCGCGGAGTTCGGGGTCGCCGCCCACTGGACCTACAAGGAAGGAGGCAAGGACGCGAGCTTCGACCAGAAGCTGTCCTGGCTGCGCAGCCTGCTCGAGTGGCAAAACGAGGTGGGGGACGCCGAGTCGTTTCTCAACACGGTCAAGGTCGACCTCTTCCAGGACGAGGTCTACGTCTTCACGCCCCGCGGCGACGTGATCAACCTGCCCGCCGACTCGACTCCGGTCGACTTCGCCTACCGCATCCACACCGAGGTCGGCCACCACTGCATCGGGGCGAAGGTCAACGGCCGCATGGTCCCGCTCGACTACGAGCTGAAGAACGGCGAGATCGTCGAGATTCTGACCTCCAAGGGCCCGCACGGACCAAGCCGCGACTGGCTGAACTTCGTCAAGAGTGCCTCCGCCAAGGAACGCATCCGCAAGTGGTTCAAGAGCCAGCGCCGCGAGGAGAACGTGGCCAAGGGGCACGACCTGCTCGACAAGGAGCTGCACCGCATGCATCGCGTCAGCCTTTCCGACCTGCCCGAGCCCAAGCTGCTCGAGATCGCAAACCTGCACAAGTACCCCACGGTGGACGACTTCATGGCTGCGATCGGTTACGGCGACCTGTCGCCGCACGCAGTCGTGATGCGGATGTCGCTCAACCTGGAGGCGCCGGGCGGCGACCTACGAACCATTCCGCTCATCCCGCAGGTCCAACCCTCGCCGCGCGTGCTGGTGCACGGCGAGAGGGGCATCCTGACGTCGATCGCCACGTGCTGCCAGCCCGTGCCGGGTGACGCCATCGTCGGCTACACGACGCGCGGCAGGGGCGTGACGGTGCACCGCGCGGATTGCATCAACGCGGTCAACGCGCAGGACTCCGCGCGCGTCGTATCAGTCGACTGGGACATGGACGCCACGCACCTCTACCCGGTGGCGATCAAGATCGAGGCGTGGGACCGCCAGGGTCTCATGCGCGACATCGCCACGGTCGTGGCGGAGAACCGGGTCAACATGTCCGCGCTGGAGGTCCACGTGTACGACGACAAGACTGCGGTCGTCTCAGCGACCGTAGAGATCGACTCGCTCGCCCAGCTCTCGCGCCTGATGGAAAAGCTCGAAGGCGTGAAAGACGTGCACACTGTCGCTCGCGAAGCGTCCTGAAAGGTGACCGTTCGCGTCGAGGTCACAGCAGACCGCAGATTCGGCACCAACTCGTATCTGGTTGTGGACGATTACACGCACGACGCCGTCGTGATCGACTCCAACCTCGAGCCTGCCCTAGTCGTCGACGCCGCGCGCGAGCGCGGCGCGAACGTCAAGGCAGTTCTTCTGACGCATACCGACCTCGACCACATCGCGGGGCTCCACGAGCTGCGCGAGGCCTTCGGCCCGATCCCGATCGCGGTCCACGACGCGGAGCGGGACGTCCTGGATCAGGGCCGGCCGCTGCGGCGAGAGTTCGGACCAATCGCAACCAGGGTCGACAACCTGGCCAGCCTCGCCGACGGCGAGCCGTATCGTGCAGGCTCACTCCAGTTCGAGGTGCTGCACACGCCGGGACACAGCCCGGGCGGGGTCACATTCAAGATCGATGGGTTTCTGTTCACAGGCGACGCGCTGTTCGCCGGCTCTGTCGGCCGTTCAGACTTCACGAACTCGAACAGCACGGCTCTGCTCGACGGCATCCGCTCGAAGCTGCTCATCCAGCCTGACGAGATGATCGTCTACAGCGGGCACGGCCCCGCCACCACGATCGGACGCGAGCGAACGATGAACCCCTTTCTGGGCGCGGGGGGATCAGGATCCCCCCGCGGGACCCCCCTTTGACATAGAGGGTTGTCCG
>VBDS01000213.1 GCA_005889085.1 Chloroflexota bacterium | reverse complement strand
GTCGAAGGCGACGGAGAGGCCCGTCTGGCCCTGGTCCAACAGGAACCTGTAGCGCTTGTTGGACTCGGCGGCGGTACCAAAGCCCGCGTACTGGCGCATCGTCCACAGGCGGCCGCGGTACATGTCCTTGTGGATGCCACGTGTGAACGGGAAGGTGCCGGGCGGCGGCTCGTCCGCAAGAGTGCCCTGCAGGCTGCGGCGCCGATCGTCCACCGAGTACACGGGCTGCAGCGGCAGGCCGCTGTCGTTTTCGACGTCAGTCATATTTCGACGAACTCGGTCAGAACGCCGCCAACGCTCTTCGGATGGATGAACGCGATTGGCACGCCGTGCAGTCCGATGCGGGGCTCGGTGTCGATGAGCTCGAGGCCCGCTGCGGCCGCATCAGACAATGCCTTCTTGATGTCGGGAACGGCGTATGCAACGTGATGCAGGCCTGGCCCGCGATCCGCCAGGAACTTGCTCAGCGGACTATCGGGGCGTGTCGGCGCGATGAGCTCGAGCTCAGCGGTCCCGAGGTCGAGAAACGCACCCTCGATGCCCTCGACGGTCGCGCGGTGCGTGACTCGCGCGCCAAAGATCGAGGTGTACAGGGCGATGCCCTCATCCAGATTGGCAACTGCTACGCCAACGTGGTGAATCTTCACTTCTCGTAGGTGTACCAGCCTTCGCCGGTCTTCCGCCCGAGCTTGCCCGCCTTGACCTTGGCCTCTAGCTGGGGCGAGGGCTTGTAGCGCTCGTCGCCGGTGACCCGGTACATGTGGAGACGGGCGTTGTAAGTCACGTCCAGACCGCTGAAATCGCCGAGGCGGAACGGCCCCATCGGCCAGTTGAGGCCCTTCTCCACCGCGGTGTCGATGTCCTCGAACGAGGCGACGCCGGCGTCCAGCAGCCGGTAGGCCTCCTGCGTCGCGGCATGCAGGATCCGGTTGACGATGAAACCGTCGATCTCCTTGTTGAGGAGGACCGGTGTGCGGCCCATCGCGCGTGCGAGCTCCATGGCCCTGTCTACGGCCTCGTCGGATGTTTGCGGACCTCGCACTATCTCCACGAGGTCCATCACGAGCACCGGGTAGAAAAAGTGCATGTTCAGGCATCGCGCCGGGCGGGTCGTGACGTCGGCGAGCTTGCTGATGCTGATCGTGGACGAGTTGCTGGCCAGCACGGCATCGCGGGCAGCGATGCGATCCAGCTCGGCGAAGATCGCCCGCTTTACGCGCACGTCCTCGAAAACCGCCTCGATCACAAAATCGGCATCCCGCGCCGCTTCTTCGAGGTCGCCCGTGACGTGAACGCGATCGATTGCGATCTCAGCGTCGCGCTCAGTCAGCCTGCCCTTCTCAACCTTCCGTCTGAGATGACCGCGGTTAGATTCCCGCGCCTTGCCGAGCTGCTCGGGATCATTGTCCTGGAGCACGACATCGATCCCGTGAAGCGCCGCCTGCTGCGCGATCTGCGCGCCCATGCTTCCCGCGCCGATCACCGCAAGCTTCATCTGACCGAAAAGATGCGTGTCACGGTGTTCACCGTGGCGATGTTGCCGAGCATGCCGTCGATGCGCAGCCTGCCTCGCACCAGCTTCAGTGCAACGCCCCGCCCCACCTCGTCGTAGTAGACGGGCATGCCGAACATACCGATCTTCAGGTTGCTCAGGCTCATCACGGTGTCAGCTTCGGCGCGGATCGTTATGTCGCGTTTTGGCGTCAGGCCGTTGTGGACGACCAGCGTGCCGCGCTGGAATTCGAGCGTCACGCCTTCGTCGATGTCGGTGACCCAGATCCCGACGCTCGCGTCAAGCTCGTCGAAGTCCCTGTGCTTGGCGCGGCTGGTCTCGATGTTCGCGTCGATCAGCCCGCCCAGCATCGAAGCAAACGCGCTCGGTTCAGGGTCGGCGTAAGCGACCGGCTTTTTCACCTCCCCGCTTGCCGGGGAGGTCGGGCCGCGCAGCGGTCCGGGTGGGGGCGTTGAGTCCCCCTTAGCCGTCGCTAGTTTTCGTCTGGCCACTCGACCGGGACCCGCGTCGTGCATTCGGTCATCTCTTGCGACGCCTTGGTATAGCGCACGATGGTCGGCAGATCGCCCTTCAGCTTGAGCTTGCCCTGCAGCATGCCCTTGGTCGCGTCCAGCTCTTTTGTCGCCACCTGCTTCCAGCGGGTGTAGGGAGCCGTGATCACGAAGTCGCACTTCTGCGCGTCCGCGGCGGTGCCGACAGTGATGGCGCGCGCCGTGCCGTCGAACAGGTCCATGACGACACCCCTCGACTCGGGAAATTTCTTGTCCGGCTCCGCTTCCACGACGAGGCCCACGGTCCACTTCCAGCCCTTGGCCGCCGACTTGTAGACGCTCGACGCGTTGACCTCGTCCTTGAACTGCTCGGCCCATTCGCTGGAGAAAGCCTTGACCGCCATCTCGACCTCCTGTGTAAAGGAAAGGCTCCGGCGAGAACTCTACCTAGCCCACGAAATCTCCGACGGTGACCCGCCCCGGCCGGGTGACCTTGCAGTACACGCCCATGCACTTGTCGTGCCTCTCGACGAGCAGCTCGAGCAGCCTGGGAGCCGTCTCGGTCGTGTCCGGGTCGTGGTTGACCACAACGCATCGGACGCAGCGCTCGATCACCTCCAGCTCCGCCTCTCCGGCCTGGATGCGCCCGCCGAGCCAACCCAGCTCCTCTTCTGGCTCAAGGCCATCCACGTAGAGGTTGGCGCGAAACCGGCGGTGGTCGACGGGCATCCTGGCCTCCAGCGAGAAAGCCGCCACCGACGCAAGGTTGACGATTAGCACCGGGGCGTCATCGAAGTTCGCCCCGGCCTGATCGCGCACATTGACGACTCGCTTTGACTCGCCGAGCAGCGTCGTCAGTGCGCCGACGAGGCCCGAGCTGATGCCATCGGGTGCGGTGACTTCCAGCTTTCCGTCGACCAGGCGCGCCCGATACCTCATCAGCCCCGAGTCCTGCTTGATGTTGAAGAACTTGCCGACACGGGGCTCCATGCCGTCGATGAACGCCCAACGCCGGTCTCCCTCGAGCCCCAGCTCGGTGACCTCGCATGAGTCAAGGCTCTCGCCAGCCATAGATTTCACGGGATAACGCCAGATCTCCACGACCGAGGCCACGGTTGACTCGGGGGTCAGGCTTCGAGCGTGAAGCGCAGCGTGCTCTGTCCAATGGCGATCGCGTCGCCGTCAGACAGCTGCTTTTCGATCACGGGCTCGCCGTTCACCAGCGTCCCGTTGGTGCTGCCAAGGTCGCTGATCCAGAAGGAGCCGGCGCGGACTTCGATCCGTCCGTGGTGACCCGATGTCGCGGGGTCACCGACCACGACGTCATTGTCCGGCGCGCGGCCGATCGTGACCATCTGGCTCGGCAGCGCGACGATCCGCCCGGCAAACGGCCCCGACTCGAATGTCAGCAGGGCCGCGAAACCGGTGCCGGTCGCGACCTGCTCCGGCGGCATTGCCTGGAGCGACACGGTCCGCCGCGGGTCGGCGTTCGCGTCTGTCTGGCGCCAGGCAGGTATGACGGAGGTTGCCTCTTCGAAGGATCCGGATTCGGCAGGTGACCCGTTCTTGGGCGTCGGCGCCGGCGAGCTGCTTGGCCAGGCGACCAGGGTGGAGCTCACGTCTGGCGTGGCATGAGAGGCCGCTTCGGCCGCCACTGGACCGGCTTCCGCTTCCAGTTCCGGTTCGGGCTCGGCTCTGGCGACCTGCTGTGGTTCGGACACAGGCTCGGGGACCGGAAACTCGTCCGACGGCTCGCCCCACGTCGGGACGGACGGCTCGGTCGTGGCCACGGTTGGCTCCGGCTCGGGCTCAGGCGCGCTCTCGGGCCGAAGCTCCTCGGGTTCCGTTTCCGGCTCCGCCTCGGCGACCACAGGCTCGGGTGTTGGTTCCGGCTCGGGTGTTGGTTCCGGCTCGGGCTGAGCTTGAAGCTCTGATTCGGGCTCGGGTTCGGCGACGAGCGGCTCGGCTTCCGCTTCAGATTCCGCTTCCTGCTCTCTCTCCGCGACCAGCGGTTCTGCTTCGGGCGTTGGGACCGGTTCCGGCTTTTCTTCTTCTTCTTCTTCTTCTTCTTCTTCTTCTGCCGTTTCGGGCTCGGGACCTGGTTCTGGCAGGTCGGGCAGCCCCTCGGGCTGGATGATCGGCGCCTCCGCCGTTGCGAAGTCGGGCACGATCGGCTGAATGACCTCGGGCTCGGCCGCATGGATGACTTCAGGCTGGACGAGCTCGACGGGCGCGGTCGGCTCTTCCACCGGCTTCATGTCGGGCTGTCGTGTCGTCATCGCGATCGTCTTGGCCCATTCCCGCGGCGCGTGAGCCGGCACCTGCAGCACCTGCGTCTCCTCCTCGGGCGCCGGCCGGTCCGTCGCCGAGGTGCCGAGGAAACGCTGGAACCAGGCGGCGATCCGGCGCAATCGCTCTACGCGCCGGTCGGGGCGTCCGTTGCGGGACAGGTCATGCGACTCTTCTGGGAACCGGACGAGCTCGACCGTCTTGCCGAGCAGCCGCATCGCGCCGAACAGCTCCTCCGACTGGGACATCGCGCATCTGAGGTCCATCTCGCCGGCGGTCAGGAGGAGTGGAGTGCGAATGTTCTGCACGTAGCGGATCGGCGAGCGTCGCCATAGCTCGTCGAGGTCCGGCCACGGCGGCGGACCAAGCTGGAGGGTGCCCCACAGGACGATGTCGTGCTGCGAGTACTCGCTCACCAGGTTGGAGATCGAGCGCATCGAGACGGCGGCGGAGAATCGGTTCGTCTGGCCGATGATCCAGTTGGTCATGTAGCCGCCGTACGAACCCCCGCCGACGCCCATCCGGTTGGTGTCGATGTAACCCTTGCGGTCAATGAGCTGGTCGAGCGAGCTCATCAGGTCGAGATAGTCCTTGCCGGCCCAGTCGCGCACGACGTCGCGGCGGAAGCGCTCGCCGTAGCCGTCGGAGCCGCGCGGGTTCATATAGAAGACGACGTAACCCATTCCCGCCAGGACCTGTAGCTCGTGGAAGAATGTCCATCCGTACTGGGCGTGGGGCCCACCGTGGATTTCCATCACCGTCGGATACGCGCGGCTGGGGTCGTGGTCCGCCGGCTTGAGAACCCAACCCTCCAACTTCCAGCCGTCTGGCGCGGAGAAGTACTCCTGCTCCGGTTGCGCGACGTACCGATCGCGCAGCCACGGGTTCATGTCCGTCACGCGCGCTTCGGAACCGTGGGTCAGCATGTAGAGCTCGCCGGGGCTGCCAGGGTCCGAGGCGCAGAACGCGACCACGCCGGACGCCACGTCGAAGTCATATATCCGGCGCCGGCCGCCCACCTCTTCGCGCACGTCGCCCTCGAGGTCGACCGAGTTGACCGTCGTCACCCCGGGTCCGCTCGCCACAAAGTAGATGCGGTCGCCCTCGTCCGACCAGCAGACCCTCGTCGCGTGTCCTGCACGCATGTCGTTGATCACGCTGTCGTTCACGGCCTGGTCGAAGTTCGCAGTCAGGCATCGCGGCCCGCCGCCTGAAAGCGGCACGACCCAGAGCCGCTCCAGCAGACCGACGTCGAGGCCGTTCGGGGCGATGAACGCGATCTGATCTCCCTTGGGGGACCAGATCGGTGAGCTGAGGTAGAAACCTCCGCCCAGCCGCATGCGGTTGGCCTCGAGGTCGACCATGTAGAGGTTCAGCTCGCGCTGCAGGTCGGCGCCCGGCTCAGCGTTGCCGGCCACGACCAGGCGCGTGCCGTCCGGCGACCAGTCGTAATCCGTCACGTCCCAGGCGCCATTGGTCAGCTGCCTGGCGTCGCCGCCGGTGGCCGAGACCACAAAGAGGTGGTGGTAGCGGCCGTCGACGTACCCGAAGCCGTCGTGCTTGTAGTCGAGGCGGCTCACCACCCGGGCTACGGGGGCTCGGCGGACCTGCTCCCGACCTTCGGGCGGGCGGGGATCGTCGACCACCGCGTCAGGATCCGAGACGACCGTCCCGACAAAAGCGATCCGCGTGCCGTCCGCAGACCAGGAAGGACCTGACACGCCGTCCGGCACCGCGCTCAACTGCTGCGGGGGGCCGCCCGCGGTCAGGTCGAGGACGAAAAGCTGGTCGGCGGGTCCGACGCGGCTGAGGAAAGCCAGCTTGCGCCCGTCGGGCGACCACTCAGGCGAATGGTCGCGCAGGACGCCCGCTGACGGTCCGACAGGCTCGGGCTCGAGGAGGCCCCGCACCACGATCCGGCTGCGATTCTGCCTCGAGGTGGCATCGGCCCAACCGACCTGATAGGCGACTCGCTCGCCGTTTGGGCTCAGGCGAACATGATCGATCCAGCGGAATCGATAAAGGTCTTCGGGCGTGATCGGTCCAGCCATGCCGACCCGCGGATGCTACCAGTCGAGACCAATCCTTACAGGCAATGCGTACCAATGATTGGTAAAGAAAACGACATGATCGGGTGCTACAACTTGTCGCGGTGACCCGGAAGGAAGCGGCGCGGCACGGTTTCGGATGGGGATGCATAGCGGGCCTTGCCATGGTCGCGCTGATGTACCTCGCCGGCCTGCTGCTCGGGCTTCGACCGTTGACCCAGCTCCTCAACGAGCCGCTTCTCTCGCTGATGCCCGGCTTCGTGTTTGGCTTCTTGATCGACACCCTCCAGCACGCGGGCAAGGTGGTCGAGGAGCTCGGTCTGATCGTTGCGATGGTCGTCGCCCTCGGGGTCCTCGGCGGGGCAGCGTCGGTTGCCAGCCTGCGCTGGACTTCGCAGTACCTTCCCTTCGCCTTCGCCGGCCTGGGCTGGGTGGTGGTGGCCGGCGTCCTTCTGCCGGTAGGTGGGGCTGGATTCCTCGGTCTCAACGACGGGCCCGCGACGCCGCTCATCTGGGCTGCCCTGTTTTCGATCTACGCCGTGGTGCTCCAGTTCGGGGCCCAGGCGTCGCCGGGCGTCGATGCCGGCCGCCGCCGCGTCCTCAGCACCGTTCCCCTGGCCATTGCCGGGTTCAGCGTCCTCGCCCTCGCCTACCGACTGCTCCCCGACTGGTACCGGGCGGTCTTCAACGCGCCGGAGTCAGGCCTGCACGGCATCTCGCCCTCGATCACCCCCCTGAACAACTTCTACGTCGTGTCCAAGAACTTCGCCGACCCCGCGGTCGACGGCCGGTCCTGGAAGCTCAGCGTCGGCGGCCTGGCGAATCGGTCGCTCAGCATCTCGCTCGCCGACCTGCGCGCGCTTCCCGCGACGACCGAGTACGTGACCCTCAACTGCATCAGCAACAACGTGGGCGGAGACCTGATGAGCACCGGCGCGTTCACCGGGGCGCCGCTGCGCGACGTGGTGGCGATGGCCTCGCCCCAGGCCCAGGCGAGCTGGGTCGCCTTCCGGGCGCGCGACGGCTACACGGAGAGTCTGCCGCTGAGCACCATCCAGGCCTCGCCCGAGATCCTTGTCGCGTATGAGCTCGGCGGGGCGCCACTCCCCCTTCAGCACGGTTATCCCGCGCGGATCCTCATCCCCGGCCACTACGGCATGAAGGGGCCGAAGTGGCTGGACGCCATCGACCTCGTCAACCACGAGACCGGCGGGTACTGGGAGCAGCAGGGGTGGGACCACAACGCGGTGGTCAAGACAACCTCACGCCTTGACGCGCCGCGGGACGGCGAGATCATCAAGCTGGGCACGATCGACGTCGGCGGCGTGGCGTTCGCGGGCACGCGGGGCGTCAGCAAGGTGGAGTACACGACCGACGGCGGATCGACCTGGATCACCGCGCCTTTTGACCCTCCATTGTCAAGCCTGACGTGGGTCCTTTGGCGCGCGACCTGGACGCCAGCCACCGAGGGGGCCTACAAATTGATGGTTCGGGCGACAGACGGGTCAGGCGCGTTGCAGGACCGAAACAGCGCGGCGAGCTATCCCAGCGGAGCAAGCGGCTACCACTCCATCCAGGTGAACGTGAGCCGCTGACGCTCCAACCCTGCAATTCCGCCATTCGGTCACATTTGGGTCGTATTCCGAGCTCCGGACGACCAGCGGGCACAAATGGTCGCGATTACGAGCGGCTGAGCAGCTCCTCGAGGATCTCCTTCTCGTGCGTCAACGAGACGAAATGGCCCTCGTTGTGCCACGTGCGCAGGTCAACCTTCGGCAGCTGAGCAACCACGCGCCGCGCGGCCGATAGCGGCGCGTTCATGTCGTCATCCCCATGCCACCACGTCACCGACGTTTTGACATCGCGCGGGTCGAAGTCCCACTTGCCATGCATCGCCAGCGACTCATCGGTCCAGCCCTCGGCGCCCTGGCGTAAGGCCTCAGCCGTGTTCTCGCGTGACATCTTCTGCCAGGCGAGGTCCGACATGATCACGCGGTCGGGTTCAGGCGCATCGCTGAGCACGCCCTGCATTCCTTCATCGCTGAGCAGCCGCTTGCGCACCTCGACCAGGAACTCGTGCAGCGGCTCCCATCCCTGTTCCGCCAGCTGGTAGCCGCGCGCGTTGACGCCCACCAGGTGCGATACCTCTTCCGCGACCAGTGGCGTCCCGCCCACGACAACGGTGATCGCCGCAACCCGGTCCGGGTGGAGCGCCGCAAGCGCCAGCACGTGCGGCCCGCCACCACTCGTTCCAGTCGCGGGCACCCGGTCGAGGCCGTGCGCGTCGAGCAGCTCGACGTAGTCGTCCGCGATGTCGGCGATGCCACGGCCCGGCTTGCGCATGGACCCGCCGTAGCCGGCGCGGTCGGCCATGAGGTACCGAGCGCCCACCTCGCGCTGCACGTTGGGGTTCGGGTTGTACTGCTTGCGGGAGCCGGGCGTGCCCTGGATGCGCAGAATCGGAGTGCCGTCGGGATCGCCCCACCACCGCCATGACATCTCACGCCCGTCGCTGAGCTTTAAAACGCCATCTTCATATGTTCTGCCGTCGGCGGTTTTCTGCAGTTGTTTCACTTCATCGCCCACAGCGACTTGAATCCGTCCATCCCGAGCCGGAAGAGCCCGTGTTTGCGCAGCATCTTGAAGATCTTGCTCTGCTTCTCCCACTTCGAAGTTCCGTCGACGCGGAAGAACTCATCGAGCGCCTTGTCGATGAGCTGCAGGTCTTCGCCGAGAAGCTGAGGGTTGTGCTCGAGCAGCGGCACGGCTTTGTCGTACTTCTTCATGTCGGCCATGATCCACGAGTGGTCGAGCCGGCCTTTGTACTCGGCCAGGCGCCGCTCTGAGAAGTCGCCCGCCTCTTTGGCGTGGACCACGGACTGGCCTGCGAGCCGTCCCGACTCCATGGCTAGGTTGGAGCCTTCGCGATGAACCGGGTTCGAAAGCATGGCCGCGTCGCCGCACACCAGGTAGCCCGGTCCGTAGACCTTCGGGATGCCCCGGTAGCCTCCCTCCGGGATCAGGTGCGCCAGGTACTCGACCGTCTCCGCTCCACGCAGCAGAGGCTTCACGGCCGGGTGCTTCTTGAAGTGCTCCATCAGGTCGTTCGGCGTGCGCAGGGTCTTGTTGAACTCGCTGAGCAGCGCGCCGCCCCCGACCGACAGCGTGTCGTGGTTGGTGTAGATGAACATGAACCCCGACATGCCCATCGTCGAATCGCCAAAGCATTCGACTGTGCAGCCTTCGCCGGACTCGCAGTTGAAACGCTCTTCGATTAGGCCAGGATCGAGCTGCATGATCTCCTTGACGGCCATCGCGACCTCGTCTGGCCGCAGCTTGCGACGCAGGGGCTTGCCGTCGATGACGGTGTTCTCGAGGAGTCCTGTACCAAGGCCGATCCCTTCGCAGACGATCGTGACCTCGGCGTAAAGATCGTCGCCGCGGCCGGTGCCGACGCCAACGACACGACCGTTCTTGACGATCAGGCGCTCCACCACGGTCTCGGGCACGACCATGGCGCCCGCCTTCTCCGCCTGCTCGGCGAACCACGGATCGAAACGCGCGCGCAGGACTGAGTAGGAATGAGGGTGTGTCCGGTTGCGCAGGTTCTTGTAGTCGATCCCGATCGCCGCCTCAGGCGTCATCAGCCAGCGACGCTCCTCGATGATCGGGCGCTCGAGTGGGGCTTGCTTCCACTCCTCGCCTACGATCTGTTCGAGGTAGTAGTTGTAGAGAATGCCGCCCATGACGTTCTTTGCCCCCGGCTTGGCGCCACGCTCGAGCAAGGCAACCTGTAACCCGGCTTTGGCCATGGTGATCGCGGCCGCGGTGCCGGCCGGTCCGGCTCCGACGACCACCGCGTCGAATTTCTCCTCGTCAGCCACTCACGCAAATTGAAGCTCATTGGGCTGACCGGCGGCGCGGGGTCGGGGAAGACGACCGTAGCCGAGATGTTTCGCGAGCTCGGTGCGACCGTCGTCGACGCCGACGAGGCCAGCCACGAGGTATACGCGCCGGGAAGCCCAGGCTTCGACGCGGTCGTGAGCGAGTTCGGACCGGAGTATGTCCGCGACGGGCGCATCGACCGCGAACGCCTGGGCGAGCTGATCTTCCAGGACGAGGACGCCCGCCATCGCCTGAACGCGATAGTCCATCCCCTGGTCAGGCTGTGGATGAGCGCCCGCACGATCGAGGCGGAGCGCGACGGCGCCGACGTGGTGATCCATGACGTCCCCCTCCTGTTCGAGAACGGACTGCAGGACATCTACTCCGACGTGGTCCTTGCGTACGTGCCCGAGGCGCTGCAGCTGCGCCGCCTCGTCGAGGGTCGAGGTCTCGCCAAAGATCGGGCGGAGGCGATCATCGCATCGCAGACGCCCATTGAGGAAAAGCGCACGCGCGCTCAGCACATCATCGACAACAGCGGAAGCCGTGAGGCCACGCGTGAGCAGGTCAAGAACATTTGGGCCGAAGTGAGCGCTAGATGACGCCGTCCGCGCCCAGCTTCCCGAGCTGAGTCGCGTCGATGCCGATCTCGGCCAGCACCTCTGCGTTGTGCTCACCAATCCGCGGCGCATCGCGGCGCCGCCAGTCGCCGCCCAGACGCACTGCCGGTCGCACCTCGACGCCCGTTGCGCGGCTTTCGATCAGCCCCCTGGCGGCAACCTGTGGATGGCCGGCGACCTCGTCCACGTCGAGGACCGGCTCGCAGCAGGCGTCGACGGCCGAGAGTCTCCTCTGCCACTCGGCACGGGTCCGTGAGGCGAAGATCTCCTCCATCGTGGCGTGGATGGAGTTGGCTTCCGAGAACTGATGGTCTGCAAGCTCGGGTCGCTCGAGGGCGGTGCATAGAGCGTTCCAGAACTTGGGTTCGAGCGCGCCGACGCTGTAGAAGCCGCCATCCTTGCACGTGTAGACGCGATAGCACGGGTAGCGGCCGGCAAGTCTCTGGTCGCCACGCCCCACCTCCTCGCCGGCGCCGCGCGCCGCGAACACCATCGCGAGCCAGCTCACTGCGCCGTCGGTCATCGACGCGTCGATCCAGCGGCCCTCGCCTCCCCGCTGGACGCCGACCAGCGCGCCGAGGATCGCGGCCGCAGGCTGGAGGCCGCCTCCCCCTATATCGGCCACCTGGACCGAAAGCGGCGCCGGAGGTCCGCCACGCTCGCCGTTGAGACCAAGCGCGCCCGCAATCGCCATGTAGTTGAGGTCGTGCCCCGCCCGAGACGCAAACGGACCGTCTTGCCCATAGCCCGTGATCGAGCACATGACCAGGCGCGGATTGCGGTCGTGAAGCGCGTCCCAACCGAGACCGAGCCTGGCCATGACGCCGGGCCGGTTGCCCTCGACCAACACGTCGGCGCCGACGACCAGGCGCAGCAGCAAATCGCGACCCGCGTCGGATTTGAGATTCAACGTGATGCTTCGCTTGTTCCGGTTTATGGCGCTGAAGAGAGCGCTTTGTCCGGCGACGATCGGCGGCGTCCAGCGCATGTAGTCACCGGCCCCCGGCTCCTCGACCTTGATGACGTCCGCACCCATGTCAGCGAGGAGAAGGGTGCAGTACGCACCGGGCAAGAGCCGCGTCAGGTCAAGGACGCGGATTCCCGTTAGAGGCATTTCGAGCCCAATTGTGGCCTCGCTCGTCCGTTCGTAGGAGACTTAAGCCAGGCCCCCGTGCGTTAATACGGCATGGAAGAGTCCGGTTCCAGCATGCGTCACAGCAACTCATATCTTGGCGAGATGATGATCAAGGTCCCGGCGCCGTTTGCCGGGCTCTCGGATCTCGGGTTCACGGTGCAGTACCGAGCCCAGAGCTTCAACGAGCGGCAGCGGGATGTGCCCCTGCTCTTCGAAGGACCCGAGCCGCCGATGCGCCGGCTCGCCGAGTTGCTTCAGCTGCTCAGTGGATCAAAGTCGAGCACGTACGCGTGGACGGACCCGGTGATGCTCAGCGACGAGGTGGTGGTGCTCGCGTTTCGCGACCAGAGCGTGGTCGG
>VBDS01000212.1 GCA_005889085.1 Chloroflexota bacterium | reverse complement strand
AACCGCCTCGATCCGCTCTTCGTGACCCGGTAGGGTCACGATTCCGTCGACTTCCGCATTGATAGACATGTGATTCGTCCTCCTCGAACACGAATGGCCTGAAACGGGCCAAGGGTTCCCCGGAAGCGGTCTCAGAGGCAGTCTCAGCCGGGTTTCGAAATCGGTCTCAAAAAGCCCGAGGTCGAGGGGGTATGGTTCACGCGGGTAGGGGACGATGAAATTCCTGCGCAGGCTGTTGGAGGACCCGCGGGCGGTCGACTCCGTCGTGGTCGTGCTCGCTACGTGGTTCCTGCTTGGCGGCTACGTCACCGCCTACGCGTACGTTCACGTCCAGGGGCAGGTCCTCCAGCCGGCGGCGCAGGCCGGCCAGACCGTCGTCGCCGCGGCGTGGTCGCTCCTCACGCTCTACCTCTTCGCGGGTTTTGCCACAGGGCTGCGGGCGGGACGCGTCTGGAATCGGGCGCTGCCGGACGGACAGACCGGAACCTTCGCCGCCGCCCTCGTCTTTGGAGCGGCGCTGATCGTGGACAACTGGTTCTACTCGCCTCTATTCGGCACCGACAGCGTCGGGCTCGACACCCTCTTCACCGCACCGCACCTGGTCGAGATGGCGGCGGTGGCAGTGATCGTCAGCGGCCCGCTTCGGGCGGCAAGCCGGCGCGGCGAAACACATGCCAGCCCGGTGACGCTGACGTCGGCCGCGCTGCTCCTCTCTGTGCTCACGTTCGCGACACAGTTCGCCCATCCGCTGATCGATCCCTGGGCCGCCGGCGACTATCAGTTCAGGAAAGCCGCGCTGTCCTGGGTGGGCGAGAACCTTGGCGTTGCGGGCTTGCTGGCTCAGACGGCGATCCTCGCCGGAACGGCCCTCCTGCTCAACAGCGCGTTCAAGCTGCGGCGAGGGTCGCTGACATTCGTCTTCACGCTCAACGGAGTCCTGGTCTGCATCACCAAGGGCAACTTCTACTTGCTTGCGGTGCCCATCGCGACCGGCCTCGCGGCCGACGCTTGGGTGGCGTGGACCGCACGGAGGCCGGGCCGCCCGTCAGCGTCGCTCTGCGCCGTGATCGGCGCCGCGTTTGCCACCGCCTACATGGCCGAGATCTCGCTGCGCCCGGCCGGGTCCGCGTGGGGCGGTTCGTTGTGGGTCGGCGTGATCATCGCCTCCACGATGCTCAGCTGGCTGATGGGCAGGCTGCTGCGCGCGGGCCTGCCCGCCGCGGTCATTGCGCCGTACCGCGCCTTCGCCGAGGAGCCGGCGCCCGAACGCTGGACGCTCGACCCCAACAGCGTGGCGCGTGAGCAGCTGGTGCGCGCCGCGCTCGACGACCTCGGCACCCCAGAGGCGCTGGGCAGGAGCGCCCTCGCCCAGATGCCCGGCATGTCGCGAGACGGGTCCGCCGCATCTGATCTGCGAGCGCTCCTCGTCGACGTCATCGGCGAGCTCGCGGTGTCACATGCTCCGCGTGATGCCGAGTCGGGGCGCCTCCTGCTCGACTACTACGTGAAAAGGGTGGGCAGCCACGACGTGATCATGGAGCGCCTGCACCTGTCCCGCCCGACCTACTATCGCCGCCTCCATCATGGTTTCGAGCTGATCGCCAACCGGCTCGACGAGTGGAGCGTCAACCGGATGGCGCTCAACGATCCAGCTCTCTGAGCGCGTCCAGCTGACGCTCGACGTCGGCGTCCGCGCCCAGCGATTCGTATCGCGTGTCGATCGCGTCCGAACCTGCGGAGAAAGTGATCGCTTCGAGGTCGCCTTCTTCGACCAGGCGGTCGATGGCCGATGCGCGCGCCTGCATGTCCTCCGTGGTCTGCTCGGCTCGGTGCAGCGCGGCGCTTAGATCGGCGAAGTCCTGTGACACGCCGGTCATCGCCTCGCTGATCCGGACCTGGGCTTCCGCCGCGCTGAAGCGCGCCTTGATCACCTCCTGGCGCGCGGCGAACGCTTCGATCTGACCCGACAGGCGCTGTTCGATAACGGCCAGCGCCGCCTCTTCCTTCTCCACTTCCGCGAGCTGGCGCTCGAGTGTCTCCAGCTCGCGCACGACGACGTGCCGGCGCTGCAGGGCGAGGCGGGCGGCCGCCTCGTGCCCTGCTTTCAGCTCGCGCCTCGCCTGCTCTTCCATTTCCGGGAGCTTTTGGCGCACCGCATCAGCCGCGGTGCGGAGGCGCTCCTTGGCGGAGCCCACCTCCGCGACCGCTTTGATCACCTGGTTCAGCAGCGCACGCTGCTTCTGGTGTGACGTGAGATGTGTGACGCGGGGATCGGGTGCCGTAGCGAGCGCCACGGCGGTGCTCTTTTTCAGCAGAACCGAGATCCGCCCGAGGAGTCCCATCACGCCGCCGTCTCGCCCGCTGACGCATGCGCCAGCCGGCCACGCTGGATCCGGAAGTAGTAGTTGCCGAGAAAGCCCATCGCCGCGATGACGATCAACCGCATGACCAGGACCTTGAAGTCGTTCGAAACGTGAACGGTACCGGTGAGAAAGCAGCCGGCCGTATAGGCAAGCATGGCGAGGCCGGTGTAGGCCACCTCGACGCGGCGCGTGAACACGAGCGCAAACGCGAAGACGACGGGGAAGTACAGGACGAAGAACTGATTGTTCAGGCCATGCTCTCCGGGCCACAACACGACGATGGCGGTGATCAAGATCAGATCGACCACGCTCGCAATCGTCACGGCCGTGCGGTTGAGCGGGCTTCCCATCACGTAGCGACCGTGCAGGAAGAAGTTGACTGCCATCAGGACGAGGAAGAAAGGCATGGTCTGGGTGAGCAGGCTCACGTTGGTCGACGTCCACAAGACGAGCACGATGCCCGCGACGATGACGCTCCAGCGCGCCCACAGGATCACCGTCTGACCGAAGAACAGGTCCTCCTGCTCTGCCTGTTTGGCGGTGCGTACTTCACGCAGGTTTGACATTTGCGCTGCCTCCTTTCTGCTCGATCTCATCGAGCGTCTCGTTGTGGATCCGGATTGCGTCGGCGCGCCTCTTCGACTCGCTTCGAGCGAACAGGTTGCCGCAGACCGCGACGGCGGCGATCATCAGCAGACGAGCGAACACGGCGGGGAAGTCCTCGACCGGTGCCGTGACCAGGCACACTATCCCGTACATCCCGACGACGAAGGTTGTGTAGGCGCCGGTCAGCCACGTGGGAAACGCGACCGAGATGCCGACGACGGCTGCGAAGTAGAAGATGAACACCGGCGACTGGTAGCCACCCTGGACCAAAACCAGGGCGGTCACCACGCCGATGTCGGCGAGGCTGGCGGCGTAGACGACGTTGTCTAGCGCCGGGCGGCCGCGCAGGAGCTGTACGTGCAGGTAGAAGTTGCCGAAGGCGAGCGCGACGATTGCGGCCAGCTGGACCTGCAGGGTCACAAGGTTCGTCGGGCTCCAGAATGAGAGCAGGAGGCCGGTCCCGATCAGGATCCAGCGCGCCCAGACGAGGACCGTCTGGCCGTACTCGAGGTCTTCGGACCTGACCGTCCCGACGAAAGAGCTCAGCCCGCGCTCGGGTTTGGCCTTTTCCTCCGGTTGCGCCGGGGGGGCGGGCCTCTCGGGCTTGTCGGGTTTGTCGGTGTGGCTCGGGACTTGCTGCCACTTCTGCGCCGCGCCGTCCCAGAACCACTTGCCGTCGGGCGAGAGGAGGTGACCCGCCTGCGGGTCCCAGTGTGTGGTGCTCATGATTTCGTCACCTCCGACTTGATCTTCGCGAGCTCGGCGTCGATCTCCTTCGAGACCGTGATGCGCAGGAGCTCGGCCTCCACGAAGTCCCCGCCGCCGATGGGCGGGAACGAACCGAGGTCGACCAGCGAGTCGATCGCCCGGGCGCGTGCTTGCAGGCGGTCGGCCTTCTCCTCGGCCCGGCCCACGGCCATGCTGAGCTCGGCGAGCTCGCCCGAGACGCCGGCGAGGGATTCCTTCAGCCTGACCTCGGCTTCGGCGGCGGTGTAGCGCGCCGAGACGACCTCGCGGTGGGTGCGGAACTGCTCGACGCGGACCTGCAGGGTCCGCTCCTGGGCGGCCAGGCGCTGCTTGTCCGACTCCACCTCCGCGATCTGTTTGGTAAGCCCTTCCATCTCGCTCAGCGCAAGCCGCTTGCGCTCGAGCGCGACGCGCGCGAGGTCGTCGCGACCGGCCTCGACCGCACGGCGTGCCTGGTCGTCGAGCTGCGGGATGCGGGTCTCGAGCCTTCGGGCCTGGTGCTCGAGCTGCTGCTTGGAGGTGGCGACGTCCACCAGCCCGCGCCGCAGGGTGATCAGCAGCTGCTGCTGCTGGTTGTACGCGTAGTCGAGGACCTGACGCGGGTCCTCCGCCTGATCCAGAGCGCTGCTCACCTCGGTGTTGAGCAGCAGCCTCACCCGACTCCAAATGCCCATCTGCGCCTCCTGTCGAGAAATCCGATGCGGGCATCAGCCTCGACGGAAGCAGGTCTCAGATTCAGTCTCGAAAAGCTCTCATTTTTGGTCTCACATCGCCTCGGATTCGACGTCTTTGGCGCCAAAAACGGCTTACCGGAGTGCGCAAAGCCGTTTTTGGATCCAAGACCGCCTTTACATGCTGGGTTGGCGAGCGCGGAAGGCGGAATCACGCTGTGCGTAGTGGGCCGCCGTCCCCGGATTCCGCCGCAGCTCAAGGGACGTCCCTTCTCGCTTGATGAGGCGCGAGCGGCCGGTCTCACCCTCGACGCGCTGAGCGGTCGATCGTGGCGCCGTCTGGGTACCGAGCTCTATTGCTGGAGCGGCCTACGCGAGGACCCCTGGCAACTGCTGCTCGCCTGGCGCGCCTATCTGCCACCAGATGCCGTCTTCACCGGCCTGACCGCAGCGTGGCTGTATCGCCTTGACGTCGATCCTGTGCATCCAATCGAGGTCGTTGTCCCATTGAGATCCGGCATGCGGTCTCGACCTGGTCTGAACGTCCGTCGCGGTGACCTGGCGATGGCGCTCGTGACCACAGTTCGCGGTTTGCGGGCGACGACCATTGCCCGCACCCTTCGCGATCTCTGTCGTCGGGCTGCGCCGGTGGAGGCTCTGATCGCAATCGACGCTGCGGTTCGCCTGCGGCTCATCGACAAGGTGGCCTTGACTCGACAGCATTCGCTTGGGTCCCTCGCGGCACCGGCCGAATCGCCGATGGAGACCCGACTGCGCTGGCTTCTCCTGCAGGCCGGCCTGCCTCGGCCTGAGGTGCAGACTGAACTTCGCGATACTGCCGGTCGATTTTTAGGCAGGGCCGACCTTTACTACCCAAGCTCACGACTTGTGATTGAGTACGACGGAGCGAACCATCGA
This sequence comes from Chloroflexota bacterium, assembly GCA_005889085.1. Lineage (GTDB taxonomy): Bacteria > Chloroflexota > Dormibacteria > Dormibacterales > Dormibacteraceae > 40CM-4-65-16. The sequence continues at coordinate 7,060 of VBDS01000212.1, read as the reverse complement.
GACCGACTGGTCGAGGACAACCGGCGGCAAAATCTGCTCATCAACGCGGGATTCCGGATTCTGCGCTTCACGGCGACTGACGTACATCAGCGGTCGGACGTTGTTGTGGCTCAGGTCCGCAGCGCTCTTGTTAGAGTGTCATCCCACAGCAGATGAGCGAGCCGCCGCCACCTCCCCCGGGATATTCGATTCAGCCGCCTCAGCCCATGCCGCCGGCCAAGCGAGGGTTCTTCGATGATTTGAAAGGCCTGAGCTGGTGGCAGTACCTCCTCGTCATCCTGCCGCTGACCGCGCTCCTGATCGGCGGGCTGATCGGCGGTGTACTCGGTGCGCTTGGCGGTCTTGGCAATCTGCGAATTGCACGGAGCGGCATGCCGACCGTCGCAAAAGTTTTCCTGATGCTTGGCGTCGCGGTGGTGGTCTACGTCGTGCTTTTCATCGTCGCGGGCATCCTCTACGCGGTGACGCACCGCTCCGGCTAGCGGTCCGAAATTACGCCTCGTTGGGCCCAATGGAGCCTAATCTCCGGGCTCGATGAGCGCCGTTGGATACAACGAGGCGAATGGGTATTCCTTAACAGGCCGGGTTGTTACCGTGTCTGGCCGCGCTCAGGCTTGAGGGGTGGGCCGGACCGCGAAGATTCCGCACCAACTGACCAAGAGGCCTTTTTCGTTGACGGATGCTCGTCGGGCGGGCCTCACCAAGAGCTCTTTGAGGGGCAAGTCCTGGCGCCACCTCGGAGCCGAGCTCTACTGCTGGAGCGGATTGGCGCCGGATCCCTGGATGGTTCTTTCTGCCTGGCAACGTCAGCTTCCGGCTGATGCGGTCTTCGCCGGCAAGACTGCGGCTTGGCTGTTCGGTCTCGACTTCGATCCGTTGAATCCGATCGAGCTGGTCGTGCCCCCGACTTCAGGGGTTCGCTCGCGTTCCGGCCTCGAAGTTCGGCGGTGTCACCTTCCGCCAGACGATGTCGTGAAGGTCCGAGACCTCGCCACGATTACGTTGGAGCGACTGCTGTTCGATTCGTGCCTGCTTCTTGCTCCGGTCGAAGCTCTGGTTGCAATGGACGCTGCTGTACATGCTCAGCTCACCGATAAGGAATCTCTCGCTCGCTATGCATCGCATGCCGACGGCCGCGCGGGCGCGCGCCGCCTGCGCTCGCTGGCCGCCCTGGCGGAACCCGCTGAATCGCCGATGGAAACCCGACTACGCTGGCTCTTGCTGCGGTCCGGGCTGCCGAAGCCGGAGGTACAGACCGAGCTTCGCAATGCCGAGGGTCGGTTCGTGGGGAGGGCGGACCTCTATTACGACTCGTCGCGTCTCGTCATTGAGTTCGATGGGGGCAACCACCGGGATCGGCTCGTCGAAGACAATCGCCGGCAGAACCTGCTCATCACAGCTGGTTTCCGCATGCTGCGTTTCACGTACGCCGACCTCAACCAGCCCGAGGTCGTCGCGGCGCGTGTCCGCAGCGCCCTCGGTCATTCCGCCTCGTTGGAGCCAACGGTGCGGAAAAACCGGGTTCGAAAGGCCTCGCTGGATACAGCGAGGCGGAATCGCTCTGTTTTTAGCTGCCTACTCGGGTTTGAAGAAGATCGCTCCTAGCGGCGGCAGGGTCAGGGTCACGCTGTGCATGTGGCCGTGCATCGCGACCGGCACCGCCTCCACTCCCCCCAGGTTGCCCTGACCGCTTCCGCCGTACATCGGCGCGTCGCTGTTCAGGATCTCGAGCCACCGCCCCGGATGGGGAATCCCGATCTGGTAGTTCTGACGCGGCACCGGCGTGAAGTTGAAAGCGGCGACGAGGATGTCCTCGGGTGACCGGCCGCGGCGGATCAGGCTCACGACGCTGTTGTCTGCGTCGGTGACGTCGATCCAGGAGAATCCCGCGGGGTCGAAGTCCAGCTCATAAAGCGCCTTGTAGTCGCGCAGGGTGCGGTTCAGGTCTCCGACCCACAGCCGCAGGCCGCCATGCTGCGGTTGGTCGAGAAGGTGCCAGTCCAGGCTCTGCTCGACGTCCCACTCGTGCCACTGGCCGAACTCGCCGCCCATGAACAGCAGCTTCTTGCCCGGCTGCGCGTACATCCAGCCGTAGAGGAGCCGCAGGTTGGCGAACTTCTGCCAGTCGTCGCCGGGCATCTTCGAGATGAGCGATCCCTTGCCGTGCACCACCTCGTCGTGGGACAGCGGGAGCATGAAGTTCTCTCCGAACGCGTACAGCATCCGGAACGTGAGGTTGGAGTGGTGGAACTTGCGGTGCACCGGCTCCCGCTCGAAGTAGTAGAGCGTGTCGTGCATCCAGCCCATGTCCCACTTCATGCCGAAGCCAAGCCCGCCCACGTAGGTTGGTCGCGAGACGAGTGGCCACGCGGTCGACTCTTCGGCGATGGTCTGCACGTCCGGCTGCTCCTTGTAGACCTCGATGTTGAAGCGGCGTAGGAAGTCGACCGCCTCGAGGTTTTCCCGGCCGCCGAACTTGTTCGGGATCCACTCGCCCTGCTTGCGTGAATAGTCGAGATAGAGCATCGATGCCACCGCGTCGACCCGCAGCCCGTCGGCATGGTAGCGGTCGAGCCAGCACAACGCGCTGCTCAGCAGGAAGCCGCGGACCTCGTTGCGCCCGTAGTTGAAGATCGACGAACCCCAATCCGGGTGCACCCCGAGGCGGGGGTCCGCGTGCTCGAACAGGTGCGTGCCGTCGAAGTTCTGCAGGCCGAACTCGTCGGCCGGGAAGTGCGACGGCACCCAGTCCAGCACCACGCCGATGCCGTTCTGATGCAGGTAGTCGACCAGGAACATGAAGTCATCCGGCGTGCCGTAGCGCGAAGTCGGCGCGAAGTAGCCGGTCACCTGGTAGCCCCACGACTCGTAGAGCGGGTGCTCCATGACCGGCATGAACTCCACGTGCGTGAAGCCCGTGCGGCTCACATAATCCGCGAGGCGCGGCGCCATCTCGCGGTAGGTCAGCCACCGGTTGCCTTCCTCGGGCACGCGCATCCACGATCCGAGGTGCATCTCGTAGACGGACCACGGCTCGTTGCGGTTGTTCGTGTTGCGCCGGCTCTGCATCCAGCTCTCGTCGCCCCACTCGTAGGACGACATGTCCCAGACGATCGACGCCTGCCGCGGGGGAGCCTCCGAGTAGGACGCGAACGGGTCGGCCTTGTCGACCCCTTTCCGGGTCACTTTGGAGTGGACGTAGTACTTGTACAGGGCCCCGTGCGTGATCGTGGGGATGAATCCTTCCCAGATCCCGGACTGCTCGCGCGCGTACAGGCCGTTCGCGTCCTTGTCCCAACCGTTGAAGTCACCGATGACGCTGACCGCGTCGGCGTTGGGAGCCCAGACCGCGAAATACGTTCCCTCGGGGTCGTGTGAAGGATGCGCGCCAAGCTTTTCGAAGAGGTGGCCGTGCGTGCCCTCGTTGAAGAGGTGCAGGTCGAACGGGCTGAGCAGCGAGCGGGCGACCATGCTCATACCGGCGTCACGAGGTCAAGAATCCCACGCAGAGGGATGCGCACCCAATCAGGTCGGAGGTTCAACTCGTATCGAAGCTCGTACAACGCCTTCTCCAGCAGCATGGTTGTGAGCTGCAGCTCGAGATCATCCTGGGACTGGGGTATCCACGAGGCGTTTCCTGCAGTGCTCAGGTAGCTCTTCAAAAACACCGCGGACACGGAATCCACCCAGAAGTGGGCCCAACCCTGCAGGTTGGCCAGCCTCTCGGCAGGTATCTCCTGCGACCGCAGCGCGGCCTGGCTCGCGTAGGAGAACGAGCGCAGCATGCCCGCGACGTCGCGCATCGCGAGCCGTTTCAGGCGTCGCTCGTATAGCGTCCGCGTCGGCTCGCCCTCGAAGTCGATGATCACGAAGTCGTGCCCGGTGTATAGGACCTGGCCCAGGTGGTAGTCGCCGTGGACGCGGATCCGATTCGTGTTCAGCCGGCGGGCGAGGAAGGCCCGCAGCATGTAGGCGATCCTGGGCTCGAGCTCCAGCACCTTGCGCCCTTCCTCCCGCGTATCGGGAGGCAGCTTTCCGAGCTGCGTTCGCAGCAGGTCCGTCGCGCGCATGGCGAGGCCGCTGAGCGACTGGTAGATCGAGCGCTGGTCGGTCGGCGTGATCCGTTCGGGCGCAAAGGCGGGATCAGTCGGGTCGGACGACATCGCGGCATGGAGCTCCGCCGTCCGGCGACCCAACAGGCGTGCCGAATCGAGGTAGCCACCGATCGTCCTCGTCGCCACCTCCGGCAGGTCATGCTTGCCCCCATCCACGATGCTGCGAGGCGTGGCGGGCGGCTCGAGACCCGCAAGCTCAGGTCCGCTGAAGAAGTGTGCGAGCGTGTTGAGGGTGTACTGCCAGGCGTCGCCCTGGTTGGGCACGTACCCCTGGAGGATCGCGATCGACACTGGCTCACCCTTGCCGCGGCGGTACTCCAGGCTCCCGGCAAGCGGTGCGATCTGCGCGAAGTTCGCCTTCTCGGTCAGGAACCGGCCGACCTCGAGCTCGGGGTTGACCCCCTCTTCCAGGCGCCGGAAGACCTTGAGCATCAAGCGTTCGCCGAAGATCACCGAGTTGTTGCTCTGTTCGGCCACCGAGAGCTGCGCCTCCAGGCGGACTGTCTCCGGACCGCGAAGGCGCGCGAACGCGTGCGTGGTCGAGCCGATCAGAGTCCCCGCGCCTCCTGCGGCGCGGCGGCGGCGTGCGATCGCGCCCAGCAGCGCCTCGGCAAAGTTCGGCGGCCCGAGCGCGTCATACAGAAGCCCGCGACTCTCCTCGCCCTGGTTGCGGACCCACGCGATCGCGGACATCGGCCAGCGTTCGAGGATGTGCGAAGCCTCGGCCGGGTTGGCGTAGGCGATGGGGAGCATGTACGTGTCCGGGTCGCCCTCGGCGTAGCCGATGACGACTGAGGCGAGGTACGAGTAGCCCTCGGCGCCCGGGACGGTCACCACGTCCTGGATCGACGCCGTCTTCATGCGGCGCGCCTTGCCCGCAAACCAGCGGCGCTGCGGGATGTAGCCGAGCAGCACGTTCTCGAGCCGGTCCTTCGCCGCGCCCACGAGGGCGGACTCCCAACCACCGACCGTGCGCACCTCGGGCAGCCTCGTCGCCAGGGACGTGGCCCCGTCGCTCTGGAGCATGGGTACGGCGCGCGGCTGCATCGCGAACCAGTAGAAGGCGTGGGGGCCGAGGGTCAGGAAGTACGGCGCCTCGCCGATGACCGGCATCTCGTTGCTGCTGAAGAGCTCCACCGGCACCAGGCCCTTCCACTGGCTGAGGTCCAGCTCGACCGGCTGCAGGAACCGCGAAAGGTTGGCGACGCACAGGATCTGCTCCGACTCGTAGCGGCGGACGTACGCGAGCACCTTGCGGTTCTCGGGCCGCAGCAGCTCGAGCGTGCCGCGGCCAAACGCGCGGTGGCGCTTGCGCAGCGCGATCAGGCGCTTGGTCCATGAGTAGATCGAGTGCGGGTTGCCCTGCTGCGCCTCGACGTTGACTGTCTCGTAGTGGTACTCGGGATCGGTGATCACCGGCAGGTATAGACGCTGCCGGTTGGCGCGCGAGAAACCCGCATTGCGGTCGGCGCTCCACTGCATCGGCGTTCGCACACCGTTGCGGTCGCCGAGAAAGATGTTGTCGCCCATGCCGATCTCGTCTCCGTAGTAGAGGACCGGAGTGCCGGGGAGCGAGAAGAGCAGTCCGTTCATGAGCTCGATCCGGCGCCGGTCGTTGCCCAGGAGCGGCGCGAGACGGCGCCGGATGCCGAGGTTCAACCGGGCCAGGCGGTCCTGCGTATAGGCGCGGTACATATAGTCGCGTTCCTCGTCGGTGACCATCTCGAGCGTGAGCTCGTCGTGGTTGCGCAGGAAAAGGGCCCACTGCGCGGTGTCGGGGATGCTCGGCGTCTGGGCCAGGATGTCGACGATGGGGAAGCGGTCCTCCATCCGGATCGACATGAAAAGGCGCGGCATGAGTGGGAAGTGGAATGACATCTCACACTCGTCGCCCTGGCCGAAATACGCCACCGCGTCCTCCGGCCACTGGTTCGCCTCGGCCAGCAGCAACCGGTTCCGGAAGCTCGAGTCGACGTGTCGCCTCAGGTCCTTGAGGAACTGGTGCGTCTCGGGAAGGTTCTCCCCGTTGGTGCCCTCTCGCTCGTAGAGATAGGGGACCGCATCAAGCCGCACGCCATCGATTCCCATCTCCATCCAGAAATCGAGGACTTTGAAGAGCGCCTCATGAACCTTCGGGTTGTCGAAGTTGAGGTCGGGTTGGTGGGAGTAGAAGCGGTGCCAGTAGTAGGCGTTGGCGACGTGATCCCAGGTCCAGTTCGAGGTCTCGAAATCTTTGAAGATGATCCGCGCGTCCTGGTAGCGCTGGTTGGTCTCGCTCCAGACGTAGAAGTCGCGCATGCTGCTTCCCGGCTTCGCACGCCGTGCCCGCTGGAACCAGGGGTGCTGGTCTGAGGTGTGGTTGCAGACGAGCTCGTTGATGACGCGGATGCCTCTGCGGTGGGCCTCCCTGACCAGGTTGGCCACGTCGCCGAGGGTGCCGAACATCGGGTTGACGTCCGTGTAGCCGGCGATATCGTATCCATCGTCGCGGAGCGGCGAGGGATAGAACGGCAGCAGCCAGAGAGCGTTGACGCCGAGGTCCTGCAGGTAGGGCAGCTTTTCGATCAGGCCGCGAAAGTCGCCGCTGCCATCTGCGTCGCTGTCCATGAACGCACGCACGTGCAGCTCGTAGATGAGCGCGTCCTTGTACCAGAGGGGGTCGTCCTCCATCGGCAGGATCTGGGCCGCCTTGCGGCGGCGGCTCGTGGTCAGGGTGGGGGGCGTCACCTCTGGAATCGCACCTGGCGGGTCCTCGGTGATCACAGGAAGTACTCGAAGTCGTGCTCACTGCGAACGCGACGGCGGAAGCGGAAGATCTGCCCTGGCATCGAGTTGGGGTTGATCTCGACGAAGTTACGCGGTCCGTTCCACAGGTAGCGCGCGCCGCTGATCAGCTCGTGCGCCTGATACGGCCGGTCGCGCTCCAGCCCCAGCTCGTCGAGCAG
>VBDS01000253.1 GCA_005889085.1 Chloroflexota bacterium | reverse complement strand
GGCGCCCGGCGAGTACAGAACCTGCTTGCGGCTGTGGCTGAACGAGTAGGCGAGGTAGGCCTTGAAACCGACCGCGCCGGCAGCCGCCATCCCAACGAGCTCGTCCGGCGTCGTCGTCGAGCGGATGAGGCCCCAGAGTCCGAAATCGACGCGTGCCTTGCTGCGCGCCAGTGCGGCCTTGGATTCGAGGACGCCCGCGCTGTCGACCGCCGGCACTGTGTTCGGCATGTCGAGCACCACCGTCACCCCGCCGGCTGCGGCCGCCGCGGTCAGGGTTCCGAAGTCCTCCTTCTCAGGGAAGCCCGGGTCTCGGCTGTGGACGTGGACGTCGATGGCGCCCGGGAGCACGAACTTGCCGGTGGCGTCGACCTCTTTTCCCTGCGAAGTCAACGCGAGCCCTGTGTCGACCCGCGTGATCACCCCGTCAGCGATCAGCAGGTCGGCCTGTCGCGGGCCGTCAGGTGTGTAGACGGTGCCGCCTTTGATGAGGAGCTCAGTCAAGTTCGAGGTCTTGAATCCGGAACAGCGGCGAGTACGGAATGCCTGCTTCGCGGATGTTGTCCTCGCCGCCCTCTCCACGATCCAGCACCACTACGAGGTGGATCACCTCCAGCCCGGCGTCGCGCAGGACCTGGATCGAGCGCAGGGAGTCGCCCCCCGTGGTGACCACGTCCTCGATCACCGTGACTCGCTCGCCCGCCGTGTATTTGCCCTCCAACTGCTTCGCGGTGCCGTAGCCCTTGGGCTCCTTGCGCACCAGCAGGAGATGGCGTCCGGTCTCCATCGACACCACGCCACCGAGCAAGACCGCACCGAGCTCTGGTGCGGCGAGCCGCTGTGTCTCTGCCGGCACGAGCGCCGCGAGGTGACGGCCGAGCCTCTCGAGCAGGACGGGATCGGTTTCGAAAAGAAACTTGTCGAAGTACCGATTCGAGCGCTTGCCGGATCGCAAGACGAAATCGCCTTTGAGATACGACGCCTTGACAAGATCGCGCGCGAGTTCCTTGCGTTCGGCGATCACCGTTTCAATCTAATGGATAGAAGCAGGCCGCCTTGTGCTCGTCTCCGTACTCCTCGAGCGGTGGCACCTCTTCGGCGCAGTGCTCGCGCGCACGCGGGCAGCGTGTGCGAAACCGGCAGCCCGAGGGTGGGTTGACCGGAGAGGCAACGTCGCCTTGAAGGATGAGGCGCTCTCGCCGCGTCTCGACCACCGGGTCGGGAATCGGGATCGCCGACAGCAGAGATCCGGTGTAGGGATGTCGCGGTCGCTTGTACAGCTGCGTGCCACCCGCCACTTCCATGATCTTGCCCAGGTACATCACCGCGATCCGGTTCGAGATGTGCTTCACGACCGAGAGGTCGTGCGCGATGAAGAGATACGTGAGGTTGAACTTCGACTGCAGGCGCTCGAGGAGGTTGATGATCTGGGCCTGGATCGAGACGTCGAGCGCCGAGATGGGCTCGTCACAGACGATGAAGCTCGGCTCGACCGCCAGAGCCCGCGCGATGCCGACTCTCTGCCGCTGCCCGCCCGAGAACTCATGCGGGTATCGGTCGACGAACCGCGGGTTGAGGCCGACGACGCGGAGCATCTCGCGAATCCTGTCTTGCCTCTCCTTGCCCTTCGCCAGGTGGTGGATGTCAATGGGCTCGCCGACTATGTCACCGACCGTCTGGCGCGGATCAAGCGACGCGTAGGGGTCCTGGAAGATCATCGCCATGTCGCGGCGCAGGGCGCGCAGCCGCTCGCCGCGGAGATGCGTGATGTCGTCGCCCTTGAAGAGAATCTTGCCGGCCGTCGGCTCGAGCAGCCGGATCGCGGCGCGGCCGAGGGTCGATTTGCCGCAGCCGGACTCCCCCACCAGGCCGACCGTCTCTCCGGTCTTGATCTCGAGGTCCACGCCGTCCACCGCGTGGACGTGGGCGATGGTGCGCTGCAGGATCCCTGAGGAGACCGGGAACCAGACCTTCAGGTCGGAGACCGAGACCAGCGGGTCGGCGGTCGTCCACGCGCGCGTCAGCGTCTTGGCCGCCTCTCCCAGGGGTCCCCGCGAGCTCACGGCGCAGCCTCTGAGTTCGTGGGGATCTCGTCAGGCACCTTTGAGCTCCGTCCCCGCCTGCGTCACCCAGCAAGCAGAGAGCTGCGTGTCGCCCACCGGCTGGAGGGCGGGCACGTCGCGCGAGCACCGCTCGACCTTGAAGGCGCAGCGCGGGTGGAACGCGCAGCCGCTCGGCAGGTCGACCAGGCTCGGTGGCAGGCCCTCGATCGGTTTCAGCGGCTCGTGACGTTCGGCGTCGAGCCGTGGAATCGAACGGAGGAGCGACCAGGTGTAGGGGTGTTTGGGGTGAGCGAAAACGTCCATCGTCGGGCCCGCTTCCACCACCCTGCCCGCGTACATGACAATCACCCGTTTGCACATCCCGGCGACGACGCCAAGGTTGTGTGTGATCAGGATCGTCGCCGTCCCGAACTCGCGGTTGACATGTCGCAGCAGGTCGAGGATCTGGGCCTGGATCGTCACATCGAGGGCGGTCGTCGGCTCATCGGCGATGAGCACGGCGGGAGTGGTCGTCAAACCCATCGCGATCATCACACGCTGCCGCATGCCGCCGGAGAACTGGTGAGGATAGTCGCGTGCCCGTTCCGCGGCCGATGGGATGCCGACCCGGCCCAGCATCTGGACTGCGGAAGTGAGCGCCTTTTTCGAGTCCCACCCGTGATGGAGGCGCAGCGGCTCCGCCACCTGCCAGCCGGTGCGAAAGACGGGGTTGAGCGACGTCATCGGGTCCTGGAAGATCATCGCCATCTCGCGGCCGCGGATGTCGCGCATCTCGTCTTCGGTGACCTTGGTCAGGTCCTGGCCCTTGAACATGACCTTGCCGCCGACGATCTTGCCGGGCCGCTGCAGCCGCATGATGCTCAACGCCGTCACCGACTTGCCGCAGCCGGACTCGCCCACGATGCCCAGCGTCTCGCCGGGATTCAGCTCGAACGAGACGCCGTCCACCGCCTTGACCGTGCCTTCCTTGGTCGCGAAGACCGTGTGCAGGTCCTGAACCTCGAGCAGCGCCTGGGTCACGTACGCCTACTTGAGACGCGGGTCGAATGCGTCGCGGATTGCGTTGCCGAAGATGTTGGACGCGAGCACCGTGATGAAGATCGTGACCCCCGGGAAGATGACCAGCCAGAACGAATGGAAGAAGTAGCTCTCGGCGTTCGTCAGCATGTTGCCCCAGCTCGCAGTGGGCGGCTGGATGCCGAGACCGAGGAAGTCGAGCGCCGCCTCGATCAGGATGATCTGACCGACGCCGAGGCTCGCCGCGACGATGAGCACCGGCAGCACATTGGGGAGGAGGTGGCGAACCATCATCCGCACATCGCGTGCGCCGATCGATCGCGTCGCCAGGATGAAGTCGCGCTGCTTGACTGACAGCACCTCGCCACGCACAAGACGAGCGACGTTGCCCCAACCCACCGACGCGATGATCAGCGCCAGGGAAATCGGCGTCGGCCGGAACAGGATCGACATCAGGATGAAAAGAAAGATCGCCGGGATGGCGAGCACCGTGTCGACCAGACGCATGAGGATGTCGTCGAGCCAGCCGCCGTAATAACCGGCCAGCATGCCGACGCCCGCTCCGACGGTCAACGAAACGGCGACGGTGAGAAAGGCGACTCCCAGCGTGACCCGACCGCCATAGATGAGACGGGTCACTGTATCCCGGCCGAGCTCGTCGGTGCCGAGCAGGTGCGCAGAACCGGGTTTCGCAAAGGTCGCGCCCAGGTCGATGGTCTGCGGCTGGAAATGGGTCACCGCGAGCGAGAAGAGCGGCGCGGCGATGGCGATCAGCGCCAGGATGACGATGAGCACGCCCGCGGCCATCCCGATCCGGTTCGCGCGGAGGCGTTCCCAGGATTCATTCCAGTAGCTCTGCGCCGGGCGGGTCGAGGCGCCCTCGACTGCGGCACCTGGCAGCTCCAGCTCGGCAACGCGGCTCTGCCCGATCACGCGAGCCGAATCCTGGGATCGAGGATGCCGTACAGCACGTCGGCGATCAAGTTGCCCGCAACGACGAGCAGCGTGGCGAAGAATGTCACGCCCATCACAGTCGTGTAGTCGTACTGGAGCGCGCGCTCGAAGGCGAGCTTGCCAATGCCCGGCCAGCCGAACACGACTTCCACCACGAGGCCACCGCTGACCAGCCCCGG
>VBDS01000211.1 GCA_005889085.1 Chloroflexota bacterium | reverse complement strand
GATTCCATCGTCGAGGTAGTGCGCCGCTACGGCCGGGCGCTGGACGAGGAGGGCGCCGATCGGTACGTGGCCGAGATGGTGCGCTTCGCCGAGATCATCGGCGTGCCGACCGAAGACGTGCCGACAACGGCCGCGTCAGTGCGCGCTTATCTCGAGTCGGTGGAGCTCCGACGAGCGACGCCGGCGGCGAAGGACGCGATCGGCGTCGTTCTCGATCCGCCAGACCTCGACGGTGAGATGCGCGAGCTGTGGCGCGATCTGGGCCAGGTTGCGGTCGGCACGCTGCCGGAGTGGGCGCGCACGATGTACGGCTTCGAGGCGCCGCCGGCCGAGCTCATGGAGCGGGAGTCCGTGCGCCAGCTGCTCGGCGCGCTCGATCTCGCGTTCGAGTCACTGCCGGGAGTGCTCGAGGCGCGCCAGCGGATCGAGCTGCGAACGCGCGCTTGAGCGCATCTACCTCTGCTATGCGGCAGTCGCGGCTGAGCCGCGGCGCCGCCCTCGCCCGCCTGGCCCTGCGCATCGGCGGCCGCTACGCGGCGCGCTCGCCGCGCCTCCTGTTCGCATCGGTCGAGCGTCGGGGCGAGCTTCGCCACGACCTTGCCCTTCGCTCTGCCGACGAAGTCGCGGAGGAGCTCGGGTCCATGAAAGGCGTGCTGATGAAGCTCGGCCAGATGGCGAGCTACATCTACGAAGACATGCCGGCGACTTTCCGCGCCGCCATGTCGCGCCTGCAGCAAAAGGCTCCGCCCATGACCGCGGCCCTGGCCTCGTCGGTGATCGTGGCAGAGCTGGGCGACGTGCCGGAGCGCGTCTTCGCGGAGTGGGACCCTCTGCCGTTCGCGGCGGCATCGATCGGCCAGGTGCACCGGGCAATCACGCGCGACGGCCGCGCGGTTGCCGTCAAGGTGCAGTACCCGGGCATCGCGCGGAGCATCACCTCCGATATGCGCAACGTCGGCCTGTTGAGACGTATCGTCGGCGCAGCGTTTCCAGGCCTGGATGTGCGTTCCCTCGTGGACGAGCTCGGGGAGCGGCTCCAGGAAGAGGTCGACTATGCGCTGGAGGCGGAGAGCCAGGAGCTGTTCGCGAACTACTACGACGGCCATCCATTCATCCGAGTTCCTCACGTGCTGCCCGAGCTGAGCACCTCGCGCGTGCTGACGAGCGAGCTCGTCTCGGGCGCGACATTCGAAGAGCTGCTCGAGTGGGACCAGGATGAGAAGGACCTGGCGGCCGAGACCATCCACCGCTTCATCTTCCGCAGCCTGTACCGGCTTCACGCCTTCAACGGCGATCCGCATCCAGGCAACTACCTCTTCCACGGCGCCGGTCGGGTGACCTTCCTCGACTTCGGCCTGACCAAGCGGTTCACCGAAGAGGACCTGGCTCCGCTCGTCGACGCGGTCCGCTTCCTGGTTTTCGAAAAGGACTACGAGGCCTTCCGCGCCGCACTCGAGCGGGCGGGTTTCCTGAGGTCTGGCGCTCCGGTGTCCACCGATGTGGTGGTCGACCGCTTCGGCCAGTTCTACGGCACCGTGCTCCAGGACGCGCCGATGACCATCACGCCGGCTTATGCGTCGGCGATCGTGCGCCGTTTCTTCGACGCGCGAGGCCCGCTGGCGCCCTATTCAGACGTGCCGCGGGCTTACGTGATCATGCAGCGGATCAACCTCGGCCTCTACGCCCTGCTCGGCAGCCTGACCGCCACCGCGAACTGGAGACGCATCGCGGAAGAGATCTGGCCGTTCCGCAATGGCCCGCCGTCGACGCCGATCGGCGAGGCCGAAGCCCGCTGGGAAGCAACGAAAACTGGCCAAGATCGGCAAAAAGTGCTAAAGAATTAGGTAGCGGGGCCTCATCGAGGCTTTTTACCGGGGGGATGAAAATGGCTAGCAGCGCAGGTTCGTCTGTCTTGTCGTCCATGTCGCCGGAGGAGCGGCGCAAACAGATGGTGCGGGCGGTGGTGGCGAGCACCGTAGGCACCTCGATCGAGTGGTACGACTACTTCCTTTTCGGCACCATGGCGGGGCTCGTCTTTCCGCATCTCTTTTTCCCCAAGTCCGACCAGCTGGCCGGGACGCTGAACAGCTACGCGATCTTTTTCGTCGGCTTCCTGGCCCGGCCGGTCGGGGCCTGGCTCTTCGGCACCTACGGCGACCGAATCGGCCGCAAGGCCACGCTGATCGTCACTCTGCTGTTCATGGGAATCGCCACGTTCTTGATCGGCGTCATGCCGACCTACGCCAACATCGGCCTGTGGGCAGCGGTGATCCTTGTCATTCTCCGTGCCTGCCAGGGCATCGGCGTGGGGGGCGAGTGGGGCGGCTCCGTGCTGATGTCGATGGAGTGGGGAAGTCAGAAACGGAAGGGCTTCCTTGGAAGCTGGCCCCAGTTCGGCGTACCCATCGGACTGGTCCTTTCCAACGGTATTACAGCGGCTACTGTGACACTTGCCGGGTCGGCGACGTTTGAGTCCTGGGCCTGGCGAATTCCGTTTCTGCTCAGCATCGTTCTCGTCGCGGTTGGTCTCTACATCCGGCTCGGGATCATGGAGACACCTGTCTTCCAGGCCCTCTTGCAGGAGCGACGAACCGAGCCGGCGCCCGTCAGGGAGGTAATTCGCCGCAACTGGAGGGAGATCATCCTCAGTGCGCTGCTCCGGCTGCCTGAGCAAGCACCGTTCTATCTCTTCACCGTCTTCGTATTCACGTTTGGCGCCTCCGCGACCAAGCTCGACAAGCCCTTCTTGACCTGGGCGGTGAGCGTCGCCGGCCTGGTCTCGTTCATCTCCATTCCGCTCTTCGGGCACCTGTCGGACAGAGTTGGTCGCAAGACGATTTACATGGCCGGCATCGTGGTCATGGCCATCTGGGGATTCCTCTACTTCGGGCTCTACGCGACCGCGATACCCATCGTCGTTTTCATCGTGATCGCGCTCTCCTTGATTCCGCACGACATGCAGTACGGCCCGCAGGCATCGTTGATCGCAGAAAGCTTCACGGGGCGCCTGCGCTACAGCGGCGCCTCGCTTGGCTACCAGTTCGCCTCGATCATCGCTGGTGGTCCGGCTCCGAGCATCGCACTCGGGATCTGGACCGGTTTTCTGTTCATTGGACCCTGGAAGCTACTCTCGCCGCTTCCCGCCAAGAATCCCTACATGATCAGCCTGTACATCCTCGCGTGCTGCGTGGTCGGTTTCATCGCCGTGGCGCTCTTGAAGGACCGCTCGGCATATGACCACACGCAGGAATACGACGAGCAGGAGGTTCCTGAGCCGCAAGGCGTCGGCAGACGGGCGATGGGCTGATCGCTCACCGAAGAGGCGCCGCCGCGCGGCGCCTCTTCTCCACCCGGTCCACCGGCGCCGATCGCGCGTTGACGCAGTGAGGGCGTGCGGGTTTTCACGGCGGTCAATCTGTCTCTCTGGGTCGTGCTCTTCGTCGAGTGGATCGGCTACTCGACGCGGGTGGGCTTCGGCGACCCCGTCAGCTCGCGGGTGATGCTGATCCTTGGCCTCACCGCGGTCCTCCTGCTGTTCCTTGGTTTCCTCCGCTTGCGGAGGAGACTTCGCACGTAGGCGCTACATTGTCCGCATAACGGCCCAACCTTTCCCGATCCTGGTCGGACCGCTGAGCCTCGTCGACCTCCTCCTCCTGCTCGCACCCATCGCGGTGGTGCCACTCGGCCTTCGACTCGTGCCCGTGTCTGGCACGCAGGCGAAGCGCCTGCTGCGCGCGGCGCGGATGCTTCAGCCTGCTGGAGCCGTCGCCGCGATCCTGTCGTTCGTGCCGCACACAGGTATGCCGGCGGCCGTCGTTGCGCTCGGCTGGCTCGCGGTTTGCGCGATCGCGGGCCTCGCCGGTCTGGCCGAGCTCATCGAGTCGCGCTCGTTGCGGCCCGCCCACCTCCTGCCCGGGGCGGCGCTCGGCTTTCTGACCGTCGCCGGGGCCTGGTTCGTCGCCTACCGAGCTGGCACCAGCCTCGGCTACAGCACTCCGATCGTCGAGCTCACCGCCGTGCACTTTCACTACGCGGGGTTCGCCGCGACCCTGATGTCCGCGCTGACTTTCGCCGCGCTTCGCGAGCGCTCGCCTGCGGTACACCTCTCGAGCGCCGCGGCTGGATTGCTCGTTGTCGCCGGCACGCCTCTGACGGCGACAGGGATCGCAACCGGAACCGCGGCGCTGACGGTGATCGGGCCGGTCCTGCTCGCGACCGGGATCCTGACCACAGCGGCTCTCACGCTGTTGTTCATCGCGCCCGCCCGCCGCGCTCGCGCCGGCCGGTGGCTGCTCACGATCTCGGCTGTGGTGGTGGTGTTGCCGATGCTCCTGGGCGTCGACTACGCCGCGGCGCGCGTGCTCCCGATCCCGGCGCTCGACCTGCGGACGATGGCCATCGTCCATGGCGACCTCAACGCGGTCTTCTACGTGCTTTTCGGGCTCGCGGGCTGGTCGATCGCGTGAGCGGGCCACCGCTCGTGCTCGTCTTCGACGGCACTTGAGGCGTTTGAACAAGATTGGCGCGCTGGGCTCGCCGGCGCGACCGGGCCGGCCGTGTGCTGGTCATCGCTAACCAGAAACCGGGCGTCCTCGAGCGCTACGGGATCACGCGCGAGGAGGCGGACCGGGCGGCGTGGACAATTGACTCCGATGGGCGCCGCCTCGAGGGCGCCGCGGCGGTCAACCGCGCGCTGGCTGAGCTCGGCGGCTTCTGGTCGGCGCCGGCGGCCGCCTACCGGCTGCCGGCTGTCGCCGCGGTCGAAGAGGCCGCCTACCGCTGGTTCGCTCCGCGGCGCTCACGATTCCATCGCCTGGGCGTCAGGCCCGAGTGCGACGAACCGGGCTCGGAGTGCGGATGAGCGGCCTGCTGGCGACCGAGCATGTCGCCGCGCTCTTTGTGATCGCAGTAACGACCGTGGGTCTGGTCGTTGCCGCGCGCAAACGACCAGGCGAGTGGCTCAAGGTGTTGGCCGTCGTCCTGGTGGTGGACGAGGTCAGCTGGTGGGTCTACCTGCTGTTCGGCGGCGTGCCGGGCAGCCGGTTCGCCCAGTCGCTCCCGCTGCAGCTTTGCGACGTGGCCATCTTGGTCACGGCCGCGGCCCTGTGGACCCGGAACCGACTCGCGGTGGAAGTGAGCTATTTCTGGGGCCTGGCGGGCACGATTCAAGCGCTGTTCACACCCGATGTGCCGCAGCACTTCCCGAGCTACCCGTATTTCCAGTACTACATCGCCCATGGTGGCGTGGTCGCGGCGTCCCTGATCCTGGTGGTGGGCATGCGCCTACATCCACGCCCCTGGGCGGTCGTGCGGGTGGCCGGCTTGACGATCGCCTACGCGGCGCTCGTCGGAATCACCGATGCGGTGACCGGCGCGAACTACATGTACCTGCGTAGCAAGCCGCCGAGCCCCACCCTGCTGGACGTGCTCGGGCCGTGGCCCGTCTACATCTTTTCGGCGACCCTGATCGCTTTTGTGCTGTTCGCCATCCTGGACGCGCCATTCACGCTGCGGCGCGCTCTGAGCTCAGGTCAGCGGGGTGTCGAAGCGCTCCGCTGAAGCGACCTCGCTGACTGGCTTGCGCTTTTTCCTCCCGATCACCCTTTGCTTCGGATAGCCGAATGGGACGACCGCGAGCACCTCGTGGGTGTCCGGCACACCGAACTCTTTGCCCACCGCTTCGAGGCGTCCAGCAAACCCCGTCCAGTTGGAGGCGATGCCGTCTCCCCACGCCGACAGCATCATCGACTGGATCGCGCGGCTTGCGTCCGAGAGTCCAATCTCGCCCTTCTCCTTCTCGTAGGCGACGATGACCGCCGCCGCGGCGGTCGCCGTGTATGGCCCGGTCCGCACCAGCCCGCCGAGCTTGCGCAGCGCGGCCCGCTCTCGCACGAGGATGAAATGCCATGGCTGCACGTTGGACCCGCTCGCGGTCAGGCGTCCCGCCTCCACGATCCGACGCACGATGTCCTCCGGAATTTCCCGGTCGGCGTACTCCCGGACCGCCAGGATCGTTCTCACCGATTCAAATACTTCGTTTGCCATGGCCAAATTGTCTTAGGTTTATGCGCCGAGATGGAGCAGCCGAAAACGGGCGAACCGCGGGTCGAGCGCCGGATCTCCAGCAACGAGCATCGGGCGGCTTACCAGGCGGCGAAGGATTCTCCGGCCGACCACAAGCCAAAACTGATCACGTCGAGGTCCGTCGCCGGCCAGGTTCATGGCGCCGGCGCGGTCGGACGCTTCAACACGTCACTTGCGGTCCTTGTGACTCGAAGCGTCGGCACCATGTGGGCTGCGTACTTATTCACGGTGATCTCTGTTGGTGGGGCGGTGGCGGTCATTACGAACAACGCGTTCTGGACCGCCGTCAGCGTGCTGATCAGCCAGACCTTCTTGCAGCTGGTGCTCCTGCCCATCATCATCGTCGGCCAGAACGTGATCTCGGCCAGCCAGGACGCGCGGGCTGAGGCCGATCACATCACCCTGACGACGCTCCACGCCATCAACGTGCAGCAGCTCAAGATGCTCGAGCAGCAACGGGCGATGCTGCTGCAGCAGCGGGAGATCCTGGACCTGCTCCAGAAGAAAGGAATCTCGATGCCGCCGATCGAATCGGGTGGCTGAGCCGCACGAGCCGGGCGCATACCTGAAAGCGACCCTGGAGAGCCAGCCGCGCGAGCTCGCGAGGCTGCTGGTCGACCACTCCGCCGAGCGGGCTGCCGCACGCATCCGCGATTGTCCCCGGATCTTCCTGATCGGCACCGGCACCAGCTATCACGGCGCCCTGGTTGGGCAGTACCTGCTGCGCAGCGCCGGTCGGGAAGCGTGGGCCGTGCGCGCTTTCGAGTTCGCCAACTACCCGCCCGCCCTGCGCGACGGTGACGGCTTGATTGTGCTGAGCCATCGCGGCAGCAAGCGGTTCAGCCGCGCCTCGCTCGACCAGTTCGCGAAGCTCTCGAGCCGCTGGGTGGTGATCACCGGCGAAGGTTCGGCCATCGAAGGCGAAGGGGTCGTCCACACGGTGGAGCAGGAAAAATCGCCGGTCCACACCGCCAGTCACACAGGCGCGATGTTCCGGTTGGCGCAGATCGCCGTGGCACTCGGCGACCCGCCGTGGCAATCGCAGTTGAAAGACCTGCCCCACGCGGTCGAGGTCGCCGTTGGTTCGTGGGATCAGATCGCGGGCCGCCTGAGCGATCTCGAGCTGAGGCCGGTCACCCATTTCGTGGGAGGCGGCCCGGCGCGCGCGACAGCGTATGAGGGGGCGCTGAAGCTGCGCGAGGCGACGCACCTTGTCTCGGCCGAAGGCCATGACGTCGAAGGCATCCTGCACGGACCGCTGGTCAGCATTCAGCACGGCCAGACCGTGGTCCTCATCGTGCAGCCGGGCCCGGCGCTGGAACGAATGAATGAAGTGGCCGCGGCGCTGGGCGAGATCGGAGCCGCCGTTGTGCCGGTCGCGCCGGCGGGTCATGACTTCGACGAGGTGCTGGCCCCTATCGTGAACGTCGTGCCGCTGCAGTGGCTCGCCTACCACGCGTCGCGCAACCTTGGCGTGGACGCCGACAGCTTTCGCCGCGACGAGCCTCGCTACGCCGCGGCCCAGTCGAAGTTCGGGCTTTAAAGTGACCGGGGTCCTCGCGATCGCCGAAGGCGCGGCCGGTGTGGTGCTCCTGCTCGTGACGTTCTACGACCTCTTTCAGTCGGTCGTGCTGCCGCGCCCGGCGGTGCGCAAGGTGACGGTTGCGCGCGCGATCGTCCGGCCTCTATGGAGGGTGTGGAAGTGGGTGGGCAACCGCGGATCGCGAATCGATCGCAGCGAAGCCAGGCTCGCCGCCTTCGGTCCGATCGCGCTGATCACGCTGTTCCTCGTCTGGGCGCTCGCGCTCATCCTGGGCTACGCCCTGCTCATCGACGGGCTCGGCGACATGTTTCGGCCCAGGCTCGATTCGTTCCTGACCGCGTTCTATGTCTCGGCGACGACGCTCGTCCCGCTGTCGTATGGCGACTTCGTTCCCGAAGAAGGCCTGGCGCGCCTGGTGATCATCCTGGAGAGCGGCACGGGCGTCGCGGTCGCAGCCCTTGCGATCACGCTGCTCTTCGAGCTGTACGGAGACTTCCGGTCCCGCGAAGAGGCGGTCGTGGCGCTTGACGCCCTCGCCGGCGCCCCGCCGTCAGCCGTCCAGCTGCTGGAGACCGCGGCGCAGCCGGAGATGGACGGAGCCCTCAAGGAGACGTTTGACGAATGGCGACGGTGGTCGGCCATGGTGCTGGAGAGCCATCTTGCGTATCCGCTGCTCGTTTACTTCAGGTCGAGCCACGACAACGAGGCCTGGATCAACTCTTTCGGCGCCGTCATGGATTCCGCGTCGCTCATCCTTTCATCAACCGACAGCCCGGCGAAGGGTGCGGCCAAGCTGATGTTCATGGTCGGGAATCACCTCGTCGAGGACATGTCGTGGGTCCTCGGCCTGACGCTCGCGACGGATCCGATCATCGAGAGGTCGGAGTACGCTGCCGCGATCGCGCGCCTGAAGGCCGCCGGCTACAAAGTCAGGGACGGAGACGCCGCCTGGAATGATTTTGCCCACCATCGGTCCAAATACGCCTCGGCGCTAAACCAGATGGCGACCAACCTGCTGGCTCCCCCCGCCGCCTGGGTGGGCGACCGCTCCTACCTTCCGCACCGCCAGCGCCGCCCCAGGCGCCGCCGCCCGACGCCCGCAGCGCCGACCACCTAGTTGATCAGGCCGAGCTCCCTGGCCTTGACGATCGCCTCCAGCTTGGAGTGCACCGCGAGCTTGCTGCCCAGGCTCCGGATATGCGTGCGGATGGTCGTGTAGCTGATCCCCAGCTCGGCCGCTATGGCGCGACTCGGAAACCCCTCTGCCATGAGCGTCAGGACCTCCTTCTCGCGCGGCGTGAGCCGCTCGAGCTGGGCCTCGATCGACCTTCGCTTGGTGAGCAGGGTCGCGATCGTGCGCGGGGTGATCAACATCTTGCCCCGGGCCACATCGCGAATCGCCGCCACCACGTCCGCTGCCGCCTTTGACTTGTGGAGGAAGGCGCTGGCGCCGGACTGGACTGCGGCGAACCTCACAGCGTCGGTGTCCTCTCGCGTGAGGAAGATCATCTTGGCCGCGGGCCGGATGCCGCGAATGGCTGCCGCCGCGTCAGGGCCCGATCCGTCAGGCAGCCGGAAGTCGACCAGCACGACGTCGGGGTTGAGCTCCGCCGCGGCCGGGATGCATTCCGCGACCGTGCCCACGCTGCCGACCACCTTCATGTCGGCCTGGTGGTTGATCAGGGCGGCGAGGCCTTCCGCGACGACGCGGTGATCCTCCACTATCAGGACTCGAGTCGGATGGTCGTCACCGTCGATGGCCGGCGGGCTCGGGGGCGTGGATGGTTGTTGGGCCAGAGTCACATCTGGAAAACCGCCGTGCATTCGCGAGTACTCAGGTAAGGCTTTGTTAAACCGAGCTCTTGACGATGCGTAGCTGGACTACGACCGCGCCGCTCTCCGGCACATGCACAGTCGAGGGTTGAAGCGTGCCGTGGAAGGCGGGAGGCGCCATCGCGATGGAGTACACCCCAGGGTCTAGGTGCACCGCGAAAGTCCCATCAGCGGACACACGCACCCTGACGTCGGGCGCACCCGGACGGGAGAAGACCAGCATCAATGCCACCGCCACGGGATCGCATGGCTCGTCTGCGGGACAGGTGGGGGACGCGCCGCGATCGATGGTGCCCATGACGTTTGCGCTCGTCGCGGTCGCAGCCGGCTGGGACGCCGGTTGTGCAGGGCCGCATGCCACGCTCAGCAAGAAAAGGACGAGGCCCGCGCGCGCACCGGCCATCACTCGATCGTAGCCGCCTCTTCACGCCGCGGTCAGTTGATCCGTATGCCGCTCGGCAGCCGCCCCGGCTTCACATCAGTGCCCTCGACGGTGAAGTCGACGCGCTGACCCGCGAAATGCAGCCCGACCACCTCGATGCGATTCCACAGCGCCGTGTGCACCGGTGCGACCCGAAGCGAAGTGCGTCGTGGGTCCGCCTCCAGGCCGAGGATCGACGCGATACATCCGAACATGGCGGCGGCCGACCACAGCTGCGGCGTGCAGGTGTTCCAGTACTCCTTGGGCGGCGCGCCCGGTTGGCGGACGTCACCACAGAAGAGCTCCGGCGGGCGGCGCATCGGAAAATCGAGCGACGCCTCGACCAGCGCTCGTGCCACCCGCTCCGCATCCTCGACGAATCCGTACTGGCGCAAGCCTGCCACCGCCAACGCGGTGTCGAACGGCCAAACCGAGCCGTTGTGATAGCTGCACGGGTCGTAGTTCGCAGCGCGCGCGGAAAGCGTGCGGATTCCCCAGCCGGAAAAGAGATCGGGCGACATCAGTCGCCGCGCGACGTTGGCGGCTTTCGACCGGTCGACGATCCGCGTCCACAGACAGTGGCCTGGATTCGAGCTGATCGCCTGTACCTGGCGCTTGGAGCCGTCGAGCGCTTGCGCAAAGTACTTCTCCTTGGGAAGCCAGAAGTCGCGATTGAACCGTCGCTTGAGGTCGGCGGCGTCCTTCTCGAGGGCCGGATTCCGGCGTGACATGCCGACCAGGCCTCGGTGCAGGTACGCCTGCACCTCGCACAGGGCTGCGGGCAAGGACGCGGTGCTGCCGTCGGTGTTGGTCAGCGAGCTGTCCGAGTCTTTCCAGCCCTGGTTGCGCGCGCGGCCGCCGTGGTACTCGATGTAGCCGTCGCCGTCGGAGTCTCCATAGCTCATGCACCACTCGAGTCCCGCTTCGGCCGCGGGCCAGAGCGCGTCGGCAAAGGGGTGGTCGTGAGTCCAGTCCTCGGTCTCTGTGAGGGCGCAAAGGAACAGCGCGGTTGCGTCGATCGTGCCGTACAGGATGTGCGGCCAGAAGCCGCGCTCGACGACCTCGCCGTCGCGGACCTCGTGCAGGATCTTGCCGGGCTGCTCCTCGGTGTCGACGTTCGGCTGCCTGCCCTGGTGTTTCGCCAGGTAGCGCAACACACCTCGAGCCAGCTCGGGGTTGACGGGCAGGAGGAAGATCGAGGTGATCAGCGCGTCGCGGCCGAAGGGGACTGCGAACCAGGGCAGCCCCGCAGTCGGGTACATGCCTGTTTCGTACGAGTCGCACAGCATGCGGACGTCCGCCGTCGCTTGCTCGAGCAGCTGGTTCAGGGCGGGGTTGTCGGTGCGGACCGACATGCAGTCTTCCGCCCACCGCGGATACACGTCTCGGGCGGCTCGGAGCGACGTCTCGAAAGAGGCCGGCGGTGTCGCGGGTTCCAGGGCGACGTCTATCTGGATCGTGAAATTCTGGCCGGGGTCAAGTCGGAGCCTGTGCTGGAGGCCTTCGGGGACAGTGGTCACGCGTGTCGCATGCCCGGCCCGCGCGAAGCGAACGCCGCCGGCAGCCTCACTCGGAGCGATTGGCGCCGGCGATGCCAGCTGTGGCACGGCGCCACGAATTCCCAGCATCGCCGCGAAGTCGGCCCCAATTTCTATCTCCAGGACGACGTCAGCTGTCGTTTCCGCTCGATTTGCGACGGTGATCTCCTCCCGGATCCCGGATTCGAGGAACCGGACCCGAGTCACCCGGAGACCGTTTGCATTGAGCTCGAAGGTCACAGAGCTGTCATCGGC
>VBDS01000240.1 GCA_005889085.1 Chloroflexota bacterium | reverse complement strand
ACGCGGCAGAGGTGATCACCTCGCGAACGGGTGCGAGCGAGCTCGTCGACATCGGGCCTGAGATCCGGCGCCTGCGGCTGACGAAGCGCGACGAAGAGGTCGAAAGGCTCGTCCGCGCCGCTGCGATCACGGACGCCGCCGGGGAGGAAGTCATCCCGCGGCTTCGCGTGGGCCAGACGGAGATGGACGTCGCGCTGATGGTCGGATCGGCGATCGGCGAGCTGGGCGGGAAGCTTTCGTTTGGGACGCTCGTCCAGTCGGGTCCGAACTCTGCCCTGTCTCATGCGGAACCGTCCAGCCGCAAGCTCGCGCCTGGCGATCTCGTGCTGCTCGATTTCGGTGCCGCCTTCGACGGATACAGGGCGGACACCACACGAATGGCAGTTCTTGGCGAGCCTGGCGCGCGGCATCGCGCAATCCACGAGCTGGTCCTCGCAGCGCACGACGCGGCGATCGAGGCTGTGCGCCCTGGGGTTACCACTGGCCAGGTCGACGCCGCGGCGCGTCGCGTCATCGATGCCGCCGGCTACGGTGAGCAGTTCTTCCATCGCGTCGGGCACGGGCTAGGTCTTGAAGTGCACGAGGATCCGAGCCTCGACCCCGGTTCGCAAACCGTCCTCGAGGTGGGCATGGTGTTCACGATCGAACCTGGAATCTATATCCCGGGCTGGGGCGGCGTCAGGATCGAAGACGACGTTTTGGTTGAGGAAGGCGGATGCCGCGTGCTGACCAAGGCAGATCGTTCGCTCCGCGTGATCCACTGATGCTTGCGCCAGGCATGCGGCGCACAGCGCAGCGGTCGATGGTCTACGACGCGATCGTTCGACTCGGTGGCCACTGCACCGCCGAGGAGATCACCGAGGAGCTGCACAAGACGAAGCCCGGATTTCCGCGCAGCACGGTGTATCGCGCCCTCGAGGCCCTGACTGCGTCGGGGTCGCTCTTTGCCGCGCATCTCGGCGACGGACCAACGCATTACGAGCTCGCCTCCGGCGACCACCACCACGCGGTCTGTCAGGTCTGCGGCGGCGTGATGCATATTCAAGAAGAGCTCGTCAGCGACCTCGAGGCGCACCTCGAAGAAGGCCACGGCTTCAAGCCGGTGCGCACGGAGGTCCTCGTGGTCGGAGTCTGCGACGATTGCTCGCGAAATCCGACGCGTCCGGCGTCCCGCCGCAGGATGATCGATCCTCACCACAGACACTAAGGAGAGCGTTCGATGGAATCCAAGATCGTGGGCACTGTGATGCCCGTGCTCGAGCTGAACATGCAGCCCAACGACAAGATCTTCGCCGAGTCGGGCGAGCTGTCCTGGATGTCAATGGCGATCCAGATGAAGACCGGCGCGTCGGTGGGCGGCCAGCAGGGCGGGTTTATGGGCGCCCTCGGGCGCGCGTTCGCCGGCGGCACGTTTTTCATGACGGAGTACACGGCCGTCGGAGGTCCGGGACTCCTTGCCTTCGCGGCGAAGCTCCCGGGTCAGATCCTCCCCATGGAGATCACGCCCGGAACGGGTTACATGGTTCACCGGCACGGCTTCCTGTGCGCGACCCTTGGCGTCCAGTTCTCGATCGGTTTCCAGCAGCGCCTGGGCGCGGGCGTTTTCGGAGGGACCGGCTTTCGTCTGCAGAAGCTGACCGGGCAAGGCCAGGCGTGGGTGGCCTTGAACGGCGAGGTCGTCGTCTACGACCTGCAGCCGGGCAACACGCTGCGTGTCCACCCGAGCCAGGTGGGGATGTTCCAGGAGACGGTGCAGTTCAACGTCGTGACGGTCCCCGGGATTCAGAACATGTTCTTCGGCGGCTCGGGATTGTTCCTCGCGGCTCTTACCGGCCCCGGCCGAGTCTGGCTGCAGTCGATGAGCATGCAGCACCTGGCGCACGCAATCCAGGAATACCTGCCCAAGGCTTCCGGCTAGTTCAAGGAGGATACGAAGTGGCGAGATTCTTGTTCCAGGGGACCTACTCCACGGACGGGATCAAGGGTGTGCTGAAGGATGGAGGCACCGGCCGCCGCACCGCGGTCGAGGTAGCTGTGAAGTCTCTAGGCGGAAAGCTCGAGGCCTTCTACTACGGTTTCGGTGAGACGGATGTGTACGTCATCGTCGACGGCATCGACAATGCAGCCGCGGCGGCGTTCTCGATGGGCGTCGGTTCGACAGGGTCGCTGAGCAGCATCAAGACGACTGTCCTGATGACTCCCGAGGACGTCGACGAGGCGGCGAAGAAGACGATGTCGTACCGCGCCCCTGGCCGGTAGCAAAACTTCGTTGGCGGATCGCTGGCTGACGTTCGACTGCTTCGGCACGCTGATCGACTGGCGACACGGCATTCGGACAACGGGAGAGCTGCTCTTTCCCGGGCGTGGGCAGGACTTCCTCGACACCTACATCGCGCTCGAGGCTGAGGTCGAGAGAGAAGGTTCGTTCAAGCGCTACCGTGCCGTGCTCACTGAGACGACGCGCCGCGCAGCCAAGCGCCTGGAGGTGGAGCTCAAGCCGGACGACGCGACGGCACTCGTCTCGACGATTCCCTACTGGCCTCCCTTCGCCGACGTCGGCCCTGCCCTGGGGGAGCTGCGCAAGCAGGGGTGGAAGTTTGCCCTGCTGACCAACTGCGACCGCGACATCATCGCCCTTACGCAGCGCCGCCTTCCGGCTAACTTCGACGCCGTCGTCACAGCCGAAGACGTCTCAGCGTACAAGCCAAGCCCGGCGCACTTCCGCCTCTTCCAGTCCACGTTCGCCTCATCAGCGGACTCGTGGATCCACGTCGCGCAGAGCTACTTCCACGACATCAAGCCGACGTACGAGCTCGGCATCTCGCGCATCTGGGTCAACCGGCAAGGCGAACGCGACGATCCATCCCTGGCCGATGCGGTGATTCGTGGGCTGGCAGAGCTGCCCGGCGCAATTTCCGAGGTTGCCCTCAGCTAGGGAGCCGCGTTTACAGCGGCGTTACTGATGATGAGGTGGGCTACGTCGCCGGCGTCGTTCTAACCCTCCCGGCGCTCCTTGTGTGGCGCATGCCGCAGCGGTGGTGGGAGGCGCTTGATCGCCCCTATGGAGACAGGGTCAAGGCGATGCTTCAATCGGTCCCTGGTTTCACCCTCGGCGCATGGCTGCTGTTCGGCGTGTTCTTTCCTATAGACGAAGGGTTGGGCGGCAATCGCGCCGGCCACACCACTGCCGCAGAGGTCGTCGCAATGATTGGTTGCGGGCTGCCCTGGGCGACGACACTAATAGGTGGATGGCCTCTATGGCTGGTCCCACCTGGTGCGCGGAATGTCGACGATGCTCAGTTCTTCACGTCCCACTGGGGAGGCATTTTCGGATTTGGCATGGCCGCGGCGGCCGTGTTCTTTGCGCTCCACTCGTGGTGGCCGGCCGTCGGCGTGTGCCTAGTCGCCGGGGCGGCTTTCGTCTTGATTCAGCTCACGTTGCTGAGGCGTCGAAGTCCGACAGCTCGATGACCGCGCGGTAGACGCGGCGCGCGGGTCCTGATTGGACCAGGTTTCCGTTTGGCTCGCGCCTTACGGACAGGTCGCCTCCGGGCATCTCGACGGTGACGTTCGCATCGACCAGGGCTCGTCGCATGCACGCCGCGGCGACCGCGCTGGCGCTCGTCCCGGACGCGAGGGTGTAACCGGCGCCGCGCTCCCAGATCTCCGCGCGTACGCGCGCGCGATCAATTACTTCGCAAAGCTGCACGTTTGTGCGTTCCGGAAACGCGGGGTGGCGCTCGAGATGGGGACCCAGCTCGAGGCAGCGTTTCTTCGTCACCGGCTGCCCGAAGACGACGCAGTGTGGGTTGCCGACCGAGACGAGCACCGCTTTGACGCGTCCCGCCGGCGTTTCGAGCTCCACCTGCTCTGGTTCGCCGTCGAAGTTGGCGGGCAGATCTGCGGCGCGAAACGATGGCCGTCCGATGTCCAGCTCGGTGACGATCTCGGCGCCGTTCCGCGAGAGGACCTGCACGGCGTTAGACCTGTCGGCCGTGCGGAGCTCGAACCGGTCGGGCGCCCCGTGCTCGAGCACGGCGTGGGCGGCGGTGATGCGCAGCCCGTTGCCGCTCTTCTGGGCCTCGGACCGGTCGGGGTTGAAGATACGCACGCTCATCGCCGCCGGGTCGAAGGCGAGCAGCCCGTCGGAGCCCAGGCCCCGGTTGCGGTCGCAGAGCTCAGGCAGCAGGGCGACCAGGTCGTCAAGAGGTCCCGGCAGGTCCAGGACCATGTAGTCGTTGCCCAGCGCCTGGTACTTGATCAGGTGTACTTGCGACACTGTCGCAAATTGTCGGGAATCTCGCATCTGCAGCGAGGGTTACCTACAATTGATCGTCTATGGCGGACCTGACCTGGCCTGCTCAGCGGTTGACCCACATCCCGGCCTGCTTCTGTAGCTAGCCCCGGCCGTCTGCTCACGCCCCGGAGGGCGTGCCCATTCGACCGTTTCTTCTCCTCGAACCGTTCGTTCGTCATTTCGCATTTTCTGGAGGAATTTGAATTGAGCTCTCAGACACAAACCAAGGCTCTGGTCACCACCGAGTGGATCGCAGAGCACAGCAAGGAC
>VBDS01000210.1 GCA_005889085.1 Chloroflexota bacterium | reverse complement strand
ACGCCGCGCTGGTCGGTCGTCAGCTCCTGCTCCCAGGCCACCTCGTCGTAGTACCGCGTGCACCGGTAGCAGAGCACGCACCGCTCGCGGTCGAGCGCGATCTTGTCCGAGAGGGGGATCGGCTTCTTGAAGTGGAGGCGCGGGCCGTCGATACGGCTTGTCGGGTAGCCGTGCCGGAACGTGAAGTCCTGCAAGGGGCACTCGCCGCCCTTGTCGCACACCGGGCAGTCCAGCGGGTGGTTGGCAAGCTCGAACTCCAGGATGTCCGCGCGCGCCTGCACCGCCATCGCGCTCTGCGTCCGCACGACCATTCCCTCCGACACCGGCGTGGTGCACGCGGTCTGGGGGCGGGGCGGGCCGGGTGAGAAATCGACGAGGCACAGGCGGCACGCGCCGACGGGATCGAGCTTGTGGTGGTAGCAGAACACAGGGATCTCGATCCCGACGGTCTTCGCCGCCTCGACGATGAGCGTGCCGGCCGGCACAGTGATCTTGTAGCCGTCGATTGTCAGGTTGATGTCAGGCACTTGCCATCACCGCCCCGACGTTGCATTCGTGCCTCAAGGCGTGGTCCTCGTACTCCTCGCGGAAGTGGCGCAGCGTTGAGTCGATCACCCAGCCGGCGGAATCGCCGAGACCGCAGAGGCAGCGGCCGTTCTGCAAGCCGTCCGACACGCGCTGCAGGATGTCGAGCTCGACCTGCGAGCCCTGCCCGGCCAGGATCCGCTCATAGGTCCGCACCGCCCAGTCCCCGCCGACCCGACACGGCGTGCACTTGCCGCACGACTCGTAGGCGTAGAACTTCAAAAGTCGGTGCGCAGCTTTGACGACGCAGTGCGTGTCGTCCATCACGATCACGCCGCCTGATCCTCCCATCGAGCGGGCCGCGGCCAGCGCTTCCATGTCCGTCGTGGTGTCGAGCATCGATTCAGGCAGCACGGGGGCCGAAGATCCGCCAGGCCAGAAGACCTTTACCTTTCGACCTTCGGGTGGACCGCCTGCGAGCTCCATGATCACGTGACGGAACGTCTTGCCGAGCTCGACCTCGTAGACGCCGGGCTTGCGCACGTTGCCGCTGACCGTCAGCAGGCGTGTCCCCGGCGACTTGGCGGTCCCGAGCTTTGCGTATTCCGCGCCGCCCATGTTGAGGATCGCGGGCACCGTGGCCAGCGTTTCCACGTTGTTGAGCAGGGTCGGGCGGCCCCAGGCGCCCTTGACGGCGGGGAATGGGGGACGTGACCGAGGCTGAGCCCGTTTGCCTTCGAGGGATTCGAGAAGCGCCGTCTCCTCGCCGCAGATGTACGCGCCGTGGCCGCGGTAGAGCCGGATGTCGAGCGGATATTCCTTGCCGAACGGCTTGGGGCCGATGTAGCCCTTGGCCCGCGCCTCCTCGATTGCCTCGGTGAGCATTCGGTAGGGACGGTCATATTCGCCCCGGATGTAGACCCAGGCCTGGTTGGCACCGACTGCGTAGGCCGCGATCAGGATCCCTTCGACGACCATGTGCGGTGAGTTCTCGAGGATGTAGCGGTCCTTCGCCGTGCCCGGCTCCGATTCGTCCGCGTTGACGACCACGTACTTCGGCCCAGGCGCGTCGCGGTTGATGAAGCTCCACTTGGTGCCGGTGGCGAAGCCGGCGCCTCCGCGCCCGCGCAGGCCGGACGTCTTGACCTCGTTGGTGATGTCGGCGGGCGCCATGTCGAGCAAGGCCTTGCGCATCGCGGAATAGCCGCCTGCTTTCGACGCGTAGGTCTCCAGGCGGTGCAGGTCGGGAGTTCCAAACCACCGCGTCAGGATGTGGTTGGGAGCCTCGCCGGATGAACCGCGGAGCTCAGCCATCGGCCTTCTTCTTCCTGGGGGCTCGGGGTTTCTTCACCCTCTCCCCTCCAGGGGAGAGGGTCGGGGCGAGGGGCGTGGGAGAGCGTCGCTGAGTAATCAGCTCATCGATCGTCTGTGTGGTGAGGTCGTAGTGATACTCGTGATCGAGCCGCATCATCGGGGCGTACTCGCACGCGCCCAGGCACTCGACCTCTTCGTAGCTGAAGAGACCGTCCGGGGAAACCTGCTCTGACCCGCTGACGCCGATCGCCTGCCTGACGTGATCGACGATCTCGTTCGCGCCCCGCAGCATGCAGCTGAGGTTCGTGCAGACGTAGAAGCGATGCTTGCCGACCGGCTCGAGATGAAACAAGGAATAGAAGGTCGCGACGCCCTCGACGTAGCCGGGGTCGAGTTGCAGCGCCTGAGCGACCTCGGTCATCGCCTCCGGCGTCAGGTGCCCCATCTCCTCCTGGGCGAGGTCGAGCGCCGGCATCACCGCCGAGCGGGACTGTGGATATTTCGCCGGGAGCTCGCGAATCTCCTCCAGCACTTGCGCGGACAGCGCCGTCACCGATCGCAGTCCCCGAGCACAGTGTCAGCAGTGCCGATGATCGCGACCATGTCGGCGATCATGTGGTTGAGCGACATCTGCTCCAGGGCCTGCAGATTGACGAAGGACGCGGAGCGGAACTTCACCCGCCGCGGCTTGTGGGTGCCGTCGCTGACGACGTAGCAGCCGTTCTCGCCGCGACCCGACTCGACCGCGACGTACACGTCGCCCGGCGGCACCGAATATCCCTCCGTGAAGAGCTTGAAGTGGTGGATCACCGCCTCCATCGATGTCTCGAGCTCCTCGCGGGGTGGAGGCAGCATCTTCCGGTCGTCGACGTTCACCGGCCCGTCGGGCAATCGATCCAGAGCCTGGCGCAGGATCTTCACCGCCTCGCGCATCTCCTTTATGCGCACGAGGTAGCGGCCGTAGCAGTCGCACATGTCCGACGTGGCGATCTCGAAGTCGTAGTTCTCGTAGCCGGAGTACGGGATCGACCTGCGCAGGTCCCAGGCGACCCCCGAGCCGCGAAGCATCGGACCCGTGGCGCCGAGCACCTTCGCGTCCTCCGCCGACAGGCGCCCGATCCCGATCGTCCGCGACCGCCAGATCGGGTTGTTCGTCAGCAGGTTCTCGTACTCGTCGACGTGCCCCGGCATGTCGTGGATGAACCGGTCGAGCATCTCGAGGAAGCGAGGCGTCGCATCGGCCATCACCCCGCCCGGGCGGATGTAAGACGTGTGCATCCTGAAGCCCGAGATCTCCTCGTTCATGTCGAGAATCGTGTCCCGCTCTCGGAAGCAGTACATGAGCATGCTCATGGCGCCGAGCTCGAGCCCGCTCGTCCCCATCCACACCAGGTGCGAGGAGAGGCGCGTGAGCTCGGACATGATCACGCGGAGCGCGTCGGCGCGCGGCGGCACCACGACGCCCATCAGCTTTTCGACCGCGAGCGCGTAGGCGAGGTTGTTGATGGGCGGCGACAGATAGTCGTGGCGGTCGGTCACGGTGACGCCCTGCTGCCAGCGCAGCGCTTCCATCTGCTTTTCGATGCCGGTGTGCAGGTAGCCGATGACCGGCTTCAGGCTGCGCACCTGCTCGCCGTCGAGGTCGACGATGAGGCGGAGCACGCCGTGCGTCGACGGATGGTGGGGACCGAAGTTGACCGTGAGCAGCTCGCCGCCGAACGCGCCTTTCTCGCCGGTCTTGGTGACGGTGACGCCCTGGGTGATGGTGTCCGTCATGCCTTCTCCGGCGGGGTCTGCCAGGTCTCGTGCTCTTCGGAGAACTCCACGACCTCGCCGCCCACGGGATAGTCGCGGCGCAGCGGGTGGCCGACCCAGTCGTCAGGCATGAGGATCCGGCTCAGGTCGGGGTGGTCGTTGAAGATGATCCCGAACATGTCGTAGGTCTCGCGTTCCTCCCAGTTCGCGGGCGGGAACAGGTCGTGCACGGAGTCGATATGCGGGGGGTCGCCATCGATGAACGCCCGGACGCGAATCTGCTCCGGCTTCTCGAGGTTGCGGAGCTCATAGACGAGCTCGTAGCGCGCGGGCCATTGGCGCGACGAGTCGGCCAGGTGATCGACGCATGTCAGGAAGACGAGCAGCGTGAAGCCGTCCTTCTTGAGCTCGGCGAGGGCGTCGCGAATGCTGCCGGAGCCGACCGTGACCCAATGGTCGCCGGCGCTGACGCCTTGTTCGACTATCAGCGGCTCGGAAATCACTGCTGCGGCAGGATCCCCTGCGCCTTGATCCTCTCCTGGAGGATCATCAACGCGTTCAGGAGATCCTCCGGCCTCGGCGGGCAGCCGGGGATGTAGACGTCGACGGGCACGATCTTGTCGACCCCCTGCAGCAGCGCGTAGTTGTTGAAGATCCCACCTGTGGAGGCGCAGGCGCCCATCGAGATGACCCACTTCGGCTCGGGCATCTGGTCGTAGATGGTGCGCAGGATCGGCGCCATCTTCTGCGAGACGCGACCCGAGACGATCATCAGGTCCGACTGGCGCGGCGAGGCGCGGAAAGCCTCCGAGCCGAAACGGCCGATGTCAACGCCCGCGGTTGCGGTTGCGATCATCTCGATCGCGCAGCAGGCGAGGCCGAACTGCGCCGGCCAGACGGAGTTGCCGCGACCCCAGCCGACCACCTTGCCCAGGGTCGTCGTGAGGATGTTCCGGCCCAGCGATTCGGCGAGCGCCTCTACTCCCAATCCAGCCCTCCCTTCTTCCAGATGTGGGCCAGCGCGATGAGAAGGATCCCGATGAAGACCAGCATCTCGATGAGACCGAACCACTTGAGCTGGCGCAGCAGCACCGCCCAGGGATAGAAGAAGACGGCCTCGACGTCGAAGATGATGAACAGCATCGCTGTCAGGTAGAAGCGAACTGAAAGCCGGCGCACGGCAGGTTCCTCGGGGATGATGCCTGACTCGTATGGGGCGAGCTTGCGCTTGAAGGGCTTGGCCGGACCGAGGACGAAGCTCAGGGTCACCAACGCTCCGATCAACCCCAGGACGATGAGGGCGAAGATCAGGATCGGGACGTAGGTGTCGAGCAAGGTTTCCGGAGCGGCCTCCAACGTGCAGGCTGTCGAGGAACGGGATTAATTCTATGCGGAGCTTGAGAAAAGACGTCAGGCCCCATTTCGCTGCGTTAGGCGCCAGACGCTCGTTGAACGCGCGATATAAAGCGCGTTAGGCGCCAAACGCAAGGTTCCGCGCGGGTTAGTGCGAGTCCTTTCGGTGATGCTCGATCTCCACGCCCTTTGAAAGAGTCGCGTGGATCGGGCAGTAGCGGTTGCACGCCCAGTCGATCGCCCGCTCGACCAGCTCCTTGTCGGTCTTGCCGTCCCAACCGCAGTGGAATGTCAGCTTGATCTTGTTGAAGGCCTTCGGCCACTCGTCGTCCCGTTCGCCTTCCACCTCGACCTCGAGCGAGCGCAGCGGCTGCTTGAACTTTCTCAGCAGCAGCACCGTGTTGAGGCCGGTGCAGCTTCCCAGCGCGCCGAGCAGCATCTCGGTCGGCCGCATTGCGGAGTCGTCACCGAAGACCGGCGGCTCGTCGACCTCGGCCTTGTGCCCGGACGCCGATTCGATCTCGAAATGGACCTTCTCGCCGGTCCAGCGCGCGGTCGCTTTCGAGCTGGTCACGTCCGTAGCGTAATGTGGCCCCGTGCCAGACGTTCGCGACAGCTTTCGCGATGTCGCAGCCAACTATTCCAAGTCGACCTTCCATGCGTCATCGATCCGTTTGCAGGAGGTCGTCGACCTCGCCCAACCGAAAAGAGGCGACCTCGTCCTCGACGTGGCGACGGGAACGGGGAACACCGCCTTCGCGCTCGCCCCGCACGTCCGGCGCGTCATCGGTCTCGACCTCACGCGCGAGATGCTCGCGGAAGCCGGCAGGATCGCGGCGGAAAAGAAGATCGTCAACGTCGATTGGGTCATCGGAGATGCGGAGCACCTTCCATTCCAAGACGACACGTTCGACATCTACACCGTGCGCGCCGCGCCGCACCACTTTGCAAACGTCGACGCGTTCATCGCCGAGGCGTTCCGCGTCCTGAAGCCGGATCGCGACGGCACCTTCGTCGACTGCGCACCGCCGCTCCCCGCCCGAGACGTCCTTCATGAGGTCGAGGTGCGCCGCGACCCGTCACACATCCTTTCTCTCACGGTCGAGGAGTGGGTGACGAAGCTCGAGCGCGCGGGCTTCGAGGTCGAGACGGCGCAGGCGCGCGAGCTCGACTGGAGCTACGAGGACTGGATGGGCAACCAGAACATCGGGCCTCAGCTTTCGGCGGAGCTGGCGGAGCGCATCGAGACCTCGGAGGGCGAGGCGAGGGTCCAGCTCCACCCCGAGCGGCGCGAAGGCAAGCTGTGGCACGCGTACTGGCACGCGCTGATCCGCGCTCACAAACCCGGGTGAGCCGGGTCCTGGCCGAGGGGGAGGTAATCCTGCTGGTCGATAAGGTGGGGCGGCGGCACCGCGTCCGGCTCAAGGCCGGCGAACGCCATTCGCTCCACTCGGGGCTCATCCCCCACGACGATCTCATCGGACGGCCGGAAGGCGTCGTCGTCACCACTCAGATGGGGGCGCGCCTGCTGGCGGTTCGCGCCACCTTCGCGGAGCAGGTCACCGGCCGCCACCGCCAGGCCCAGCCGATCTACCCCAAGGACCTTGGCGCGATCCTCATCGCCGCCGACCTGTACCCAGGCGCCCGCGTGCTCGAAGCCGGGACGGGGACCGGGGCCCTGACCCTGGCAGCGCTGCGCGCGGTGGGCCCGGCGGGCGAGGTGATCAGCTACGAGGCCAGGGAGGAGTTCCTGGAAGCCGCCAAGCGCGGGATCCTGGAGACGCTTGGCGAGCTACCCCCGAACCTGACTCTGAAGCTGGGCGACGCCTACCTCGGCTTCGAGGAGCGCGAGATGGACCGGGTGCTCCTCGATCTCTCCGAACCCTGGCAGGCGGCGCCGGGCGCCAAGGCGGCGCTGCGAGCGGGAGGCATCCTCTTTGCCCACTGCCCGAACGTCAGCCAGGTCCAGCGCTTTTTCGACTGCCTGCGGGAGCTTCGCGGCTTCGGGATGCTGGAGGCGTTCGAGCTCCTGCAGCGGGGCTGGACGGTGCGCGGACGGAGCATGCGGCCGTCGCACCGGATGGTCGCCCACACCGGCTTCCTCTGCTTCGCCCGGCGCCTGGCCGAGGACGACCTTTTCGAACCGGAGGGGGAAGGCTTCAGGTAAAGAGCTTCGCGCTGCTGAGTCAAACCCGCGTTTGCCGGCAGTGGCGGATTTCGCTGCGGACACAAACCCGCGTTTGCCGGCAGCGGCGGGTTTTCGAGCGTGTCCGTGGTTCTTGGACCGAAACCATGGGTGCGCCCCCGCGTTCTATCTTCATGGGGCGCCGCGTCCTACGAATCGTCCTTCTCTTCGTTTCAGCAGCGGTCACAGTAGCGATCTTCGCCGTCGCCCCCATCTACTTCCGTCCGGTACTCGCTGCCGCGGTCGACGCGGTCCAGGGTCCCGAGGCCCACTCCTGCGGCGGAGGCTAGGGCCGAACTAGGATTCCCGTGTGAGCGGGGGAAAGGTGCCGATCCAGGTCGCGGTCACCGGCGCGGCCGGGCAGATCGGCTACGCACTTATCTTCCGCATCGCGTCGGGCCAGATGTTCGGCGCCGACCAGCCGATCGTCCTGCGCATGCTCGAGATCGAGCCGGCCATGAAGTCGCTCGAAGGCGTCGCCATGGAGCTGGACGACTGCGCGTTTCCCATGCTCGCGGGCATGGAGCTCACGAGCAAGGCGGAGGAGGCCTTCGAAGGTGCGAACTGGGCCCTGCTCGTCGGCTCGGTGCCGCGCAAGGCAGGCATGGAGCGCGGCGACCTGCTGTCGGTCAACGGAGGGATCTTCGGACCGCAGGGCAAGGCGATCGCGAAGAGCGCCGCCAGCGACGTGCGGATCCTGGTCGTCGGCAACCCCTGCAACACGAACTGCTACATCGCGCGCCTGAACGCACCCGACGTTCCGGCCGAGCGCTGGTTCGCCATGACGCGGCTGGACGAGAACCGCGCGCGCATCCAGCTCGCGAAGAAGGCGAAGGCCCCGGTCGCGGCCATCTCCAACGTGGCGATCTGGGGCAACCACTCCGCGACCCAGTACCCGGACGCGGCCAACGCCCGCATCGCCGGCCTGCCGGTCTTCGAGGTCATCTCCGACCACGGCTGGCTCAAGGGCAAGTTCATCGAAACCGTCCAGAAGCGCGGTGCGGCAGTGATCGAAGCTCGAGGGGCATCGTCCGCCGGGTCGGCGGCCAGCGCTGTGATCGACTCGGTGCAGAGCATCCGCGCCCCAACCCCGTGGGGCGACTGGCATTCTTTGGCCGTCGTCAGCCATGGCGAGTACAACGTGCCCGAGGGGCTGCAGTTCGGCTACCCGGTGCGGTCGGACGGCGAGCACTGGGAGGTCGTGCCCGACCTCAAACACGACAACGATGCGTGGGACCGCATCAAGAAGACGACCGAAGAGCTCCTGCAAGAGCGCGAGCTGGTGAAGGGGCTGGTTCCGGCCGAGGCCTCGTGAAAGAAAAGCTGCTGCGCGCAATCGACGAGGCGCGCGAACGAGAGGCGGAGCTCGAGGCGTTCGTCGTCGACGAGCCGGCCAACCCCGACGGCCGCTGGAACGCCAAGGATCACCTCGCGCACACGTCCTGGTGGCGCTGGCGCAGCGCACGGACGCTGGACGCGACTCGCACCGGAGGCGAGCTTCCGCCGCCCGTCCCGGACGACGATGGCGTGCAGAACGCGATCATCTACGCCGAGGTCAAGGATCTCTCCGCGGCGGCCGTCAAGGCGGACGCCGCCGAGTCCTGGACTGCGCTCCGGAAGGCGGTCGAGGCGTCATCGGTGGAGGACCTCGCGAAACCGCATCCCCGGCAGCCGGAGTCCCAGGTGTGGGAGGCGGTGCCCGGCGCGGTCGGTCACGCCGGGACCCACGTATGGTCGTGGCACCTGGACCTCGGCGACGAGAACCGGGCAATGACAGTCGCAAGGTGGGCGTCCGACGTGGAAGGCAGCTTCTTCACCAAACCGGAGCAGCTTGCGGAGTCGCGCTACAACCTTGCATGCGTCTACGCCCGCCTGGGCAATGCGGAAGAAGCGCTGCCGCTCCTCCGCCAGAGCTTCGAGGCGAAACCGGAGCTGATGGCCTGGGCGCGAAAAGATCGGGACCTGGATCCGATTCGGGAGGAACTCGCTCCTATCCTCTTGTAAGTGAGCGTCACCCTCGACCGGCACTCGTTCCCCTTCACGGCGATCGTGGGCCAGGACTCGATGAAGCTGGCCCTGATCCTGAATGCGATCGTGCCGACGATCGGCGGCGTGCTCATCCGGGGCGAAAAGGGGACCGGCAAGTCGACCGCGGTGCGGGCGCTCGCGAGGCTGCTGCCGGAGCACGACGTGGTCGAAGGCTGCCACTTCGGGTGTGATCCGGCGGACCGCGAGGCGCTGTGCGACGACTGCCGCGCCAAGCTGATGGCGGCGGGCACCCTGCCGCACCACAAGCGGCGGATGCGCGTGGTCGAGCTGCCCATCAACGCCTCTGAGGACCGCGTCGTCGGCACGATCGACATCGAGGCCGCTCTGCGCACTGGAACCCGACGCTTCGAACCCGGCGTGCTCGCCGAGGCGAACCGCAACATCCTTTATGTAGACGAGGTCAACCTGCTCGACGACCACCTGGTAGACGTGCTGCTGGACGCGGCGGCGATGGGAGTCAACGTCATCGAACGCGAAGGCGTTTCGTTCAGCCACCCGTCGCGCTTCATCCTCGTGGGCACCATGAACCCGGAAGAGGGTGAGCTGAGGCCGCAGCTGCTGGACCGCTTCGGTCTCTGCGTCGACGTCGAAGGAATCCGCGACCCCGACGAGCGCGTCCTGATCGCCGAGCGGGACGCGGCCTTCAAGAAGGGCGACCACGAGTTCGCCAACGAGTTCGCGGCCGCCGACTCCAATCTCTCCCGCGCCCTGGGCGAGGCGATCGCGCGCGTGAAGGATGTTCAGCTGAGCGCCGGCCACGCGCGGCTCATCTCTTCGATCTGCGTCGAGGCGGAAGTTCTCGGCCATCGGGCCGACGTCGTGATCGACCACGCGGCACGCGCCCTCGCCGCATACCGCCGGCACGGATCACCGAATCGCGAGGACATCTACGACGCCGCGTCGCTCGCCCTGTCGCACCGCGCCCGTCAGCCTCTGCGCCGTGACCAGGACGAGACGACGTCGCCCGAGCACGGCGAGGAGCAGGAAGGTACGCAACAGCCCGAGTCGGACGCGGGCGATCCGCAGGCGTCGGAAAATGAGGCGACGTCGGATGCCTCGGCCGAGCAGAGTGCCAGCGCGTCCGACACCGGCCAGCAGTCGGCGGGCGCCGACACAGGTGTGACGACCGGCGGCGCGAGTGGGCACGAGTCGGCCCCCGACGCCCTGCAGACCTTCAACTTGAAGCGCATCGACCTCCCGCGACAGCGGCGGGTGCGCAAGCAGGGCGGCAAGCGGGCGGCGAGCCAGACGCCCGACCGCCGCGGCCGCTACGTCCGCGCCGAGCCGAAAGAGAAGGTGAGCGACCTCGCGATCGACGCCACCGTCCGCGCCGCCGCGCCGCTGCAGCGGGAGCGGGGTCGAAGGCACGGTGAGCGGCTGATGCTCGAGAAGCAGGACCTGCGCCAGAAGGTTCGCGAGCGAAAGATCGGCAACCTCATCGTGTTCGTGGTCGACGCCTCGGCCTCGATGGACGCGGAGCAGCGGATGGCGGCGACCAAAGGCGCGATCCTCTCGCTCCTCCAGGACGCCTATGTCCGGCGCGACCGCGTGGCCGTCGTCATCTTCAAGAACCGCACCGCCGAGGTCGTGATGCGCCCGACCTCCAGCGTCTCGCTTGCCCGCCGGCGGCTGGAGAGGCTGTCGGTGGGAGGGACGACGCCGCTGACCCACGGCCTGATGGCCGGCTACAAGGTCGTCAAGACCGAGTTGCTGCGCGACCCGACCATCCGGCCGCTGCTCGTTCTCATCAGCGATGGCCGCGGCAACATCTCCATGTTCAAGGAAGAGCCGCTCGTGGAGGCGCAGAAGGTCGCGGCCCTGATCGACGCCGAGAACATCGACGCGCTTGTCATCGACTCGGCCCGTGACTACAGCCACCTGCCGTCGGTGCAGCACCTGGCGCGAGTTGCGCCGATGTACCAGACCTACGCGATCAATGCTTGTGCCGACCTCGCGGAGCGTATGGGAGCGCACTATTACGGGCTCTATGACCTTTCCCGAGATGAGATCGCGACCGCGGTCGAGAGGGAGCTGGGCCGCGGCCGGTAGCGGGCGGCTGTTCGTGGTGCTGGCGCTGGTCGCGGGGGCATGCTCGTCGGCGCCGACCGCTTCAGCCACGCCGACGCCCTCCAGCTCACCCGTGGTCGCCAGCTCCTCGCCCGCGCCAAGCAGCGTGAACGGCGAGACTCCCGTTCCGCAGCAGGTCCTCGCGCCGGCGCCCGATCTGCCGGTCGCCAACCTGTGCTCGGCGCAGCTGACGACCACGGCCGATGGCAACGCCTCGCCTCTCCTTTGTTCGAGCGGCGCGGTCAACGTGCAGGCGTGGAGGTTCTACGCCTCTGTCAGCGCGAGCGTGCTCGGCATCGGCCTCAATCCAACCCAGGGCCAGGTCGAGAACGCGATGTGCGATGACATCGCGCACAACCACGCCAGCAGGCCGGAGGAGGCGAACGGCTACAAGCTGGCGGCGACCTACTACGGCTGGAGCTTCAATCTCGACCCCGCGACAGTGACTTGCTCGTGAGCTCGTGACCTCGCGCCGGTCGTCGGTAACATCTGCGTAGGCATGGCCATCGACCGCTACTCCTACCCCTTCACGGCGATCGTCGGACAGGACGAGATGAAGCTCGCCCTGGTCCTCAACGCGATCAATCCGACCATCGGCGGGGTGTTGATTCGGGGCGAGAAGGGCACCGGCAAGTCGACCGCGGTGCGGGCCCTGGCTCGCCTGCTGCCCGACCAGCAGGTCGTCGAGGGCTGCCACTTCGGATGCCACCCGGACGACCCCGAGGACTGGTGCCTCGACTGCCGCGAACGCGCCGCTGCCGGGGCGCTGCCCGTGACCACCCGGCGCATGCGCGTCGTCGAGCTGCCGATCAACGCGTCGGAGGATCGCGTCGTCGGGACGATCGACCTCGAGGCCGCGCTGAAGGAAGGCTCGCGGCGGTTCGAGCCGGGCGTGCTGGCCGAGGCCAACCGCAACATCCTCTACGTCGACGAGGTGAACCTGCTCGATGACCACATCGTGGACGTGCTGCTGGACGCGGCCGCGATGGGCATCAACACGGTGGAGCGCGAGGGCGTCTCGGTCTCGCACCCATCGCGCTTCATCCTCGTCGGCACTATGAACCCCGAGGAGGGGGAGCTGCGACCGCAGCTGCTCGACCGGTTCGGGCTTTGCGTCGACGTCGAGGGCATCCGCGACCTCGATCAGCGCGTCGCCATCGTCGAGAAGCGCGCGTTGTGGGAGGACGACCCGAACCAGTTCTCACAGCTGCACGCGGAGTCGGAGCAGGCGGCGAAGTCGCAGATCGCAGAGGCGATCGCAACTTTCCCGGAGGTCATGCTGCCGCGCGAGATCCTGCGGCTCATCGCCCAGATCTCGATCGCCCTCGAGGTCGACGGGCATCGATCCGACCTGGTGTGCGCCCGCGCCGCGCAGGCGAAGGCCGCGTACGACAGGTCGGACGAGGTTGGCGTGACCCACGTCGGCGACGTGGCGGAGATGGTGTTCGCGCACCGAGTGCACTCGGTGCCGTTCGGCAAAGGCGGCCCGAACCTGGGCGAGGTCATCTCGCGCATGGTCGGCCAGGCCTGAAAATGCGGTCGGATTCCGCCTCGTTGTATCCAGCGAGGCGCAATCGGGTCACGGATTACGCCTCGCTGTATCCACCGATATGTTTGGGCGACCGCCGCTGAGCACCAAAGAAACGGTCGACGCATTCAACGATGCGTTCGGCCGCCACGACGTCGACGCGGTGATGGCGTTGATGACCGACGACTGCGTCTTCGAAAACACCCTCCCGCCGCCGGATGGCGAGCGACATGTTGGGCAGGCCGACGTCGGCCGTTTCTGGCAGACGTTCTTCGACCGCACGCCGCAGGCCCGCTTCGAAACCGAGGAGATGGTCGTCGCGGGGGACCGGGCCGTGGTGCGCTGGCGTTTCGACTGGGGAAGCGGCCACGTCCGAGGCATCGACCTGTTCAGGGTCCGCGACGGCAAGGTCGCCGAAAAGCTCAGCTACGTAAAGGGGTAGCTGAAGCCTAGGGGCGAATGTACTCCGCGCTCGAAATGGGTTCAGGAAGAGGCAGACCATCTTCCTTCATTCCTGCGACGTGCATCGCGAACGCTTCCTGAATTCGGTCCAGGACCTGGTCCCGTGTCTTTCCGGTTGCCACGCATCCAGGAACATCAGGCAAATACGCAGCGAAGTTTCGATTCGCCTTCTCGACAACTACAAGGTATCGATTCATCGCATCGTCCCGAGTCGGGCTTGTCTAAGAATACTTCGGAGGGTTCTCGGCGGCAGATCGTCGGACATGTGACCGGCAATCGTGACGCGACCAGCCAGTCGCAGATGCTTGAACTGGCGATGTGAGCCTTTCTGGGCGACCAGATACCAACCCTCGTTTTCGATCAGGCGAATGGCGTCACGAACCTTCACCCCTGAGCACGGTAGGGTTGCTACCTCCACAGGGAAACCCAGGTCGTTAACGGTTCAGCTACGTCAAGGGATAGGCGTTACCTTTCGACTGTTTGAGCCGTCTCACTGACATGCGACGTCTTGCTGTCGCCTGCTCCGCGCTTGCCATCCTTCTTGCAGCCTGCGGTGAGACCCCGCCCGACCGGGTGGTGCAGCACCTGTCGATGAAGCTGTCCGACTCGTCGACCAACTTCGGGATTTCGCTCGTCGATCGTCTCCTCGCTGAGCCTGGGGCGGGGAACGTCTTCGTCTCGCCCCTGAGTGCGTCGCTCATGTTGAGCATGGCGGCATCCGCGGCGAGCGGGGACACGCAGGCGGCGATGCTCGAGACACTTGGACTCGACCCGAGCGTGGATCCAAGCGGCGAAGCGCGGCAGACGATCGAACGCCTGGCCCAAAGCGATGACGGTGCGCAGCTCGAGCTAGCTCAGGCGGTGTGGGTGAAGCAAGGGTTGCCCCTGTCGCAGAGCTACGTGGCCAAGCTGCGCAACGACTATCGCGCGCAGATGGCCAACCTCGATTTCCGATCCCCCGGCGCGCCTGGCGTTGTGAACCGCTGGGTCGACGGCGCGACCCATCACAAGATCACTGACCTCGTGGACAGCTTCGATCCCAGCGTGGTCGGTTACCTCGTCAACGCGACGTACTTCCACGCGCTCTGGCGGATCGAGTTCGACTCCCGCGATCCCGGTCAGTTCCACACGTTTGCCGGTACGACCGTGAGGGTGCCGATGATGCGACGCCACGAAAACGTCACTGAGGTCTCCACACCCGACTATGTAGCGGCACTCCTTCCATATAAAGGAGGGCGCTTCAGCGCTGTTGTGGTCCTGCCTCGCCAGACGCTCTCGCCGGCCGATTTCTCGAAGTTCTTGACTTCTGCGACCTGGAGGCAGGTGCTTGGTTACATGCACGGAGCGACTGGGTCTTCGCTGGGAGCACCATGCAAGTACTGGGACACGGGCGTGCCCAACGTCTGGACCCACTGCGACGGGAGTCTAGAGATGCCCAAGGTCAAGCTCGACTACATGAAAGATCTGACGCAAACGCTCATCGCGATGGGCATGCCGATGCAAGCGCCGGTGCCGGCGTTTTGCGGTGAATGCGCTCTCACGCAGGTGGTGCAGAAGACGTACCTCGAAATTGATGAGAAAGGAACCACCGCCGCGGCGGCCACCGGTGGGGCCGTCGTGACAGCTCTCGTCACGCCGATCGTGGTCGACCG
>VBDS01000241.1 GCA_005889085.1 Chloroflexota bacterium | reverse complement strand
GACGCCCGGACCGACGCCAAGGAGCTGCGGCGCCTGCTGTCGATCGCGCTCGCCGACCTCCTCATGGCGAGCAACCTGGACGGCGCGGCGATCTATCAGTTCGGCCACCAACGCTCGCACCTCGAGCTGGTCACCGCGCACCTTCGCGTCGCGGCGCCGATGCGCGTCGAACGCCCAGATGCGTCAGCCCCGTGGGAGGCGGCGCTGGACAAGATGGTCGGGGCTGCCACAGCAGAGGCGGACCTGCATCCCGTCGCGACATATGGCCTGGGTCAGCCCGAAGAGCCGCACGGCTACCTCGTTCTTCTCAGCCGCGACCGGCTCGCGACCGTGAGGCGGGCACCGTCCACAGACGAGATGCTGCGGGCGGGCGCGCAGCTGATCGGAGGCGCACTCGCGTCGCAGCGCCTGATCGCCGAGCTCGAAAACAGCAACCGGCTGCTCAGCGCGCTAGGCGACATGACGACCGCGATGCTGACGCCAGGCGCGTCGCGGCATGAGGTCATCGACGCCGTCGTCGGCCACCTCACCGACTCCCATGTGCCCGAGTTCGATTTCAACTTCGCGACCGTCTACCTGCTGGACGAGAGCGAGGATGAGTCCACGATCGTGCGCATGGCTGCCGGGGCAGCGTCCGCAGAGGCGATCGACGTCGCGGAAACCTCCCGCGACGCGGGTGCAAGTACATCCCGGCCCCATCCCCCGACTGCGTCGGGTACTGCCCCGCGAGCGGGGAAGAGAGTCCCACGTTGGGCTCTCGAGGAAGACCGCGTGCTCGCGCCGGACGACGTCCTCGTTTATGTCGCACGCAGCTGGCAGCCCGTGATCGTCGGGCCGATGCCGTCGACCGATCACGCCGACGTCATCTCGGGCGGTCTGCCTGTGCCTGCCACATGGCTGGAGGTGCCGGTTGTCTACAGCAACGGCATGGTCCTCGGGAAGGTCCTGGCGTGCCTGATCGGCGAAAAGGACCATGGGCATGCCGATGACACCGCGCCGTTCACGCTTGCAGGCGAGGTCTTCGAGCGCGGCAAGCACAAAGACCTGATCCGGATCTTCGTGCCTTTCGGCAGCGACGTTTCTGGGCGGGCGACCGGCGTGCTCGAGGTCGGCTACCACCGCTCCGACCAGCGCCGCCCCGACTGGGGTCAGGTCGAGGCCTTGCGCGCGGCGGCGGGACAGCTCGCGGTGGCCGTTGAGATGGCGCGCCTTTACGAAGAGGCGCAGCGCCACGCCGGCCAGCTGGAGCTCGTCGCCGACGTGAGCAAGGCGATCGCCAGCTCGATCGACCTCGACCAGACGCTCACCCTGGTGGCGCAGAACCTGGCCCGCCTAGTCGATGCGTCGATGTGCCAGATCGCTCTTTATGAAGAAGATGGCGAGGGTTGGTTCGGCGCCGCGGCGTCCGACCAGGAGGACCTGTGGCGGCGCCAGCACGGCGAGCGCGGCGAGACCACATTCCTGTTTGACGTCCTTGACCGTGGCGAACCGGTGGTCATGGACGACACGTCCGTCAACGGCGCGGTCGATCCCGCGTATGTCCGCACGTTCGGCGTCCGGTCACTGATGGCGCTGCCACTGATCGCCGACGAGCAGGCGATCGGAGCCGCGGTGTTGGTGGAGCGCAGCCGCAACCGCAAGTTCACGCCTGAAGAAGTGGGACGCGCGCAGGCCCTGGCGGTGCAGGCCGCGGTCGCGATCAAGAACGCCAGGCTGCACGCGCTCGCCGAGGAGGAGCGTCACCTCCAGAAGGACTTCGTGCTGATCGGCTTCGGCCAGTGGGGCCAGAAAGCC
The DNA here is from genome assembly GCA_005889085.1 of Chloroflexota bacterium. GTDB lineage: Bacteria > Chloroflexota > Dormibacteria > Dormibacterales > Dormibacteraceae > 40CM-4-65-16. The sequence continues at coordinate 1,932 of VBDS01000241.1, read as the reverse complement.
TACCAGCACCTTTTGACGCTGAAGCAGTTCTTCAACTTCCGCACGCATGTCGTGGAGCACGACTCGCCGGGCGCTCGCGATCGCCTCGGAGTCAAGGAAGAGGAGGTGCGCACGCATGGCGACTCCTTCTACTGGGACAGCCACTCCTCATCCGGGCACGACCAGCTGGAACGCGAGCTCGAGTCGAGCTCGTACGTCATCACCTACATCGCGACGCCGGCGGCGACCCACCTGCCCACCCTTGCGCGCTACTACGACCTGAGCGACGTGGTGTTGATCGAGAAGCCGCTGGGCGCGCCGCCTGACGAGTACCGCAAGTTCCTCGAGACGGCCCCAGGCGGCGTCGAGATCGTCGCCGCTGACCACTACTACTTCAAGCTCGAGGTGCGCCTGCTCGCGATGCTGCTTACCGAGGAGCGCACGCTGCGCAACTTCCTGGACAACGTGGAGGAGATCAGGATCGAGATCCTCGAGGAGCAGCCGCTGACCGGCGCGGCGGCCGATATCGGCGTCGTCGCAGACCTCATCCCCCACGCCTTCGCGATCATCTCGCTGTTCACGCCGATCGACCGGATCAAGCTCGACCCCGAGTCCCCGCTGCTCATCGGCCGGCATGAAGGTTTGACGGGTCAGCGCGAGAGCTACGCGCGGATGAATGCGACCTTCCAGCACCAGGGCCGCGCGGTCCGGTTGATCATCGACGTCGGTAAAGGCGCCGAGAACGCCAAGTGGATCAAGCTCAGCGGCGAGAAGCGTGCGACCGGGCGCAGCCCGAGCTACAAGTTCGATTTCGGCAAGGGCGAGGCGATCGACGGAACCCAGGCGACGGTTCGCGCCGCGGTGCGGCGGATCCGCGAGCCGGGGGTGCCCGACAACGCGCACCTCAACATGCTTCGCCACGTGATCGAGAAACGGCACCCCGCGGTGGGCATCCTTTCCATCCGCGAGGCGATCCGGGCCAACCAGCGCGTGCGCGACCTCGAGGCGTTGGCGGTGGAGCTGCTGGCGCGCAACGAGTGGACGAGCTATCCGCTCGGGTCGCGTCCGGCCTTCGAAAGCGGCGCCAAGACTTCGGCGATGACCACCGCGACCTAGGCCCTGTGATCAGCGCGGAGGAGCTCATCTCGGAGCGCGTGATGCTGAAGCGGGACCGCTTCTTTGCGGTTTCGGCACGCGACGGCTCGATGAAGCCCGACGAATTTCTTGGCGACGGCCTGTGGTGGGGGGACACGCGAATCCTCTCCGCGTTCCGCGTCCACATCAACGGCAAGGAGCCACAGCCGGTAGGCCTGCAGGCCGATGACAGCTCTGCGACCTTCGAACTCGATGCAAACGGTCTCCAGGTGACTCGGGTCCGGTTCCTCGAATCCGGGATCCGGGAGGAGATCACCGTCGCGAATCGAGCGGAAACGACAGCCGACGTAGTCCTGGAGATAGAAATTGGGGCCGACTTCGCGGCGATGCTGGGAATTCGTGGTGCCGTGCCGCAGCTGGCATCGCCGGCGCCAATCGCTCCGAGCGAGGCTGCCGGCGGCGTTCGCTTCGCGCGGGCCGGGCATGCGACACGCGTGACCGCCGTCCCCGAAGGCTTCCTGCACAGGCGCCGGCTCGGCCCGGGCGAGGATTTCACACTCCATGTAGACGTCGCCCTTGAACCCGACATGCCGTCGGCCGCTTTTGAGCCTGCGCTCCGAGCCGCCCGAGACGTGTATCCGCGGTGGGCGGAAGACTGCATGTCGGTCCGCACCGACAACCCAGCCTTGAACCAGCTGCTCGAGCAGGCGACGGCGGACGTCCGCATGCTGTGCGACTCGTACGAAACAGGCATGTACCCGACTGCGGGGCTGCCATGGTTCGCAGTCCCCTTCGGCCGCGACGCGCTGATCACCTCGATCTTCCTCCTGCCCGTCAACCCCGAGCTGGCTCGAGGTG
>VBDS01000245.1 GCA_005889085.1 Chloroflexota bacterium | reverse complement strand
GGTACTTCCCCACTGCGTGGGGAAGAGCCACCTAGGCCGGGGCCGGTAGCGGCTCCGACTCGACCAGCTCGCCTGACTCGCGCAGGTCGCGCACGGGCATGAAGCTGCGAACCGGCGGCACGCGCTCGAAGTTGTAGGGCGGAGGCGGAGAGCTCGTCGCCCATTCCAGCGTGTTGGCCTTCCAGGGATCATCGCCTGCAATCTCACCGTGGGCCCAGCTGCGCACGATGTTGACCAGGAGCAGGGCGACCGAGAAGGCGATCAGGAACGAAGACAGCGTGATGATCAGGTTCGTCGCCGCCCACGCCTCGTTGGCGTAGGTGGCGATGCGGCGCGGCATCCCTTCGAGGCCGAGCGTGTGCATGATGAGGAACGTGCCGTTGAAGCCGATGAACAGTGTCCAGAAGTTCCACTCGCCGAGCTTGTGTCCAAGCATCCGCCCGGTGATCTTGGGGAACCAGTAGTAGATCCCGGCCATGATCGTGAACACGCTGCCGCCGAACAAGACGTAATGGAGATGAGCCACCACGTAGTAGGACTGGTGCAGCTGCGTGTCCACCGGAACTGAAGCGAGGTAGATGCCGGTCAGACCGCCGATGAGGAACGTGGCGAGAAAGCCGAACGCGAACTTCATCGGCACGGTGAACTCGACCGAGCCCCACCACGTGGTCGCGATCCAGTTGAAGAACTTGATCCCTGTCGGGACCGCGATGAGCATGGTCATCAACATGAAAAAGCCTTCGACGTACACGTTCATCCCGACCGTGAACATGTGGTGCGCCCAGACGGTCATCGACAGGAACACGATGCCGAAGAGCGCCGCGACCATCGACATGTAGCCGAAGATCGGCTTGCGCGCGAAAACCGGGATGACCTCGGAGATCATTCCGAAGCCGGGCAGAATCATGATGTAGACCTCGGGGTGGCCGAAGAACCAGAACAGGTGCTGGTAGAGCACTGGCCGTCCCGCCGTCGTGAAGAACTGCGTGCCCAGCTGGCGGTCGAACTCGAGCAGGATCATCGCCGCGGCCAGCGGCGCGCCCACCACCAGCAGCAGGATCGAGGTCGAGATCTGGGCCCAGACGAACAGGGGCAGCCGCGAGAACCTCATCCCGGGCGCGCGCAGGGCGACGATCGTGGTGAGGAAGTTGGTCGAGGCCATGATCCCGCTGATCGCCCACACGATGATGCTCAGGGCCCAGAAGTCGACGCCGAGGGAGTGGCTGTTGTAGGCCTTCTCGGTCAGCGGCGCGTAGCCCGTCCAACCCGCATTCAGCGCGCCGCCGGTGAAGAAGCCGCTGTAGTACAGGATGATCGACACCGGGACCAGCCAGAAGCCGAGCAGGTTCACGCGCGGGAACGCCATGTCGCGCGCGCCGACCATGATCGGCACCATGTAGTTCGCGATGCCGGTGAGGAAGATCGTGACGAAGAAGAAGATCATCGTCACGCCATGCGCAGAGATCAGCTGGTTGTAGGTCTCGGGGTCGACGACTTTGAGGTTGGGCTGCGAAAGCTGGAGGCGGACGATCAGGGCGAAGATGCCGCCGATCACGAAGCTCAGTACGCCGGTGACCATATACATGATCCCGATCAGCTTGTGATCGGTCGTGGTCAGCCAGAGGCTGATCGGCTTGAAAAATGTGTCGTCGTAGGCCTTTGGCCTCGGAAGGGCGGTGGTGGCCATCCGCTACCTATCCTACTTAGAGGGCGATGGTGAAGCCAACGCCGCCTTTTTCTGGTTCATCCAGCTGTCGAAGTCGGCCTGGTTCATCGCCTGCACGTTGATCTGCATCGTCGCGTGGCCGACTCCACACAGCTCCGCGCACTCGCCGTGCCAGGTCCCCACCTGGTCGATCTTGAGCCACGAGAAGTTGTCATAGCCAGGCACCGCGTCGGTTTTGCCCGAGATCGCCGGCACCCACCACGAGTGGATCACGTCCGTGCCACGGAACCGGAGCTTGACCAACGTATTCGTCGGTACCACGAACGGCGTGACCTCACCGGCAAGCGTGCCCTCCTGGTGAACCACCACGCCGTTCTCGTAGTCATAGTCCCAACCGAACTGGTGGCCGCTGATGGTCACCTCCATCTGTGCGTTGGTGATCGGCTGGAAGTCCTTGAGCAGGGTGTTGAAGCTGTAGCCGGCGATCCCCAGGACGATGATCAGCGGGATGATCGTCCAGACCACTTCTATGGTGGTGTTGCCGTGCACCTGGGGCGGCACATAGTTCGCGGGCTGGCGGGAGCGGCGGTAACGGAGGACGACCCAGAGGAGCGCCGCCTCGACCCCGATGAAGATGATTATTGCGGGAACCGAGATCCAGAGGTACGTGGTGAAGATGTCCTGCCCGTTTGGTGAGACGGGGTTGGGGAAGATGGGGTGGAGGCCGCCGAGTTCACAGGCTCCGAGCACGAATGGGAACGCCGCGATGCCGACTGCGGCAACGAGCGCGCGCACGACGCGGGTCACGAGCGAAGTATATAAGCGGCCGGATTGGCGACCGGGTGCCGGCTGCGGCGACCGGATAGAATCCAGAAGCGACTGTGGCCGCAGCCCATAAGCCTCGTTACGTCGACGTGTCCAATCCGAGCCTGTCCGTGGACTGCCCCCGTTGCGGCCTCCGGACGGCCCGTTTCGTGGACCACTGCCGGAACTGCGGCTACAAGCTCTGGCCGTCGAGCGTGATGGCGTCCGCGGCCTTCAAGGCCTGGCGCGATGCAGACCCCGCGCGGGCGAACGCGTCACGGTTCGACATGGAGCTGCCGCCCGAACCGGTCGACGTCACGATCGACTACGCGGCGCGCGCGCATGAGCTAGGGATCCACCTGTTCCCCAACAGCAACTTCCCGTTCATCATCTGCGTCGGCGCGCTGTTCCTCGGCCTCGCCGCGATTCCGTTCTCGGCCACGGCGCGCATAGTGCTTGCCGTGATCGGCGGCGTGATCTTCCTCTACGGAGTCGTAGGTTGGGTGCTGGTGGAAGACGTGCGGATGTTTCCCGCCGACGGACCCCAGACGCACGGTGAGGGGCACAGCTGATGGCAGTCGCCTCGATGCAGCGGGAGCCGACCCCTCAGTACCCGGCGATCAAGCCCGGCATGATGGGCATGTACATCTTCCTGGCCTCCGAGGTGATGTTCTTCGGAAGCCTGTTCGCGATGTACTTCTACCTCTTCGGGTCTGCCGGCCAGTGGCCGCCAAAGGCGCCGAGCGCCTCGCCCGAGTACTACGTCAGCTGGTTGGGCATTCCCGCCATCAACACGGTGCTGCTCCTTTCGAGTGGTGTGACCTGTCACTTCGCCCTGGATGGCCTCGCGCACGACAACCGGCGCCGATTCTTCATGCTCCAGATCACCACCATCATCCTTGGACTCGCATTCGAGTTCGGCCAGCTGTACGAGTTCATCAACGCCTTCCACCGCGGCCTGAACCTGACCGCGAACACGTTCGCCAGCGCCTTTTTCACGATGACCGGCTTCCACGGGGCGCACGTGCTGGGCGGGCTCGTCCTTCTGACCCTCATCCTCTATCGCGCGTCGCGCGGACAGTTCGATTCGCGCAACCACGTTGGTCCCGCGGCGGTGACCCTCTACTGGCACTTCGTCGACGTGGTGTGGATCTTCCTTTTCATCATTCTTTATGTGGGGATCACGGCGGGGAGATGAGAGCGCTCGCGGTCGGGCTTGTGACCGTAGCTTTGCTTGCCGGGTGCGGCGGGAGCAGCGGTGGCGGCCAGCCGGCGGGTTCGATCCAGGTGACGATGACGGAGTACAAGTTCGATCCCGGGACGATCACCGCTCCGCACGGCAAGATCATCTTCTGGCTCGTCAATTCGGGGAGCACGCAGCACGACCTGGCGATTCGCGACAGCTCGAACAACCGCATCGCGACGAGCGAGCTGATATCGGCAGGCGACTCGAAGGAGTTCGACGTCAACGACATCCCCGCCGGGACCTACGTGATCTTTTGCACCCAGCCGGGCCATGAAGGGAACGGCATGAAGGGGACGCTGACCGTCACCTAAAAAACGGGGTCGGTTCAGCGAAATCGCGTCTCCCATCCCGACGTCTGTGCAGAAATGGCGGAAT
>VBDS01000209.1 GCA_005889085.1 Chloroflexota bacterium | reverse complement strand
GATGTGGGTCCACGCGACGCTGGTCGACACCGTTCTCCTGACCTACGAGACGTTCGTGCGTCGCCTGGGCGCCGACGACCGTGAGGTCTTCTACCAGGAGATGAAGGTTCTAGGCGAGCTGTTGGGGATCCCGCGCGATCGCTTTCCAGACAGGCACTTGGATTTCCAGAGATACGTGGAAGGGATGATCGCCGGCGGTCCGGTCACGGTCGGCCCCCAGGCCCTCGACCTCGCAAAGCTTGTGGTGCGGCCGAGGTTGCTGAGGCTGCCCGGCACGGTGTTCGTCCCGTGGGAGGTCATCACCGCCGGGCTGCTGCCGGCGACGCTGCGCACCCAGTACGGCCTCGCTTGGGGAGCGCACCACGACCGCATGTACCGCTTCGTGACCATCGCGCTGCCCAGGTTGGTCGCCGTCACGCCGCCGGTGCTTCGGGTGTGGCCGCTGCCGGGTCACGATGTGAAGCTGGCTGCGGACTTCTCGCTCAGTTCTTGACCCACCAGCCCCTCCGGCCCTCCGGGCCACCTCCCCATGAATGGGGAGGAGCAAGTCTCCCTACTTTTTGAGGTAGACGATCCCCAGCGCTCGCGGGCCGGTGTGGGTTCCTAGCACGCAGCCGATCTGGCCGATCGTGATTTCCTGGTTCGGCAACTCCGCGCGGAGGTTGGCGGCGATGCCCTCGGCGTCTTCCTGCGCCTGGGCGTGCATCACGGCGACCTGCTCGACCGGCTCCTCCGAGCGGAAGAACTCGACCATGCGCGGGATCGCCCGAGAGCGGGTGCGCACACGGTCGACCGGTTTGATCTCGGCGTTCTCGGACACCAGCAGAAGCGGCTTGAGATCGAGCATCGTGCCGATCATTGCCTGGGCGCGGCTGAGGCGCCCGCCCATCTCCAGGTAGCGAAGTGTGTCGAGAAGGGCGAGCACGCGGCACTTCGCCACGCGCAGATCGACTGCCCTGGTGGCCTCTTCGAGGGACGCGCTCTCCGCCGCGACGCGGCAGAGGAACGCGATCGGCATCGAGACCGACTGGCTGTCGATGACGTTGACCTTGAATCCCTCCACCGACTCGGCGCCCACACGAGCTGCCTCCGCGGTCGCGGAAAGTCGCGCTCCGATGTGGATCGAGATGCATCCGTCGTGGTCCTTCGCGAGGCGGCGGTAGACCTCGGCGAACTCGCCGGGTGACGGGGCCGAAGTCGTGGGCAGCGAGCTCGACGCGGCAAGGCGCGTGAAGAACTCGTCGCTCGTCATGTCGACCCGGTCGCGAAAGGTCTCCTTGCCGAACAGGACCTTGAGAGGGACGACCTCGATCCCGTAGCGGTCGCGCCATTCGTTGGGCAGGTCGGCAGTCGAGTCAGTGACGACTGCGAAGCTGCGGCTCAAAAGCTATTCGACGGAGAGGATGAAGGGGTAGTGCTGCTGACCGCCCTGCTGGACCTCGACCTCGAGGCCCGGATAGCTGGAGCGGATCTCCGATTCGAGCCGCTTCATCTCGTCGTCGCTCGCCTGCTCGCCACGGTAGACCGTGACGAGCTCGTAGGAGTCGGGGCCGAGCTTGCCCAGGGCTTTGTTGACGACCTCCGCGTAATCGCTGCCCGCGAACTCGAGGCGGTCGTTGATGAGGCCGATGACGTCGCCCTTCTTGACCCTGACGCCGTTGGACCTGGTGTCGCGCACGGCATGAGTGACCTCGATCGTCTGCACGCGCTCCGCCTCCACCTTCATCGCGCGCAGGTTTTCATCCGCGGCCCGTTCCGGCCGGAACGCGACCACCGCAGACACCCCCTGCGGGACGCTGTGGGTCTCGATGACATGCAGCTTCTTTTTGGTCAGGCCCATGACCTGCTTCGCGGCAGGGATGACATTGCCGTTGTTCGGCAGCAGGATGACCTCGTCGTAGGGGACCGATTCGATCGCTGTCAGCATGTCCTGGGTGCTCGGGTTCATCGTCTGGCCACCTTCGATGATCGCGTCCACGCCCAGGCCACGGAAGATGTGGACGAGGCCGCGCCCGGCCACAACGACCGCGAGGCCGACTCCGTTGGGCCTCGGCGGCCCGCCCGCAGTCACACCGCCCTCGGTCTCGAGGATGCGGCGGTGCTGCGTCGACATGTCGCCGACGTTGAGCTTCATCAGCTTGCCGTAGCCACCCGCGAGGTTGATGACCCGCGTCGGGTCATCAGTGTGCACGTGAACCTTGACCAGCTCCGGCTCGCCCACGACCATGACCGAGTTGCCGAGCGCCTCGATCTGGTTGCGGATGAGCTCGACGTCCAGGTTGGTTCCCTCGATCAAGAATTCTGTGCAGTAGCCCCAACCGCCTTCGGGCAACGGAAGCGAGACCTGCGACGCGGCGGTCGTGTGCGGCTTCGCCTCGGCGGTCGTCGCGGGCAACGGCTCGGTCTCCTCGACCGACTTCAGCATGCCCTCGAGGATGAGCTGCAGCCCGAAGCCTCCTGCGTCGACGACCCCTGCGTCGCGCAGGATCTGGAGCTGGCCCGGCGTCTTGAGGACCGCGGCGCGCGCGCCGGCGGCGGCCGCCGCGATGACACGAGGCACGTTTGCATCGGGACTGCCGGCCGCCGTCGCCGCGGCGCGACCTGCCTCGCGAGCGACTGTGAGGATCGTGCCTTCGGTGGGCTTGTTCACCGCGCGGTAGGCGGCGTTCGCGGCCTCTTCGAATGCCGCTGCCAGCTCGGCCGGCGTGAGAGAGCCCTTACCCTCGACCGCACGTGCGAAGCCTCGGAAGATCTGGGAGAGGATCACGCCCGAGTTGCCACGCGCGCCCATCAGGCTGCCGTGCGACGCGAGCTTGGCGATCTTGCTCACCTCGGCGGCGTTCGACTCTTTCACGTCTTCCACCGCCGACTGCAGTGTCAGCAGCATGTTGGTGCCCGTGTCGCCGTCCGGCACCGGAAAGACGTTGAGCCGGTTGACCTCCTCATGGTTGGCGGCGAGCCAGCTGAGGCTGCCTAGCAGCGCGCGCTTGAAAAGCTGCCCGTCCACTCCTGTCGCCTTGGTAGCGGCCACCACTAAGGGCGCTCTTCGCGAACGCCCTGCACGTTGACGTTGACCTTGGCGACGGGAACGTTGACGGAGCGCTCGACCTCGAACTTCACAGTTTCCTGGAGGTTGTGCGCGACCTCGGAGATCCGGATGCCGTACTGGACGATCACATAGACGTCGATGACCAGGCCGGCCTCGTCCTGGACGACGTCGACGCCCTTGTCGACGTTCTCGCGGCGCAGCAGCTCGGCGAAGCCGTCGCGCAGGCCGCGGCCGGCCATGCCGCTGATGCCGTAGCAGCGCGTTGCCGCATGGCCCGCGATTGCCGCGACCGCGGACGGGAACACTTCGATGCGGCCCCACTGGCGGGACTGGATCAGCGTTGTGGGGGTGATCTTCGAGGCCATCGGAAAGCTCATGGTACAATTCACGTCCGCGCGCAAGCGTTTGTTTGATGTCGCGCGCCTCTCAACTCCAAGCGGAAGGTGGTCCATGGCCAGGCAGTGCGAAATTTGCGGCAAGACGCCGCAGTTCGGACATCACGTAAGTCACGCCAAGAACCGGGTCAACCGGAGGTTCAATCCCAACCTCCAGATGGGCCGCGTGACCGTGGCCGGGCGCACCTTTCGGGCCAAGGTGTGCACCCGCTGCCTGAGGACTTATTCGGTCTAGGCTTACGGGTGCTTTTCGCGCCCCTGCGGGCAAGCCGTTAAGGTCGCGCACGCGCGCCTACTGATTGCTCCCCTAAGGGGAGAGGGAGAAGTCCAGCCCGTGGACCTGGCCGAGCTCGGTGAGGTCCTTGCGCAGAGCGGTCCAGACTCGTTCCTGCGCCTCTTCTTGGGGTTCGACTGACACCGGGTCGTCGACTTCCGCCGCCAGGTCCGGACGTTCGACCATCTCGGCGAAGAGCAGCGTCCACGCGCGCGGCACGACCTCGTAGATCGCGTAGCCGCCGCCCCCCAGCGCGAGCCAGCGTCCCTCGCACAGCTCGTGCGCGAGCTGGTGGAATGTCTTGCCGATGCGCGGCCAGATACGCGTTGTGGCGGCGAGGTGCGCGAGCGGATCGAGATGATGCGTGTCGCATCCGTCCTGCGTGACCAGCACGGTCGGCTTGAAGCGGCGGAGCAGCGGGGGCACGACCCTGTCGAAGGCCATCAGCCACGGCTCGTCCCACGTGAAGGGATAGAAGGGCAGGTTGGCCGCATAGCCTTTGCCTGCTCCTGTCCCCGCATCCTGCGGAAACCCGGTGCCCGGGAACAGCCAGCGGCCGCTCTCGTGAAGGCTGATCGTAAGCACCTCAGGGTCGCTCTGAAAGATCTCCTCCACCCCATCGCCGTGGTGGACGTCGACGTCGATGTAGGCCACGCGATGGCCACGTTCTTTCAGCCACTGGCACGCGATCGCGGCGTCGTTGTAGGTGCAGAAGCCCGACGCGCGGTCGCGGTGCGCGTGGTGCAGTCCGCCCGACGGGCTGAAGGCGTGCAGCGCGGCGCCGCTCTCGATGGACTCGGCTGCGACGAGCGAGGCGCCGGCGACGAGGGCGGTGCCCTCGTGCAGCTCGTCGGAGATCGGATTGTCCGCGGAGGCGAAGCCCGCGGCGTCGATCGCGCTTGCTGAAACGTGACGGCGCTCCGCGGGATCGCTGAGCTTTCTTACGAGGTCGACGTACTCAGTCGAATGGACAAGGTGCAGCTCGTCGATCGTTGCGCTGCGCGGCGGGACCAGATGAGCGAGCTCGATCAGACCGGTCGACTTGATGAGATCGACCGCCAGCTTGACGCGAATGGGCTGCAGCGGGTGCTCGTCCGAAAGGTGGTGCTTCATCAGCGCGTCGCCATAGACGAGCGCTACCGGCCCGGACACGGCAACTTACGCTAACGGTTCGCATGGTGGAGGGAGATCTGTTCGAGTCGGTGCCGAACTTCTCCGAAGGGCGGCGCGAGGAGGTGATCGCCTCGATCGCCGCTGCTGCGGATCGCGCATTCGTCCTCGACGTGGATCCGGATGCGCACCACAACCGGGTCGTGGTTTCCCTGGCGGGCAACTCCCGCCGGATCATCGATGGCTTGATGGGCGCCGTAAGTGTGGCGGTGGAGCGCATCGATCTGCCCTCGCACCGTGGCGTCCACCCGCGCGTAGGGGTCGCGGATGTCGTGCCGATCGTCCCGCTCGGTTCGACGTCGCTCGACTCGTGCCGCGAGCTCGCGCACCAGGTGGGAGAGCGGGTGTGGGCAGAGCTTCGCGTGCCGGTGTTTTTCTACGGACATGGCGAGGGCCGGACGCTGGCCGACATCCGTGCCGGCAGGGCTGCCCCGAACCTGGGCGGCTCGGGGCTCCACCCCACGGCGGGCGCTGTATGCGTCGGCGCGCGTCCTTTGCTTGTCGCCTTCAACGTGATCCTGTACGGGTATGACCTGGTCGCCGCGCGCGCGCTTGCCCGCGCGATGCGGGAGACTGGAACCGGTCTCCGCGGGGTGCAGGCGCTGGCCTTCGAGCTGCCGGGAGAGCAGGTGCAGCTGTCGATGAACCTGTTCCGGATCGACGAGACGACTCCCGCCGACGTCGTCGCGGAGCTGGCCCGCCGCGGTGTCGCGATCGGCGCGGAGCAGCTTGTCGGGCTTTGCCCGGCGCGGGCGGCCAGCCCCGCGGCGGATGGGCGGCTGTTGGAAGGGCGGATTGCCGCTGCGGCTTCGTTGGCGGGTGCCGAGCGATGCGCCGAACGGGGCGGCGAGGAGCACGTCGCGCTTGGCGCGCGGCTGAGACGCGAGGCAGATGAGCTCGCGCGGTTGGCGGCTGACCAGGATGCGGTGCTCGGTGGCGCGGAGCGGACGGCGGCCCTTGGCCGCGTGCTGGAGGCGGCGGGTGTCGTGGATGACGAGCTTGGGGCGATGCTGAACGTCGCGGCGCGGGGCTTTCGCACGGCGGTCACGCCGGCGACCGAGGCGATCTACGGCGATAGGATCGCGGCCCTGGACGCGCGCCTAGCCTGAAGGGATTGCGGTGTCGACGGTCACAGTGCAGGCGCCGCCGTTGACCTGGACCTGGTAGTAGTCGCTGCCAAGGTCGCCCGTGCTGAAACTCAACTTTCCGATGGCGTGCATCTCGCGGCCGTCGGCGTTCAACGTGACTGCGCCGCCTGAGACGTCGACCGACGCTTTGGTCCCGGTCGGGCGATGCACGCCCACGGTCAAGGCACCACCATTTATCGTCACTGGCACCACGCCCGACGGCGGACCCAGAACGAGGTCGTCGTGGCTCGCGCCGCCGTTGAGCGAGATCGATGCTACGTGAATCGATCCGAGCTGGAGTGAGTCTGTGGTCGCGCCGCTCTTCTCAGCGATCTTCCACGTCACGCCCGAGCTGAGCTGCAGGTTGAGCACAAACTTCTGAGCCTCGATACCGAACACATTGTTGTTCGGCTGATCGATGTTCAGGTCTCCATCAGCGGTGAGCGTGACCTCAGGGGTGGGTCCGGAGTACTCGATGTGCGCGCGGTACAGGTCGGGGCCCAGGTCGCTGCCTGTGATCGTGATGTTGGCCGCTCCGGCGTCAATCGCGACGGACGCCTTCGTCAGCTCGCCGATTCGGCCCGAGAAATCATGCGAGTTGGTTGCCGCCGGGTTGGGGACGATCGTGACGTACGCCGCAGCTCCGGCGATGGCCAGCAACACGATGAGCGCGGTCGCGACGTTCGCGGTGGTGCCGTGCGCCGTGCGGCGGACAATCAGCTCCAGGCCGATCACGATGAGGATCAGCGGCCACAGGTTGACCAGCTCGTAAAGGCGGTCGACCGATAGGAGACCGGTGTTCACGAGCAGGGCGACGACTCCGGCGAAGATGAGCAGGGCGGGCCAGAAGAGACCTCGGTAGCGCATCAGGCAGGTCAGGTACGCGCGCGTCGGAGGATCAGCCAGACGCCAAGCCCGATCAGAACAAGTGGCCAGAAGATGTCCTCGCGGATCAGGCCCAGGTTGTGCAGCAGCAGGTATACGCCCACAACGATCAGCACGATGGGCCAGAAGAGCTCGTGACGCCAGAAGTTGTTCACCGGGGCCAGTTTAGTTCCGAGCGATCAGACGGGCGCGACCACCTTGAACAGCTCTGGCTTCTCCTTGCGCGCGGCTTCGATCAGGTCCGCTCCCGCGACGGTCGTCTGCACGGCGGGCCCGGCAATGAGGTATGCATGCGTCACCTTTCGCAGGTCGTCCGCGGTGACCTGCAGCAATCTTTGCTTGAAGCGCTCGCGAGCTTCTCGCGTAAAGCCCGTCGCTTTGTTGGTCGCCTCGCGTCGTCCTTTGATGTCCGGCGACTCCAGCGGGTCCACGTCGCCGCACGCGCCGAGGATCGCCTCTTTCAGAGCTTCCGCGTCGATCTCTTGGTCGGTCACCCATCGAACCGCCTGGTCGAAGACGTCGTACGTGCGGATGATGTTCGGGTCGCGATACGAGCCGAAATAAAACGTCGCGCTGGCCACGCCGGCCTGTGCATAACCGCCGTACGCGCCGCCCTTTTCTCTTAGCTCGCGGTGCAGGAACGTGTCGCGAATGTAGTTGGCCAGCACGAGCAGAGCGGGCGAGTCGGGATGTGTGTAACGCACGGTTTTGAAGACCCTGACGTTGAACGCGACGGGTCCTGGGGCGGTGCGGGCCTCGGGCGCCGGCTCGAGGGGCGGCGGCTTGACAGGCTGGGCGTTGGCGCCGTCGATAGTCATTGACGCGACAAGACCCGTAAGGAGCTCTTCGAGCTGGGGGATCATTGCCTCTTCGCAGGTGACGATGATCCTGAGCAAGTCGCTCTTGAACAGGCGGTTTCTTATCTCGTTCAAGTCCGCGACCACGTCGCCCAGCTCGGTGTCTTTCAAGCGCGCCAGGCGGCGCATCGTGTGCAGCATTCCGATTCCCTGCAGGCGGTCGTTGAGCGCACCTTCCGAGCTGAGCTTCGAGTGCGCTCTCAACAGGGCGAACTGGAAGCCGAGACCGGCGAGCGAGCTCTCGAGTCGAGTGCTGATCTCGGCGATGATCTCCTTGAGGCGTCTCGGGTCAATGTCCAGACGCGCGACGAGATCGCTCAGAAGATCGATGAAGGGCTGCGCGTTGCGGTCGAGCGCGCGACCCGACAGCACGAACGACTGGAGGTAGTCCTCCCGCGCAGCAAGGGACTGGACCTGAGGCGCGGCGCCGAGTCCGCCTGTATTCGAGGCGATGCGCGCCGCAATTTGCACGTAGTCCTGTCCGGCCGCGCCGCTCTGGGTCAGGACGCGGCTGAACAGCGGCAGCAGGTCTTGCTGTTCCGCGGTCAGCACCGAAAAATCGCTGCGCAGGTCGAGGTAGGTGATCCCGTTGGTGGGCTGCGGATAGAACTCGACCCTGGCCGCGCGGACGTTTTCGTCGCGGCTGGGCACGTCCTCGAACTTCATCGGGATGTCGCCCAGGTCGAGGGTGGGAAGCACAGACAGGTCAGGTTTGGCCTCCTGCTCCGCCTTCAGGCGCAGCGCCTCCTGGACGATGCGCTCACGCTCCTCATCGGTGAGGCTTGCTTCGATTTCGGCCAGGCGCTTCAGCTCAGCCTGGCGCTGCCGCTCCTCGAGCTCCGGGTCGGGCACCACCGTGAGGAGCGCGCGATGCGGGTTGTCGAGCAGCTCGGCCTGGATCAGGTTTTCGAAGAATCGGCCCTCCTGACGCGCCTTCTGGAGGTGCTCGAGGTCTTTGTCGAAATTGAGAGCGCTGAAGGGGTCGCCGCCATAGAGGTAGCCGGGCATCGAGGCGAAGAGCATCCGAAGCGCGTAGGGGAAGCCGGCGTTGGAGCGCTCGCGTTTCTCGAACTCGAGGTGGTGGATCGCCGCGTCGACCTGAGAGGCGTCGACACCCGTGTCCGCCAGGCGTTGCAAAGTGTCGAGGACGACTTCCTGGACCCTCTCGGCATCCTCGTCCTTGATGCCCTTGAGCCCGGCGCCGAACACCGATTCCTTGTAGTCGTCTCTCAGCCCGCTGCCGTCGGCGAGCGCGCTGCCCAAACCTGAATCGATCAGCGCCTTGCGTAGCGGCGAGCCGGCGTTGCCGAGAAGGACCTCGGAAAGGATGTTCATCGCGAGCAGGCGGAACGAGTCGGCGGTGGGAATGGTCACCCACGCGGTGAGCGCCTGCGCCTTTTTTGTGTTGTCCTCGCCGGGCGTGGCCGGGTAGGGTTCCACCGCCTCTGTCGGTTTGGTCAAGCGCTTCACGCTGGGGACCGACGAATCGATTGCTATGCGCTGGAAGCGCTCGAGCGCCTTATTCTCGATTGCCTCGAGTGTTCTCTCCAGGTTTTGGTCGCCGTACGTGTAAAAGCGCGCGTTGCTCGGGTGGTAGTAGCGCGCGTGGAAATCGCGGAGCATCTGCCATGTGAGGTTGGGTATGTCCTGGGGATCACCACCGGAGACATGCGCATAGGGCAAGCCTGGGAACAGCGTCTTGCCGATGGCGCGGTCGATCGCGGTGTTCGGAGTGGCGAGCGCGCCCTTCATCTCATTGAAGACGACGCCCTTGTAGCGGAGGCCGCTGTTTGGATCGGCTGGGTTCTCGAACTCGTAGCGGATTCCCTCTTGCTGGAATGCGTCTTCGCTCAAGAGCGGGAAGAAGGCAGCGTCGAGGTAGACCTCGAGCAGGTTGGCGAAATCCTTCGCGTTGCGCGTGCTGAAGAGGTACATCGTCCAGTCGAGACCCGTCAGCGCGTTCATGAAGGTGGCGAGCGAGCGGCGGGTCATGCTGAAGAACGGGTCGCGGACCGGGAAGCGCTGCGAGCCGGCGAGGACGACGTGCTCGAGGATGTGCGCGACGCCGGTCGAATCGCTGGGTGGGGTGGGAAAGAAGACGGCGAAGGCGTTGTTGTCGTCGGGAGTCTCGATGTGGATGTGGCGCGCGCCCGTTCGCTGGTGCTCGAGCTCGAGGTAGTTGCCTTCGAGCCGGTCGAGCGGTTCGCGTCTTGTGATCGCGTAGCCTGCGACCTCACTCGAAGTGGTCTTTGCCATGTGAATCTTTGAGTCTAGGATGTGATTCGTGTTCACCGCCGCCGAGCTCGAGTTCCTGCGTTCACAGAGGCTCGGGCGTTTCGCCACCGCCGGGCCGTCGGGGTGGCCTCACGTGGTGCCGGTCATGTACACGATGAACGACGATGGCTCGCTCGATTTTGACGTCGACGGAGTCAAGCTGCGCAACCTGACCGCCGAACCGCGCGCCGCGATGGTGGTCGACGCAATGGGTCCTCGGCGCGGAGTCTCGATCCAGGGGCGCGTGGAGCTGATCGCGCCCGAGCGCGCTCGTTTGAAACCGGTGCGGCACTTCTCCTGGGGACTTTGATTCGGGGCGGTTGCCTCAGCGTCTTGGTCTGCGTGGTCGTCTCCGCATGCGGGCCCGGCTCGCCGGGTGTTGCGTCTGGTTCTCGCCGGTCCACCCCCACACCCTCGCCTGCGATCTCGGCCGAGTGGACCGAATACCACCGGGACGCGGGGCGATCCGGCGTTGGTCCCCCTGAGCCTGCGCTGACCTCGCCCGCTGTGGCCTGGCGGGCGGACGTCGACGGAGATGTCTATGCATCGCCGCTGATCGCCAACGGTCATGTGATCGTCGCGACTGAAAACAACACGGTGTATTCGCTGGACCTGTTCACGGGCGATGTCGTGTGGCAGAAGCACCTGGGCGATCCGGTGGACGCGTCCTCGCTTCCGTGCGGCGACATCGGGCCCATTACCGGGATCACCGGCACGCCTGCCGTCGATGAGGCGACGGGTCGCTTGTATGTGGTGGCGTTCTTGCGCTCGCACCATCACATGCTGTTTGCGCTGAGCCTCGTCAACGGATCGGTTGTGACTCAACAGGACATCGATCCGGTTGGTTCGACCCCGAGCGTCCAGCAGGAGCGCGGCGCGCTGGCGATCGGATCGGGGTTCGTTTACGTCCCGATGGGAGGGTTGTATGGCGATTGCGGGCCATATCACGGATACGTGATCGCCGTTCCGCTGGCGGGTGGGCAGCCGCTTGACTATCGCGTGCCGAGCGCTCGGGGCGCGGGGATTTGGACAGCGGCGGGACCAGCGATCGACGCGAGCGGAAACCTCTACGTCGTGACTGGCAACGGTGCGTCGCGGTCGTCGTTCGACTACAGCAATGCCGTCATCGAACTGTCGCCCGATCTTCAAACTGTCAAGTCATATTTTGCGCCCTCGAACTGGGCGGAGTTGAATGCGGGTGATACAGACCTGGGCGCATTGGGACCGGCGCTGCTGTCTGGCGCGGTGCTGGCGGTGGGCAAAGACGGCGTCGCTTATCTGCTGCGCGCGAATCAGCTGGGCGGTGTCGGAGGACAAATTTCGAGTCGCGCGTTATGCGCGGGCGCGTTCGGCGGAACGGCGACCGACAGGACGAGCGTCTTCATTCCATGCACCGATGGGCTGTATGCGCTGTCGATCGGTCCCAACGGAATGACTGTTGGTTGGCATGACGCGCATCCGGCTGTTGCTTCGCCAATCGTGTCGGCGGGCGCAGTGTGGGCCATCGAGCCCGGAGCGGGGACGCTTTACGCGCTCAGCGAACAGACCGGCGGCGTGCTCTACTCGGTTAGCCTCGGCGGCGCGATGCATTTCAGCACGCCCGCGGCGACAGATGGTTTCGTCGTGGCGCCGGCGGGACGAAGGGTTGTCGCGATTTCCGTCGTCGGCTAACCCTGGATCGACCGCAGCAGGTTAGCCGTCTCGATAGCCGCGTCCGCGGCGTCTGCGCCTTTGTTTTTCTTCGGACCCGAGCGGGCGAGCGCCTGATCCTTGTCCTCCGACGTGAGGACACCGAATGCGATTGGCACTCCAGTGTCGAGTTGAACCTGCATCAGTCCGGCCGCCGTCTGCATTGCGACGACCTCGAAATGGAATGTTTCGTCCCGGATCACCGCTCCGAGGCAGACGATCGCATCGTGCTCGCCCTTTTCTGCTAGCGCGAGCGCGGTCACTGGCAGCTCGAGCGCACCTGGCACCCAGAAGACGTCCGATTCCTCAACCCCGTGCTGCCGGAGAGCCTCTTGAGCTCCGCGGAGCAGTCGCGTGGTCACGTCCTCATTGAACCGCGCCACGACGATCGCGATGTTGAGCTCGCTTCCGTCGAGGTCTGGCTTTGCGCCCTTCTCGCCCACTCTCTGATTATCAGCGGGTGGCTCAAGGGGATGTGGCTCAGCCGTCATTGAAACAACCGAATTAGGTCTATGAGAATCGCCAGTTTGCGTTTTTGCGCTGGATCCAATCTTCTGTGTTCGTCATAACGCTCCTCAGTGACCTGAAGAGTGAGTTATAGGTGAACAAGCCCTCGGGCTATTAGTACCGGTCAGCTCAAAGAATTGCTTCTCTTACACCTCCGGCCTATCAACCTGCTTGTCTAGCAGGGCCCTTACCCGGTTAACCCGGTGGGAGACCTTATCTTGGAGTTGGCTTCGCACTTAGATGCTTTCAGCGCTTATCCAAACCGGCCATGGCTACCCGGCGCTGCCACTGGCGTGACAACCGGTACACTAGCGGGCCGTTCAACCCGGTCCTCTCGTACTAGGGTCAACTCTCCTCAAGTCTCCTGCGCCCACGGCGGATAGGGACCGAACTGTCTCACGACGTTCTAAACCCAGCTCGCGTACCGCTTTAATGGGCGAACAGCCCAACCCTTGGGACCGACTCCAGCCCCAGGATGCGACGAGCCGACATCGAGGTGCCAAACCGGGCCGTCGATGTGAACTCTTGGGCCCGATAAGCCTGTT
>VBDS01000244.1 GCA_005889085.1 Chloroflexota bacterium | reverse complement strand
CCAGATGCTTTCGGAGCCGGAAATCGCCCGGCTCGCCGACATGGTCCCGATCGTGACATTCGCCGGACGGCCGACGCCGAAGTCGATCAATGTTCGCTGCGACAACGGATCGGGCATCCGGGCGCTGATCCACCACCTGGTGATCGAACACGGCTACCGCGATATCGCCTACCTGTCGGGAGGCGCCGACAGCCCGGACAACCTGGCCCGCGCTCGGGTGTTCGAGACGGAAGCCTTCGGCGCCGGCGCCCAGATCCAGGTGGGACCGGCCTGGCAGGGTGACTACAGCGCGGTCGGCGGCGCCAACGTCATCGCGTCGCTGCTTGATAGCGGCCGCGACCTCCCGCGGGCCATCGTCTGCGCCAACGACCAAACCGCGCTGGGCGCCATGCATGCCCTGGCTCGGCGTGGGATCAAGGTCCCGGACGAGGTCGCGGTCACCGGCTTCGACGACGTACCGGTGGCCCGCCACCTGCACCCGCCGCTGACCACGGTCCGCCAACCGATCAAGGAGCTGGGCGTGACCGCGTTCGACGTTCTCTACTCTCGGATGGGGACCGCGGGAGGGCAGCACGAGGTCGAGGCCCGAGCCGGGCGCCAGTCGCCAGCAGCGAGACGTAACGATGCGAGCCCTCCTTCGCCGCCTGGGTGTCTACCTCCTGGCGGCGTGGGTCGCGCTGACGGTCAGCTTCCTCCTGCCCCGGGTGGTGCCCGGAAACCCGGTGGCGGGCGCGGTCGCCCGGGCCTCGCAGTCGGGCAACTGCAACTCGCAGTGCGTCGAAGCAATCGAGGCGCAGCTTGGCTTCAACGTCCATACCAGCCTTTGGGACCAGTACGTCCAGTACTGGGGAAACCTCGGTCACGGCAACCTCGGCCAATCTTGGTCCGAGAACGCGTCCGTCAGCAGCCTCATCATTTCCTACCTCCCATGGACCCTCGGACTCCTGTTGATCGCCACAGCGGTCAGTTTTATCGCCGGGACCGCCGTCGGGGTCTTGATGGCCTGGCGGCGGGGCTCGTGGCTCGACTGGGTGCTGCCGGTGGCGACCTTCTTTTCGGCGCTTCCGTATTTCTTCCTCGCCCTGGTGCTGGTCCTGATCCTCGGCAAGACCGGGACGATGCTCAAGGTGTTCCCGAGCCTTTTCGGCTACGACATCTACGGCGTCACGCCGGGGCTGAATGGGCCCTACATCGCGAGCATCATCGGCCACGCCATCTTGCCGGCGGTGACCGTGGTGCTGGCCTCGACGGCAGGCTTCATCCTGGCGATGCGCAACAACATGATCACCACCATGGACGAGGACTTCGTCCTGGTGGCTCAGGCCAAGGGGCTACCGGCGCGAAGAGTCATCTGGTACGCGGCACGCAACGCACTACTACCGGTCATTGCCAACTTCACCGTCGCGATCAGCCTCGTCGTCGCCGGCCAGATCCTGGTTGAGATCGTCTTCAACTATCCCGGGATCGGCTTCCACCTTTACGACGCCCTCGGCAAACTCGACTACTCACTGGTCCAAGGGATTTTCGTGGTCATCACGCTGGTGGTGCTGGCCGCCAACCTCCTGGCGGACGTGGTCTACGTGCTGATCGATCCTCGTGCGCGGCAGATGGCATGACACCATGACGATCAACAGCACGTCATTGGCCGGAATTCCACCCGTCGCAGGGCCGACCGCGGAGCTGGTTCTTCGACCAACGCGAGTCCTCCGCCTGCCGCGCTCGCCCAAGGTGATCGCCGGGCTTGTCATCCTCGGGGTCTTCGGGGTCCTCGCCATCATCGGTCGATGGATCGCACCCTACTCTCCCAACGCGACCGACCAACAGAACTGGGTGCGGCACGTCCTGGTCCCCGGGACCGGCGCTGGAACCGGCTTCCCGGCCAGCTACTACCCGCTCCCGCTCCCTCCGTCAGCCGCGCACTGGCTCGGCACCACCGTCTTCGCGCAGGATGTATCGTCCCAACTCCTCGCCGCCACGCAGGCCACGATGTTCGTCGGCCTGCTGGCAGCGGCGATCGCGACCGTTCTTTCGGTGCTATTCGGCGTGACCGCCGGCTACCTGGGAGGGGGCACCGATGAGGGCCTATCGCTGGTGGCCAATGTTTTCCTCGCCATCCCGGGGCTTCCACTGCTCATCGTGCTGGCCGACTACATGCCGTCTGCGGGCTCGAGTGTTCTGTTAGTCGCGGCCATCATCGCGGTCACGACATGGGCATACACCTCGCGGACCCTGAGAGCCCAAACCCTCTCGCTGCGCAACCGCGACTTTGTCGAGGCGGCCAGGGTTTCGGGGGAGAGCCGCGTTCGGATCATCCTCGTCGAAGTCCTTCCCAACCTCATTCCGATCGTGGCCGCTTCGTTCCTTTTCACGGCGCTCTCGGCGATGGGTGCATACGTGGCCATCGCCTTTCTGGGGCTCGCCGGCTCGCCCACATCGTCGCCGCCAGGACTGTGGAACTGGGGCGAGATGTTGCGCGAGGGGTTCGCCAACAACGCGGTGCGCGGCGGTTGGTGGTGGTGGTGGGCGCCGCCCGGCATCTGTATCGCCCTGCTCGGGACCGGCCTGGCGTTGCTCAACTTCGGCATCGACGAGTTCATCAACCCCCGGCTTCGCGCCGCGGGCCTCTCGCGCCGGACCGCGAAGAAGGCCGGCATCAGCCTCCGCTCCACGCTCGGCATGACCCCCGTGGCGCACAGGCGGGCGGTGGCCATCATGCCGCAGGTCACCGCGATGCGCCCCGAGCCTTCCTCTGTACGCAACGCGGCCGAGCCGGTTCTCACAATCCGCGGCCTCAGCGTGGACTACGGCTATGGCGACCAGGCGGTCCACGCCGTCGTCGACTGTGACCTGGTGCTTCGGCGCGGCAAGGTGCTAGGGCTGGCCGGCGAGAGCGGCAGCGGCAAAACCACACTGGCCCTGGCTGCCATCCGCCTGCTGCGGGCCCCGGCGGTGATCACTGGGGGCGAGGTGCTCTTTCACTCCAAGCCGATCAGCGGAGAGGAGCCGGCCGGGACCATTGACATGCTGTCGGCGACGGAGGAACAGCTGCGCGCGATCCGTTGGTCCGAGATCGCCGTGGTTCTGCAGAGCTCGCTGAACGCGCTGAACCCCGTCATCACAATCGGTGCCCAGTTCGACGACCTGCTACGTGGGTTGGCAAGGGCCGGGGAGGTGCTCGGCATGGTCGGGATGAACGCCGAGCGGCTGCGCAGCCACGCGCACGAGCTGTCCGGCGGTATGCGCCAGCGAGCCATGATCGCCATGGCGATCGCGCTCGAGCCCCAGGTCATGATTCTTGACGAGCCGACGACCGCTCTCGACGTGGTAACCCAGCGGGAGATCCTCGAGGAGCTGATCGGGCTGCGGGATCGAATCGGCTTCGCGACGCTGTTCATCACGCACGATCTCTCCTTGCTGGTGGAGCTGGCCGACGAGATCGCCGTGATGTACGCGGGCCGGTTGATGGAGCGCGCGCCGGCGACCTCGTTGTTTCACGCGCCCCGGCTGCCCTACACCTACGGCCTCCTCCATTGCTTCCCTCCACTGCACGGAGCGCGCCTGGCGATGGAAGGCCTCAAGGGGTCGCCGCCTGACCTGCGGGACCTGCCTTCGGGATGCGCCTTCCATCCACGCTGTGCCTGGGCAATGCCGCGTTGCCACCAGGATGTCCCAACGCTTGCGCCTCTCGATGGGTCGGCTCGGGAGGTCGCCTGCTGGCTGCACCGCGGAGAGGCGAACGTTCCCGCCGAGCTGGCCCGACCCGACCCGCTGCCGAGCGGGTCTGGCCGTTCGGGATCGATCGCACGGGTAGGCGAACCGTGAAGCTCGGTGCGGCCCAAACGCCGACCGCGTCGACCCCGGTGATTCCGGTCCTGGAGGGCCGTGAGCTCACCAAGTCCTTCTGGGTAAAGCAGGGGCGTGGGCTGCTCGCGGGCAAGGCCCGGGTTCATGCGGTCGAGAGCGTCTCGATCCGCCTCGATCCCGGGAGAGTCACCGCGCTGGTGGGTGAAAGCGGTGCCGGAAAGACGACCGTCGGCCGCCTGCTGGCCAAGATCATCAAACCCGACGGGGGAGAGGTGCTGCTCGACGGACGGCCGGCGCCTCCGGGTCGGCCTCGCGCGTACGCGGCGCAAGTGCAGATGGTCTTCCAGGACCCGTTTGCCTCGTTGAACCCGGTGCACCGGGTCCGCCACCACCTGGTCCGGCCCCTCCAGATCCACCATATGGCTAGCGGCGACCTCGAGGCGGCGGTGGACGAGCTCCTGCGCCGGGTGGCGCTCAAGCCCCCGGCCCACTTCGCGGCCAAGTTCCCGCATGAGCTCTCCGGCGGACAGCGGCAGCGGGTTGCCATCGCCCGCGGGCTGGCGGTTCGACCGAGGGTGCTGATCGCCGACGAACCGGTGTCCATGCTGGATGTCTCCATCCGCCTGGGCGTGCTGAACCTGCTCGCCGATCTGCGCGACCGGGAGAACCTGGCAATCCTCTACGTCACCCACGACATCGCCTCGGCCCGCTACCTGGCCGACACCATCATGGTCATGTACGCGGGGCAACTGGTCGAGGCGGCGCCCAGCGTCAGCCTCACCGACCGCCCGGCTCACCCGTACACGCAGCTGCTGCTCGCCGCCGCTCCGGACCCCGATCGGGCGGAACGGCCGGCGCTCGCCGCGCACGGGGCGCCTCCCAGCCTGCTCGCGCCGCCGAGCGGCTGCCGCTTCCACCCGCGCTGCCCCTACGTGATGGAGATCTGCAAGCGCCAGGTGCCGCCGAGTGTCGCGGTCGCCAGCGATCACTCCGCGGCGTGCTGGCTTCATGTCGACCCGAACGAACGACGCGTGAACGAAACGGGCCTTCCTGCGACCACGACCGCGCGCGACTTGTTGGACCAGCGGAATTGAGAGAGGTGATAAGGGATGGGAGAAGGGCGACTGCGTAGTGGGGTCCCGATGCCGATTATCCATCAGCAATCTACGGCCTTCACGGGCCGTGCGTAAGAAGGGGTGAGAACGCGAATGAATCGACAAGCATTGACAGGCCTGGTCGGAGTTGCGGCTTTGGTGATTGCCGCCTGCGGCACTTCGACGCCTTCAGCGGGAGGCAAACCTCTTATCGCCGAGCCGACGACAGGCGTGACGTTCTCGGAAGACTTCAACCCCTACGACAGCAACTCGGTCGCGGCCGCCATGGGCACCCGGAGCATGGTCAATGAGCCGCTGATCGAGTTCGATCAGCTCGACGCGACCCCTGCCGGTACGCACCCGTGGCTGGCGACCGCGTACGCGTTCCAGAACGGCGGCAAGGACCTGCAAGTGACGATCCGCGAAAACGTGAAGTTCAGCGACGGCTCGGCCTTCGCTCCGGCTGACGTGGCCGCTACCTTCAAGATGATGAAGAAGAATCCGAAGGCTAACATTCGTGGGGTGCCGCCCCAAGCGGCGGATCCGACAGTTAGCGGCAACAACGTGACGCTACACTTCGCGTCACCGCAGTACACCGGGCTGTTCAACATCCTCTGCAACACCTTCATGCTGAAGGCGTCGATGGCGGACCAGATCGCCCAGAACGAGAAGATCGCGATCAAGGTGCCATTGGGCACAGGGCCCTTCATGCTCGACAGCTACTCCAGCTCGGTGATCAAGTGGAAGCCGAATCCGAACTACTGGGGCGGAACTCCACCGGAATCGGCGATCTGGACACCTTCCATCGCCACCAACGCCGCGGCGAG
>VBDS01000208.1 GCA_005889085.1 Chloroflexota bacterium | reverse complement strand
GAAGCGGCGAAGCCGGTAGCGGTCCTTGAAGCTCTTACCGGTGCCGCGCGTGCCCTCCGGAAAAACCAGGACCAGCTCGTCGCGCTCGAGCAGGCGGCGCGTGTCGTCGGGATGGCCGACGGCCTGGCCTGTGCGGCGCAAGAACCAGCTCATCACCGGCATGCCCATGAACTGGCTCGCCACGAGGGCGCGGACGTGGCGAGGATGCGGGTGCTCGGAGAAGACAGCGGTCTTGATCATGGTGCCGTCCCATGGGAGCACTCCCGCGTGGTTGGCGACCAGCAACGCCCGCCCCGACGCGGGCACGTGCTCGACGCCGGTGGTTTCGACTCGCCAGTAGTCCCGATATAGCGCCTTGAAGGCGCCGATGAACGACTCCGTCCACTGCGGGTCGAAGCCGAAATCGTCGACGGCATAGTTCGCACCACGCCGGGCCAGCTCGCGCTGCTGATAGAGAAACTGGACCACCTCCATGATCCGGTTGAGGTCGATCACGTCACGCCCCGTCAGGCGGCGCAGCCGTGTCGAAAGGTCGCCCACCGCCTGCAGGGCATAGAACGGCGCCTGGCGCTGCAGGCGCCGGATCGGTTTCGGCAGCCGGAATCCCTGACGCGGCGCCACGATCGCCGCCTTCTTGCTGGTCCGGCGCCGCTCGACCGGCGTCTTCTCGGCTATCAATTTCGACCTGAGGTCAATCGCGGTTCGCGCCTGCGCCGCTGCTGCAGATAAACCTGGAGCTCGTACTCCTGTGGCGGCGACGGCGCTTCAATCAGCTCCACAAGCCGGCCGCGGGCAAGTGCATCCATTGTTTGGCGCGAGCTGTGAGCGGGCGCCCAGCCGAACTCTGCCTCGACGCGAGTGCAGTCCATGACCGACCCGTACGCGAGAACGTCCGCCAGGTGAGCCGGCATGTCGACCCAGCCGAACATCTTCAAACCGAGCCTGGAGAACCACCGTCCGTACGGGGGCAGGATAGGAGCCGGCCGCCCGCCCATGATGGCGATCGCCTGGCTCAGCAGGACGATGCCGCGCCCGGCCACGTTGAATACGCCGGGGTGCTCGCCAACGGTGGCCCGGACGATGATCTCGGCGGCGTCCTCCTCGTGGAGCAGCTGAAGGCGTGGATCGAATCCGGCGAACGTCGGCACGATGGGCAGCGAGAGGTACTTGCCGAGGCTTGTGTCCTCGCTGACCCGGAACCCCAGGCGGAGCACGGAGACGCCGCAGCGATCTGTGCGCAGGGCGAACTCGCTGACGAGCTGCTCCATCTCGAGCAGGTCGCCCGTCACGCCCGAGGCAGGCTTGTCCCAGTTGGTCATGTCCTCGGCGAAGAAGGACGGGTCGTACGGCCCTGCGCCGTAGACAGCCTGGCTCGACTTCACGACCAGCCTCCGCACCGGGCTCGAGGGCGCGGCGCAGCCGACGAGCACGTTCATCGTCCCGATGACGTCCGTCTCGTGAATTGATCGTTCCTCGCGCGGTGTGTCGACCATCACGGCGAGGTGGACGACGGTGTCGATGTGAAGCTGGCGCACCAGCTTGCCGATGACCGAGAGTCGAGTATCGGCGTGGACGAAGTCCATCCCTTCGACGACGCTCACCGGGTCACCCTTGTCACAGCCGAACAGGGAGGGGACGAGCGGCGCCAGCCGGCGCGCGACCTCAGCGCCGAGCGGGTTGGACACACCAATGAGAAGCACCCGATTGGGAGTCATGTGACTCACAATCTAGAGGAGTGGAGCTGAAGCCCGGATTTACTCCGGGCGTCCCCAGGCCGCCCAGTTGGGCCTCCACACAAAGCTCTATGTCAAAGGGGGGTCCCGCGGGGGGATCCTGATCCCCCCGCGCCCTATGGATAGATTCCTCGGACCGTCGTCGCGTTGGCCACGCGCTGGACCGCGATCGCGTATGCCGCGGCGCGCATGTCGACCCGTTTGTTCACCGACGTGTGAAGGATCTCGTAGAACGCGCGTGTGATCACGTGGTGAAGCTTGGTGTTGATCTCTTCTTCTTCCCAGAAGAAGGCCTGCAGGTCCTGCACCCACTCGAAGTAGGAGACGATCACACCGCCCGCGTTGGCGATGATGTCGGGGACCAGGAAGATGCCGCGCTCGTGCAGGATGGGATCGGCTTCCGGTGACACCGCTGCGTTTGCGCCCTCGGTGATCAGCCGGGCTCGGATGCGGCCTGCATTCTGCTCGGTGACCTGGTCCTGGGCAGCCGCCGGCACAAACACCGTCACCGGCAGCTCCATCAGCTCGGCGTTAGTCACAGTGTCGGCCTTCTTAAAACCGCTGACGCCCCCTCGGACCTGGCGATGCTCGTCGAGGGCGGCGAGGTCGAGACCCTTCGGGTTGTATACGCCTCCCTTAGAGTCGCTGACCGCCACGATGCGAAGCCCCGCCTCGCCAAGCAGACGGGCCGCCGAGTGGCCCACCTGGCCGTAGCCCTGAACAGCAACCGTGGGAGTCTCCTCATCGATGTGCAGGTACTTGAGTGCTTCCAGGGTGAGGTAGGTGGCGCCGCGGCCGGGAGCATCGACCCGGCCTTCGGAGCCGCCGACGTCGACCGGCTTGCCGGTGACCGACGCGGTCACCGAGTGGCCCTGGTGCATGGAGATCGTGTCCATGATCCAGGCCATGATCTGGGGGTTGGTGCCCATGTCGGGCGCGGGGATGTCCTTTTCGGGCCCGATCAGGATCGAGATCTCGGTGGCGTAGCGCCGGGTCAGGTGCTCGAGCTCACCCTGTGTGAGCTTGTGTGGGTCGACCGCCACCGCCCCCTTCGATCCGCCGTAGGGCAGGCCGACCGCGGCGCATTTCCAGGTCATGAGCATCGCGAGCGCCTTGACGAGGTCGAGGTTGACGTCAGGGTGATAGCGGATACCGCCCTTGGCCGGGCCCCGGCTGATGTTGTGCTGCACGCGCCAGCCGGTGAACACCCTGACCGAGCCGTCGTCCATGTGCACCGGGAAGTGCACGGTCAGCTCGCGTTTGACCTCGCGCAGGCCTCGACGCGCGTCGTCGGAAAGGCCGATGACGTCCGCCGCGGCGTCGAAGCGACGCTGTGCGGTCTGGAAAGCGGAGGCTCGAATTTCGACCGCCATGTAGCGACCTCCGATAGTAACTCTCGGCCTCCGCGGGTGCCTGAGAATTGACGCGAGATGTCGAGCCGAAACCTCGCAAGCATCGCCTTGCTGGCCGTCGTCGCCCTGGCCACCGGCTTTGTCCTGGCCGGCCAGGTCAAAGCCCAGCTCCTGACGCCCTCGAACCAGGTTGCCCGCTATCAGGCGCTTGTGCGCAGCGTGCAGGAGCTCGAAGCCGCCAACGCCGACTCGCGGCGGCAGATCGCATCGCTCCGGGGGCAGATCGACTCTCTCGAATCCCAGGCGGCCGCCCAGTCCGCCGCGACCCAGACCCTCAAAAACCAGGTCGCAGACCTGCGCGCCCACGCGGGGCTGGTGGCGATGCACGGACCGGGCGTCGAGGTAAGCCTGCGGAATGGAGTACCCGGACCCGACAGCGGCAACCAGACGGGCTATCTCGTCAATTTCGAAGACGTGCAGGACGTCGTCAACCTGCTCTTCGCCCAGGGCGCTGAGGGGATGGCGGTCAACGGCCGGCGCATCACCCCGCTGAGCGCATTCTCCGGTTCGGCGGGTGAGGTGGTGATCGACCAGGGACCCCCGCTTACTTCGCCGATCAAGGTGGTCGCGGTCGGCGACCGCAACCGGATGCAGGCAGCGCTCGACGACCCATCAGCGCTGCCTGGCGTGCGCGCCCGCCAGGTGCAGTTCCAGGTCCACCTCACCTTCGAAGGCAGCCCGGACGTGTCGCTGCCCGCTTATGACTCAAGCCTCCAGATCCCACATGTCAGCCCGACCTAAGACCCCGCGACAGCGCGCGATCCGAGTGCGCGGGATCAGCGTGTGGATGATCGCACTTCTCGTCGCGTTGGTTGCCACGATCCAGATCCGCAGCCAGGCCGAGGTCGAGCGCAGCCTGATCGGCGCAGACGCCACGTCGCTGGCTTTTCTGATCGACGACCTGCACCGGGCCAACGACTCGCTCGCTGTCGAAAAGTCCGACCTGGGAAAGCAGCGGGCGCAGCTCGAGTCAGGGCAGGCCGGGGCCGCCGACCAGGTCCTGGCCGACGAGGCAAACCGCCTGAGGGCGATCGAGGGCCTGGCGCCGGTGCACGGCCCTGGAGTCGTGATCGTCATCGACGCCAGCGGCCTGACCGCACTCGACCTTCAGGATGCGCTCAACAACCTCGCGGCCGGCGGAGCCGAAGCGGTCGATGTCAACGACCGGAGAGTGATCATGGGCGTCCCCGTCTATCAGACGAGCGGCGGAGTAACGATCGACAGCGCAATCGTGATGCCTCCCTGGACGATCTCGGTCATCGGAGACGCCAACCGCCTCGGGGTGGTGGCCGACCTCATGACGCAGCAGCTGCGGGCAGACCGGCGCGTCAGAGCGGCGACTTACCGCGTCGAAGCCGACCTCGTGATCCGCTCGGTGCTTACCGAGAAGCCTTTCGTTTACGCGGTCGCGTCATAGATCCGCTGCTGACACCGGCCTTTTTCAACTGCGCAGAGATCTTGTCCAGGCGGTCGTTGATTCGTTCGATGTCGTGTCTCGTGGGGATGCGCAGCCTGCGCAGCGCGCGCTCGATCGTGTCGTCGGCCATGGTCTCGAGACCTTCGCGCCGCCTCTCGACCTGGTTGCGTAGATCGGCGGGAACATTGAGCGTCTTTCTCACGTAATCGAGCAGCGCCTGGCCACGATCATGCAGCATCTCGCCGCCGGCGTCCACAATTCTCGCGGGGCCTCGCTTCTCCTCTTCCAGGACGATCTGCGACAGCGTGACGTGCGTGAGGTCATGTCCGTTGTCGCGGTCGACAACCTTGATCTCGTGTCCGTCTCGCACAAGCTGCGCGACGCCGTCCAGCGTGACGTATCGACTCGTACGTGTGTCGTAGAGCTTGCGGTTTGCGTACTTCTTGATAAGGTGTCGTTCGGGGGCTGATGGCAAGTCGCGGCCCATTCTAACGCGGCGCGTTATGCGCTCCGCACGGCATTTCTTGGAGGTGATGATGGGTAAAAGGAAGCGCACAACACGGCGTCCTTCCGGCCTGGTCGGGCGTGCTGTCAGAGCTGGACGGCGCGCGCTGAAGGAGGCCGAGAGCCGCGTTCCACCAGACCTGCGCAGGCAGGTCGAAAGGAGGTTGAAGGAGGCCGACAAAACTGCGCGCGCGGCGATCAAGACACTTCAGGTGCAGGTCAGGCGAGCCAGCACTCGCGCGGACGTCAACAGCGTCCTCAAGCGCATCGATGGGCTGACCAAGCAGGCGCGGCAGATTGCGCGAGGGACCAGCACTCGCGCTACGACGACCCGCCGGCGCACGACCACGACGGTGAAGCGTGCAGCCAGCCGGACGAAAAAGGCCGCCGGCAGCACGCGCCGCACGACGGCTCGTCGCACATCGCCGCGGGCCTCGTCCGCCAGCGCCTCGACCGCCAGTGCTTCGGCCGCCCGAACTACTACGCCGCGGCGCCGGCCCGCGGCCAGGCGACCTCGCCCAGCTGAGCCGGCAATGGACAACATGCCGGTGATCCACACGGTGCCGATGGCTCCCGAGAGCGGGGAGATGGGCGGGGGCAGCGAGCCTTAAAGCGCGCCGTACACGCGAGCTCCGCCCAGAAGGACGGCTCTTGGGCGGAGCTCCTCCCACTTGACGTCGTCGTCCTCCAGTGGATCGCCTCTGTAAACCTGAAGGTCCGCCAGCATCCCTACCTCGAGCGTGCCCTTGACGTGCTCCTCGAAGCTCGCATAAGCACCGGCTGAGGTGTAGGCGCGGAGAGCCGCGAGCAGGCTGATGCCGTTGACCGGATCGTCCACCGCGACGCGGATCCCGGGCCACGGGTTCGGGTCCGGTGAGACCGGAAGATCGGAGCTGAAGGCGACGGGGACGCCCGCCTTCATGAGGCGGCGATGAGGCGCGAGGTCCGCTCGGTCGCGCACAGGAAAGAAGATCGTGGAAGCCACGCGGCTGAAGCGCGCCGCCATGGGCTGCATCACCGCGACCATGCCCAGCCTGGCCACTCGCGCCTGGAGGTCGGGCGGACAGATGGTGCAGTGCTCGACGCGATGCCTGAGATCCGTACCGCCGCTCGCCTCGACCGCGTCACACATGGCCTCGATCGCGGCATCGCCAATGGCGTGCGCTGCGACTTGAAGACCGGCCGCGGTGGCCTGCGCGACTATCTCTCCCAGCTCCTCACGTGTGGTGCGCCACACCCCGCCACCAGACCGCATCGCAACTCGCTCGGCGCCGCCGTCGACGAATACCTTGATGGGCCCCGAGCGCACCATCGCGCCACCGAACCCCGCCCGCAGGCCAAGGCCGCCAGACGCATCGAGGAGCTCCCAGGAAAGGAACTCGTTGACGCGCATCTTGAGTCTGCCTTCACACGCCAGCTGCTCGAACGCCCGCAGGTCATCAGCAAACCCGCGGTTCACAGCTGCGCCAACGGACGTGATGCCGCGTGAGACGAGAAGGTCCTGTGCCATCAAGACGCCTTCGATTCGCCGCTCGAGGGCCGGCTTCGGCTGCACGTCGGCGACCATTCGCATAGCGGCCTCGAGAAGGAGGCCGTTGGGAGCCCTGTTGAGGTCGCGGCCGATGCGGCCGCCGTGCGGGTTCGGCGTCTCGGGCGTGATCGATGCCGCCGCGAGCGCGGCCGAGTTGGCGACCCGTGCGTGCCCGCCGCGCTCGTCGATGAACGCCGGTCGGTCGCCCGTCGCGCGGTCCAGCTCGGTGCTGTGTGGCTGCCGTCGTTCGGTCAGCTCATCCGTCCGATAGCCCATGCCGAGCAGCCATTCGCCGGGTTTCAGCTTCTTGGCGTGCACTTTGAGCCGGTCGAGGATGTCGTCGATGCCGCGCGCGCCGCTCAGGTCGGCGGCAAACCGCGTCAGGCCGTAATAGACGACGTGGGCATGGGCGTCGTTGAAACCCGGCAGGACCGCCGAGCCGGCCAGGTCGACGACCCGGGTCCGGGGGCCTCGTAGGCCCATCACTTCGCGGCCGCCGACGGCGACGACCTTGCCGCCTGCGATCGCAATGTGGCTCTGCGGGTTGAGACCGGTGCGACCGAGCGTGCGGATCCGCCCGCGCGCCAGAATCAATTCCGCTCGCAACTTGACCGTTAGATTAAGGGCGTGGCGGCGATCGATTTGCGGTCCGACACCGTGTCAATGCCCAGCCAGGAGATGCGCCAGGCGATGGTCACGGCTCCTCTGGGCGACGACGTGTTCGGCGATGACCCCACCGCCAACCGGCTGATGGAGGTCGCCGCCGCGAGGATGGGCAAGCAGGCGGCCGCCTTTGTGCCCAGCGGCACGATGGGCAACCTGATCGGGATCGCGGTCAACGCCCGCAGCGGCGAGGAGCTGATCGCCGACGCCGATTCACATGCGTTCTACTACGAGGCCGCGGGCGCCGCGGCCGTCTGCGGCGTGCAGATCCGTCCAGTCATCACCGAGGCGGGCGTCATGTCGCCGCGGCAGATCGTCGAGGCGGTGCGGCCGCGGGACGACCCACATCAGCCGCTCACCGCGGCGATCACCTTCGAGAACACGCACAACCGGCACGGCGGCGTCGTGTGGCCCCTCGATGACCTACGCGCGGCCAGCGACGCGGCTCATTCGCAGGGCCTGCGCGTCCACCTGGACGGGGCGCGGATCTTCAACGCCTCGGTCGCGCTGGGCGTCGAGGCCTCGGAGATCGCCGCCTGTGCCGACACGGTCACGTTCTGCCTGTCCAAGGGGCTCGCGTGCCCGATCGGCAGCATCTTCTGCGGGTCCGAGGAGTCCGTCGAGGAAGCGGTACGGTGGCGCAAGCGCCTGGGCGGAGGCATGCGCCAGGTTGGAGTGCTCGCCGCTGCGGGGCTGATCGCTCTGGACAGCATGGTCGACCGCCTGGCCGAAGACCACGCCAATGCGCGCACGCTGGCCGAGGGGCTGGCCGAGCTACCGGGTGTGACCTGCGACCTGAGCCGCGTCCAGACGAACCTCGTCTATTTCGACCTGGACCGGATGACCGCCGCGGCGTTTACTGACGAGTGCACGAAACGCGGCCTGCTCAGCGCCCCCGCAGGGCCCCGGCAGATGCGCTTCGTGACGCATTACGGCATTGACACGGTAGACGTCCAGTCGGTGCTGGAGATCTGCGAGGAGGTCCTCTCCGCCTGAGCACGCGACTGTCGCCAGACGGAATGTCCTACTGGGACGGACAGCGCTGGGTGTGCCTGGACAGGCGCCGCCGCCAGGCTTCACCGACATGATGAACACGGTCATGTCCGCCACGCTGTGGGTGGAGGCCATTTTCTTCGTCGCCATCGCGGTGGTTGCGATCCTCGGGGCATGGAAATGCTGGACCTGGACCTACTACGGCATCCTGGTCGTGCTCGGCATCGGCCTGACCGGGCTCGCCTTCAACCTGATCAACATATTGTTGGGAGGTTCCATCACAGCCAGGCAGACCATCCAGCCGCCGATGTGGTCGCAGGCCGTCTCCTACATCAGAGGTCCGATCGACGCCGCGCTGTTCGTGTGGATGCTGGTCGCGCTCATCAGGCGCGGTCCGTGGGGAATGCGCCGGGTCAGCTGAGCAGGCTCGCGAGCAGGCTCGTATCGATGTTGCCGCCGCTGATGACCGCCACCGTGGTTGGCCCTGGCGCCAGCTGTTCGAGGGCGGCATAGGACAGTGCGCCCGCGCCCTCCGCCACGACCTTCGCCGACGAGGCGAGCTCGGGAATCGCCGTCTTCAGCCGCGGCTCAGGCACGACAAGCCAGCGGTCCACCAACTCCTTCAACAGCTCGAACATCCGCTGGTCATATGGGCCGGTGGTGCCGTCGGCGATCGTTTCGGGCTTGATCGTCAACGGGCCGCCGCTCTCGAAAACTCGCGGCCACATCGCGTAGCCGTCGGATTGGACGCCTATGACTTCGATCCCGCTGCGAGAGCCTTTGAGCGCCGATGCGATACCGCTCACGAGACCGCCTCCGCCAACGGGAACCACAACCCGCCCCACGTCAGGCACATCTTCGATGAGCTCGAGCCCAAGTCCCCCATGTCCGGCTATCACCTCTTCGTCTGCGAAGGGATGGATGAACGATTCCGGCTCTTCCTTCCAGCCTTCATCAGCCATCCACTGCAGAAGTTCCTCGCGCGGCATCGGGATGGGCGTCGCGCCCCAGCGCTTCACGCCTTCGATCTTGGTCTTGGGGGCGGTGTCGAACGTGAAAACGCGACAAGGCACGCCGAGCTTATGAGCGACATAGGCGCACGCCTGCGCGGCGTTGCCTGCGCTTACAGTGATGAGGCCGTGCCGCAGCCGGTCTTCGGGTAGGGCAAGGGCGGCGGCAAAAAACCCGCGGACCTTGAAGCTGCCTGTCGGCTGCAGGCACTCCAGCTTGAGCAGGGCGCCTTCGACCGGTATGAGCGGCGTCCTGAGCACGTGCGGGCGCGCGCGGTCGGCGGCCGCAAGTACACGTTCGATCGGAATCACGCTGATAATCGTAGGGATGCCGATTTACGAGTACCGATGCGAGGAGTGCGGCAAGCGGTCGTCGTCCTTGCTGTCGAGCTACTCGTCACCAGACCCGGTCTGCCCCCACTGCGGCAAGCCCGCACTGCGCCGCCTCGTCTCCACATTCGCCACCGTGAGCTCGGGCGAGGCCGAGGGTGCGGACGGCGGTGACGACTTCGGTGGTGGCGACGACGAATTCGGCGGCGGAGACGAGTTCGGCGGCGGAGACGACGACTTCTAGCCCGTCAGCCCGAGCACATCGTTGGCGGCCTTGATCAGCTCCCGGCGGTGGGTCTCGTCGTGGGCGAAGATCCGGAAAAGCGCCATCCGCACCGGCAGTCGCTTGAAGAGGTCGAGCACCCGACTCTGCCGGTAGCTGTCCTCCAGCGGCTCATAAAAAAGGATGTCGGCGGTCTCGGTCATGGGGTTGAAGGCACGCGACTCCTGGGCCGCGACGTCGACTTCGAAGACGATCTCGCGCAGGCTCGGCGGCAGGCCTTCGCGGAGCTGGCGCGCGAACTGCTCGCGCGTGACGCTCAACGCTCCGCTGGGTATGTCCCGCGCGTCCGTGTGGCCCTGATAGATGAGCTTCCACTTGAGGCGCCGCGCCACCACAGCCGCCCACGCCTGACCGAGCTCGCGATGCTGCCCGTCTCCGTCGCCGTGGGCCCAGCGGTCGACATCGGACAGAAGGGACCACTCGGTAAGGGCCATGAAGCGGTCGAGCCGCTGCAGAGGATTTCCTCCCAGCACGACATCCAGGGTGGGCCGGAACACCTCGCGCAGCTGCAGGTCGATCCGGCGCACGGTGCGGTGGAAGTACACCTGGTGGTAGAGGTAAAGCCTCGAGTTGAGGAACATGTAAAGGGCCTCGGCAGCGTGGGAGTGGAGCGTTAGGCCGCGCTCCGAGATGAAGGAGTAGTGGATGATCCGCTGCACGTCGACCGGCCCGGCCGAAACGCCACATATATAGGAATCGCGAGGCACGTAGTCCATGTTGTCGGCGGAGTAGGCGCCGACCAGGGCGGGACGAAGGGCCGCCAGCCAGAGTGGCGCCTGAAAGCCCTCGAGCTCCTTCGACGAGATCAGATAGGCGACCCATCGCGGATCGATCCGCTCGCCCCGCTCGAAATCCGCTGCGGGGGAGGCGCCCAGCTCGCCGACCAGCTCCGCCAACGGGCCTGTGATCAGGGCGCGGCCGATGTCTTCGTGGTCGATGCTCCACGTGTCGAGGTAGTTCTCGTCGAAGAAGTGGCCGAACGGACCGTGGCCGACGTCATGCAGCAGCCCGGCCATGCGCATGGTCTCCTCGACCAGCTGCGCAGACGGCGTCTCCGGGCACGACACGGCGAGAGAGGAATGAAGGTGGCGGGCCCACTCGCCCGCCAGGTGCATGGCGCCCAGCGCATGCTGGAAGCGCGAGTGCTCGGCGGTCGCGAACACCCACCAGGCGCTCTGCAGCTGGTGGATCCTGCGCAGCCGCTGCAGCCAGGCGGCGTCCACGAGGTCCTGCTCCGACGCCTCGCCGGCCACGCCACCGGGGCCCCCACGCGTGATGCGAAGGTATCGGTAGATGGGATCGCTCGAGAGATTGACGCGTGAATACTCCGAACGCGCCTGGTCCATGGGCCGATTATTACCGTGACCGACCTGCTGGCGGAGGGGATCGAGCTCTTTAACAGCGGCCGCTACTGGGATGCGCACGAAGTCTGGGAGCGCGACTGGACGCCGGACCGCAAGGGCCCGGACTCCGGCTTCTACAAGGGATTGATCCAGATCGCGGCCGGCTGCCTGCACTACACACGGCACAACCGGCGCGGGGCGATCAACAAGTGGAGGAGCGGTGCGGCCTACCTCCGACCCTATTTGCCGACCCACCGAGGCGTGCAGCTTGCGGCTCTTGTTGGATCCGCCGAGGGCTACCTTGTCGCGATTTCCGGCCCGGAGTGGCCGGACCTCGAAATGCCGCGGATAGCTCAGGAGTAGGGCGGGAAGCGGCGTCCAGCCCCGGACTCGATCAAGCCTCCATGACCGAGCCGGCGCACATCGCCGGCGTCCGCCCTGCCATATGCAAAAACAAAAGGCAGCAACAGGTCGAGAGAGCTGTTGCGGCCAAAGCCCGCGCAGGATGCGACCCCCACAACGGCGGCGCCGTCGAGGCGGCCGAGCCAGAGCATGCTGCCCGGATGCATTGGGGCGCCGACCTGCAGAAGATCGCCGCCGGCGTGGGTGAGCTCCGCATACGCGGGGTCGAGGGGATCGATGGCCGACGCTCCCGCGAACAGCACCAGCTCGGCGCCGATCGCGCGGGCTTCGGCGTAAGCGGCGGCCACGGCCTCGGGTGTGCGGGCGACCTCGCGCACCGCGAGCACCTCGGCTCCGTACCAGCCGAGCTTGGCGGTGACCGCGGCCCGAAACAGGTCGCGCGCTTTCGGTTTGAGGCGCTCAGTGGCCACGACGAACGTCTTGAGCGGCCGGAATGGAAGGAGCTCGATCACCGGCCCCCGCTCGTGGCTCAGTCGCTCTGCCCGCTCGATCAGCTCACCCGGAACCGCGACCGGGGTGACCTTGCAACCGGCCACCTCCTCACCTTCTCCGACCGCCTGCCCGTCCATAACGGTGAAGATCGAGATGAGACCGAGCTCGTTGATCGCGTCGACGACATCGCCGTTCACGCGCACCAGGCCACGCCTTCGCGCCACGAGTCGCGACTGGCTCTGCACGGGCCGGGTCGCTTCGATACCGGGCCCCGCGAGGGCCGACGCCAGCCGAAGCGCGGCCGCGTCCTCGTGCAAGTCCCCGGGATCGAGCTCGACAACATGGACCTCGCCGCCTTGATGCACGCGGTCGAGGTGGCGCTCGTCGAGCACGGTCCCCTTGCGAAGGTCTGGTCCGAGGTCGTGGACGAGCACGCGTCCTTTTATGTCGGCGGCCGAGGCCGACCTGGCATCGAGACGGAGGGCACGCACCAATTGAGAGGATAGAAGCGAAATGAACTTGCCTCGGGTGCGGCTCTACAACACGTTCAGCCGGATCAAAGAGGACCTTCAGCCGGTGAGCGCGGGAATGGTGCGCATCTACTCCTGCGGGCCGACCGTCTACCGGTACGTGCACGTCGGCAACCTGCGGACTTTCATGCTGCCGGACCTTTTGCGACGCAGTCTCGAGTACCTCGGCTATCAGACCCAGCAGGTCATGAACGTCACAGATGTCGGCCATCTGACAGACGACACGTTCGATCGCGGCGAAGACAAGATGCTGGTCTCCGCGCGCCTGGAGAAGAAGTCGCCGGAGGAGATCGCCGCTTACTACACCGACGCCTTCATGGACGACATT
>VBDS01000249.1 GCA_005889085.1 Chloroflexota bacterium | reverse complement strand
AGATTACTTTTTCGACGAGATCGGCCACTACCTGTTCGCCGGCGACACACCGCTCCACGCCGCGGCGGCTGCGCATCGAAAGACGATCGTGCACGAGCTGGTGTCGATGGGTGCGGACGTGAGGGCCAGAAACCGTCGCGGCGCGCAGCCTCTGCACTACGCCGCGGACGGGATACCGGGTTCAACCCACTGGGACCCAAAAGCACAGAGCGACACCGTTGTCGCTTTGCTCGAGGCCGGCGCCGATCCCAACGCGGTCGATAAGGGCGGAGTCATGCCACTGCACCGGGCCGTCCGCAATCGGTGCGCCTCGGCGGTCCGCGCACTCATTGAGGGGGGCGCCGATGTGGGTCGCCCAAACGGGTCGGGCTCCACGCCGATTCAGCTCGCCCACTGGACGACGGGCCGCAGTGGAAGTGGATCGGAGATCGCGAAAGCGGAGCAGAAGGTGATCGTGCGGCTACTGCTCCAACACGGCGCGCGATAGCGGTGTCAGCTCCAAAGCCGTGGGTTGCGAGGCCATGCATCGCTGATGGCGGATAACAAGCCGAGGGTCTTTGACTTGTTGCCGCGAGTTGGCGCGGGTGCGATCCGGCTGGGCATGAGCCGAGCCGAGGTAAGGCAGGTACTTGGACCGCCGGTCACGTCCTACCCAAAGATCCCGGACGCACCGCTAACCGACACGTACTTCGGGGCTGACCTGCAGATTACATACGACGCTGACGATCGAGTTGAACACATCGAGCTGAACGGGCCAGGAGCTATTGATGCCGTCCTTCACGGCCGAAGCCTCCTCACGTTGCCGGCTGAAGACGTACTCGCATGGATGAAACGTTTCGCTGAATATGACCCTGACGATCCGGAAGTTGGATACAGCTACATCTACCCCGACCTCGACTTGAGCGTGTGGCGGTCAACGATGCCGGAGGGCCAAGAAGATGACGAGGGTCGCTTCTTCCGTTCGGTTGGCGTTGGCAGAGCTGGCTACTACGCCAAGGGCAGGCGTGCCTGACATGAGCGGAGGTTGATCGCGAGGCCTGGCACAGCGATCGAGCGGTTCGCGTTACGGAAACTACGGCCCACCATTGCTTCGAGAGGGCGCTAGCCGCCCGCCGGCTCCCTTACCTCTGGGCCGGAACCTGCGCTTCCAGGAGTTCTTTCGCCGTGTCGAACTGCGCCTGAAATTGATTCTTCGCGATCCTGGCGAGGATCGGCTCGCCGAGTTTGAAGAATCCGCTTGGGTCGCCATCGAAGACCGCAACAACCTTGGTCCCGCCACCTTCTGCCTCGAACAAGTTGGATATCTTGAGCGGAAATGGTTTGTCGCTTTTCTGCTCGAAGCGCTTGTTGAGCTCGTACTCCGTCACCTCGGCGGTCGACTCAATTTTCCGACCCAGGAACCTTGCCCGAGTCTGAATCTTAGTCCCCATCCTGACTGGGGTTTCCGAAGGTACCGCCTCCTCGACGATGGAGTTCCATTCGGGCAGCTTGGTGGGGTCCGCCATGTACTTGAACACTTCGGCCAGCGGTCGATTGATATGCGTGGAGATCTCGAATTTCACCATAGGCTTCAAACCTCCCTGGTGTCTTGAGCCACTCGGGCGTGCTAGCGCAGTCCCGTCATACGCTCTTTTGGCCGGTATTTCAAGCGCCCGCCAGCGAGCAACCCAGGTTGCGTAATCAGCCGAATGAAGTGGACGCGACGCCCAGCAGGGCATGGCTCACTCCGCTCCACAATCGCCTCGTCCGACCCGAGGTCGATCATTCGCCCGACGACCTGAATGTGGTTCGCGTTATGGAATCCCGGCCCACCACTCTGACCGAACCGCGAACCGGCGGCGCTGACAGCCGATCAGTCGGGAGAAGGTAGCTCCGGATTCGGCTCTGCCCTTGCGTTGCGAGGGAAGCAATTGGTGCCAAATGCGGGACGCTCGACACATTGACTGCACCCTCAGACTGTGATAGTCCAAGTTAAGCCGTTGGCCGCAAACCGCACGCAAGTCGCTGGAGGAAAACAATGGAGAAACAAAGACTCACATCGAGGACCAGCAGGAGGGAGTTTCTCAAGAAGGCTGGGATCGGGTCGGCCGCACTTGCGACACTGCCGGCCCTTGGCGAGCTGCTTGCAACGCCCGCGCTGGCTAGCGACCGGATCGGCTTCAAGTTGACCGCTGCCAGCCAGATGGGAGCGGAGCGGGTGATCCTGGCCGGAGAGGGGCTGATGACTGCCTCAGAGGCGACAGGGGGCGGCACGTTCGTCCACTTCAGCGTCAGTACAGGCGTCCCGGTTGTCATCGCCACAGGCGTCTGGAAGACGAACAGGCTGCACAGCTTCACCAAAGTGGGCACTCCGCTTGGATTGGCTACGTCCGGCATCGCAGTCATGGACATCGACCTCATTCCGGTGAATAACGTGAGGGTTCCGGCCAGCCTGACAATCTATTGCGACCTGCCGGGACCGGGCCGGTTCTCTGGCGGAGAGGAGGGCTTCGTCCTCACCGTCGACGGCAAGACTTTCGAACAGTCAGGGGTCGGCGCCTCGCTGTTCACCTTCGGCGCACCGTCCTAGATCCGCAGGACGGAGGCCATCGGACGTTGGACTAGCCGCGAGAGCGGCTGGCCGCTCACGCCGTGAGCGATGGGTTTGTTGCCGCGATTGCAAAGGAGAGAACGCCATGGGAGTAGCCGGTGCATTTAGATGCAGGCAGCGGGTAGCGCTCGAAGGGGTGCTCAGCCTAGGCGTGGTGCTCAGCCTTTTCGCCGTGGCCGCCGCCCCGGTGTCGGCGTCAGGTGGCCCGAACATCACCGGAGGCGGCATGACGGACACCATGACTCGATTCGCTCTTGCCATTCACGACGGGACCGGGCACTTCGAGTGCCTGATGCCAGGCCTGATGACGGTTGAGGCGACAGTAATAAAGGTCACGGCGATAGGCGGCGGTACGGCCAGCTTCACGGGAGTGGCGACCGTGACCCTTGCCCACAACAATCCTTTTGGAATGCCGGCTGGGCCGATGGCCGTTGGAGCGGACTTCACGGCTTCGGTCGCCGCTGGCGGACCCGGAGTGGGGCACGAGGATCTCAAGATCCTTGGTATGGACTTTCCCGGTACGGTCGTACACGGTCGGATCAGCATCGGAACTTGACGAATATCGCCCGAGAAGGAAACAGCGGTCTTTGTCACGAGTAGCTGGGCACGCGGCAATAGGGGCGGAGGGTTGCCAATCGCACACCCTCCGTCCGTCTCAATAACCGATTTCTGCAAATGAGGGACAGGTGATAAGACGGGGAGTCCTGGCGGCCGCGCTTTCGCGCCGTGAGTTCCTCGTGCGCGTAGGCGCCGGCGGAGCGCTTCTGCTCTTCCCATGGCCCTCATCTGTCTTTCCAGTGCCCTTATCTGCGTCGGCTGCGGACTCGCTGGTCGGCGTAAGAGCCAAGCCGAAAACAGGCGAAAGCGTTGTGCTGCTCTGGAACGATGCCGCGCTCGAGGGCGTTCGCCACTCGAAGCTCGGGCCGCCAATGGTTGCACGCGCCCTCGCCATCGTTCACACGTGCGCGTACGACGCTTGGGCCGCATATGACCACCACGCCATCGGAACGCGCCTTGGTGGGACTCTTCGCCGGCCGCCTCGAGAGCGAGGGTTGGCCAACAAGAACATTGCGATCAGCTACGCGGCTTACCGCGCGGCAATCAACCTCTTCCCCGCCGACAAGGCCAGCACTTTCGACCCGCTGATGCGCGACTTGGGTCTTGAGCCAGATAACACGACGACCGATGCCTCTACGCCAATCGGCGTGGGAAACGTTGCCGCCGCGGCCGTCCTCCAGTATCGACACAGGGACGGTGCCAACCAGCTTGGCGATGAGCCCGGCGGGATGCCCGGCATGCCGTACTCGGATTATTCGGGCTACCGGTCGGCAAACGATCCTATGGACACCCGGGCCCCATTCGACCGGGCGACGGTTCATGACCCGAACCTGTGGCAGCCGCTGCGCTACGTCGACGTGACTGGAGCACTGGTGACCCAGCCCTTCGTCGGTGCCCAATGGCAGCATGTGGCTCCATTCGCGCTTACGTCAAGCGCACAGCTACGCTCCCCAACCGGGCCGGCAAGGTTCGGCTCTAACGATTACCGGGCGCAGGCTGAGGCTTTGCTCGAGCTGAGCGCCGGTCTCACCGACGAGCACAAGATGATTGCCGAATACTGGGCGGACGGGCCGCATTCAGAGCTGCCGCCTGGGCATTGGAATCTCTTTGGTCAGTTTGTTTCGCGCCGAGACGACCACGGTGCCGGTGAGGTCGGCGTTGATGCCGACGTCAAGCTCTTCTTCGCTCTCACGAACGCGATCTTCGACGCAAGCATCTGCTGCTGGGACGGCAAGCGAGCGTTTGGGTCTGTCCGCCCCATCACCGCGCTGCGCTACCTCTTCCAGGGACAGCACGTGCTCGCGTGGGCGGGCCCCTATCGCGGGACTCGTGTGATCGCGGGCGAGGACTGGTTCCCCTACCAACCAACAACTTTTCCAACGCCGCCGTTTCCTGAATACAGCTCCGGGCACAGCACCTTCAGCGCCGCGGGCGCCGAGATCCTGAGACTGTTTACGAAAAGCGACCGGTTCGGTGCCTCGGTTACTCTGC
>VBDS01000248.1 GCA_005889085.1 Chloroflexota bacterium | reverse complement strand
TTGAGGAGGAACGCGGAGGCACCGGCGGCGAGTGCGTCGAAGACGTATTCGTCCAGCTCGAAGGTGGTGAGGATCACCACGCGCGTCAGGCTTGCGACCTGGCGCGTGGCCGCGATGCCGTCGAGGCGCGGCATGCGGATGTCCATCAGGACGACGTCGGGGCGCTCTTTGCCGACGAGGTCGACCGCCTCCTGGCCGTCCGCCGCCTCGCCCGCGACC
This sequence comes from Chloroflexota bacterium, assembly GCA_005889085.1. Classification (GTDB taxonomy): domain Bacteria; phylum Chloroflexota; class Dormibacteria; order Dormibacterales; family Dormibacteraceae; genus 40CM-4-65-16. The sequence continues at coordinate 4,110 of VBDS01000248.1, read as the reverse complement.
TGCATGTCGGGCTGCGACTGCACGATCATGCGGAAGCCTGCGCGCACCAGCGCCTGGTCGTCGGCGATGACGACGCGGATCAACTCTTGAGGGGAAGCTTGGCGCGGACGGTGAAGCCGCCAAGCGACGACGATCCGGTTTTCATCTCTCCGCCAAAGAGCTCGACCCTCTCGTGCATGCCGATCAGGCCATGACCGGTCGATTCGGTCGAATTTCCACCGGTGCCGTTGTCGCTGATCGTCACCAGCAGCGCATCCGGCTGGTACTCGACGACAACCTCGACCCGGCTGGCGTTGGCGTGCTTGAGCACGTTGGTGATCGCCTCCTGGATGATCCGATAGGCGGACAGTTCGAGCGCCGAGGGCAGCGGCCGTTTCTCGCCGGTGACTTTGAGCGTGGCCTCCAGGCCGGCCTCGCGTGCGGGCTTCAGCAGCGCCTCGGCCTCGTCGAGCGCGGGTTGAGGGGCCAGCGGCGCGCCGGGGCTCTTGCGCAGGACGCCGAGCAGGCGGTTGAGCTCGGCAAGCGTCGCCCGCGCGCCCGCTTCGATCGACTCCAGCGCCTCCGCGCTCGAGCTGCCAGAGACCCGCGCCGCGCCGGCCTGGATCGCCATCGCGCTGACGTTGTGCGCCACGACGTCGTGCAACTCCCGTGCTATGCGGAGTCTCTCCTCTTCGGCCGCTTGCTCGCGTTCTTTTTGATGCCGCGCCACCAGCTCGCTGAAAAAGGTGCGGCGGGAGCGGATGTAGTCGCCGATCACCCATGCGATCAGGGTGACTACACCGGCCGGCAGCAGCTTGCGAGAGGTGTCGAAATCATTGAGCAGAAGCAGTGCTACCGCGACCACGACCATCACGATCGCGGCCCCCACCACCACGAGGCGAGCCCTGCCGGGGCCGTACACCGAGACGGCGTACACGGCGAAGGCGAGGGCGGGGCTCGACGGTTCGCGATCGGGAGCGATCGCAAACGCCACGATCATGGTGACGATCACCACGAGCAGCACCGCAATCGGTTGGGTGCGCCGCCAGAAGAGCACGGCCGCCTGCACCACCACCAGGAACAGCACCGCGGCGATGACCGAATGGCGATAGAAAGTGCCAAGCAGGCTGAGCGCGCCGGCGATGAAGTTGAAGACGACGATCACCGCGTCGGTAAGCCGCGGCCGGCCAGTGATCCATGACCACGGCCGGCCGCGTACGGGTTGTCGAGGTTGGTTGGAAGCTATGTGACGTCCCTCAGCCGAAGCAGTCCGGCGGCAATGATCATCAGCCCGACACCATAGGCCGCCAGCACGAGAACCGCGTGCTCCGCGCTGATCGCCGGCGCAAGGGACCGTCCGAATGCCGGAGAGGTGAAGCTCTGGGTGAGCGCTGCTGCGTTCTGTCCCACGAAGAGGTTGCCGATCCACTTGTAGGCGCCGTTGTTGATGCTGTCGATGAAACGGACCGCAATGAGCTCCACTGCCAGCAAGTAGATCAGGCCGGCGCCCAGCGCGGCCGCGGACTGGCGGATCACCACTCCGAGCCCGAGCCCGATGGCTCCCTCGGCCACGAAGATGAGCCAGATCGCGCCGAAGCCCTTCGCGATGTCGACTGCGGCCGGCCAGCTGATCGCGTGGCCCTGGAACAAAGCAACGATGACGCTCAAGGCCGCGCCGGCGACGAACAGAACAGCGGCCATGATGCCCATCCACAGGGAGAAAACGACCAGGCGCCCAGCCCACACGGTCAGGCGTCCGGGACGCTGGGTGAACATCGTCTTGAGGGTTCCCCACGAAAATTCTGAGCCGGCGTAGATGGCGCCGAGGACGATCGCGATCGCACCGCCGATCGCGCCCGCGCCAATCACCTGGTTGACGAACTGGTCGGGGTAGAGGGTCGCGATGTTCACGAGTCCGCGGTCACCCGTGCTGGGATGAAGAGCCTGGTACCAGCTGAAGAAGTAGACGAGCGCTGTCAAGGCCGCGATGAGGCCGGCGGACACGAATAAGGCGGGTCGGAAGCGCAGCTTGCGCCATTCAAATTTGATGGTTGCGATCATGATCCTTGCTTTTCTCCTGTGAGCTTGAAGAACACTTCCTCCAGCGATCTTTCGAACGGACGCAGCTCGCTGACGCTGATGCCGGCGTTCATGAGCTGACGGTTGATGTCGGCGCTGTTCTCGGGTTTCGTCTTGAGGTGGATCGCGCCGTCCTGGCGGGAGATCGCCTCAGCCCCGAACATGCGGGTCAGAAAGTCCTGGGCCTGCTCGATGGGCTGAGCGCGCACGAGCACGCCTTCCTCTCCCAGGAGCTCCTGGACGGTCGACTGCGTGACGAGGTGGCCGTTGCTGATTACGCCGACGCGGTCGCAGATCGCCTCGACCTCACCGAGCAGGTGGCTCGAGAGCAGCACCGTCCGGTCGCCCTGCCCGATGTCCTTGATGAGCTTGCGCATCTCGGCCATGCCCTGCGGGTCGAGGCCGTTGGTGGGCTCGTCGAGGATGAGCAGGTCGGGGTCCTTGAGCAGCGCCGCGGCGACGCCGAGCCGCTGCTTCATGCCGGTCGAGTAGGTGCCGAACTTGCGCCCGGCTCGAGAGCTGAGCTCGACGATGTCGAGGACCTCGTCGACACGCTTCTGGTTGACGCTCGCCAGGTCGGCGACGACCCTCAGGTTCTCGCGGCCTGAGAGATAGGGGTAGAAGCCGGGGGACTCGATAAGTGAGCCGATCCTCGCAAGTCCGACGGGCGAGCCCGGCGCGTGGCCGGCGACGGTTGCCGTGCCTGCGGTCGGCCTGATCAGGCCGAGGAGCATGCGCAGGGTCGTGGTCTTCCCCGCCCCGTTGGGGCCGAGGAAGCCGTAGACCTCTCCACGCCGCACGCTCATGTCAACGGAGTCGACTGCGAGGACTCCGCTGCCATATCGTTTGGTGAGACTGTGGGTCTCGACGATCGTGGTGTTTTCCATGACGACCACGGTAGGTTTGTCGAGTCGCCGCGTCGTCACCCGCGAGATCGATCTTTGGCCTCATCCTCGAGGAGGACGAGTGCGTCAAAGGCCCTTCACATACAGCTAAACCAGGGCTAGCATGCAGTGGATGGCGTGAGTGCGTTTTGGGCGCGTTGAGACGCCCGGAGACAGGAGGTGCTCGATGGCGAAGTACGCCTTGTTGGGGGGATATACAACCGAGACATGGTCCAGGTTCATCCAAAATCCTGGCGATAGAGAGGCGCCGGTTCGCCGAGCGGTTGAAGCAGCGGGTGGCAAGCTCGAGACGATCTACTGGTCTTTCGGAGACGATGACTACCTGGTCATCTTGGAATGTCCGGATGACATCGCGGCTGCTGCAATCGCCGTAGCGGTTGGAAGCACAGGAGCACTGCGAAATGTGCGAACGATCAAATTGATCGAAGCCAATCAGCTACAGCAGGTGCTTCAGAAGGCGAAGGCAGTGGTCGGCGCGTACGTGCCGCCGGGAGCAAAGGAGCCCGTACAGGCTCGGTAGCGTCGGAGTCGGACGCCGGGGCGGCGACGCTCTGCCGCCCCGGGCCGCACCAGTAGGAACTTGCACGGACATCGTCGGCTCGAATCGTCGGCGGGTGTAGCGACTGCGGGACTCAGATGGCGAAGAACATCTAAGCCGCACGTGTCGGCGCCATTTCGTCAGCCCAAGTTCGATTTCTTGGCTCAATCCTTGCGGATGACGGAGGTGGGCACATGAACGTTCGAACCAGCATCGTCATCGATCGGCCGATCGAGCAGGTATGGGCATACCTCGATGACCACACCCACGAGTTGGCTTGGCGCGCTCCATCGCTGAAGCGTCTGGACCAGATCGGGACTGGTCCAGCCGGTGTCGGGACACGCTACGAGGGTGTGATCCATGTCGGCCCGGGCGACTATCCGTACGTCAACGAGCTGACGCGATACGAACCGCCGAGCCGAGTTTCCTGGAAGGCGATCAGCTCGGCGGGTTGGGTGATCGGTTCGTCGGGCAGCTATCTCCTGGAGAAGGACGGCAACCGCACGCGTTTGACGCACGAGATCAACCTCGAACCCAACAAACCTGCGGGCCGCCTTCTCATGCCGCTAGTGGGTGCCGTTGGATCGCGCTCGGTCATGCCGATGCTCG
>VBDS01000207.1 GCA_005889085.1 Chloroflexota bacterium | reverse complement strand
CAGGACAGCCTGAGATTCGGCTCGGCCCCTCCGCCGGGCTTCGCCCGGGACCTCCCCATAAATGGGGAGGACCTCTTATGCCAGTGACTCGTACGGGAAGACAGAGGCCCCTCCGCCGGGCTTCGCCCGGCACCTCCCCATTAATGGGGAGTACCTCCTATGCCAGTGACTCGTAGGGAAAGACGGAGGCGAAGGGCTCGTAGAGGATGAGCACCTTCTCGATCGGAAGCACGTCGCGCATGAAGATCGCGCCCGCGGCCACGCCGGCGAAGCCGACGATGCCCAATCCGTCATGAGGCGCCGCCTGTTCGGCGCTGTCTTGCGTCGCGCGGAACGCAATGGTGCGGCCCATCTGGTTCGCCGTGGCGATGACCTGCTTCCACGCCGAGCTGTAGTTGGTTGCGGGGTCGAAACCGGTGGCCATCACCGGCACGGCGCCCACCGCCTGCGTGCCGGCCGCCGACATACCTGCCGGCCTCGGTTTCTCGCTCAGGGCCTTCGCCACCTCCGACACCTCTTTTTCCGGGTCACCCGATAGAGTTTTCAGGCGGCGAAGAAACCCGGCGATCTGCTGGTCGATGGGAGCGGCTGGGCGAAATCCCGGACCGGGGAGGATCGTGGCGAACGGCCGGTAGATCGTCTCGAACTGGGCGGGCTGCATCGCCTCGCGCACCAGGATCCCGAGTGCCACGACCTGGGCCGACTCGAGTGCGGCCGCAGCCGCGAGGGGGTCGGACAGCGACTTGTCGATCGCGGTCTTGATCTGGGCGACCCGGAATCCGGTGGTGAACGCGTTGACCATCGCCTGGTCCGCGCCTCCAAGGAGGCCGTCGAGCACCTCCTCTACCGCCGACATCGAGGGACGCTGCCGCGCCACCACTCGCGCGCTTGCGATCCACTCCCATTGGGTCGGCCCCAGCGCCTTGCCGGCGGCCGTGAGGAACTGTCCGGCTTCCGTCGCGCTCAGCGGACAGCAACCTGTTCGGGCAGCAGCCCCTTCGCCCGCAATTTGTCGATTGGGTGATAGGCGTCGACGATGCGCATGGTGCCCGATGCCGAGCGGAGCACCATCGACTGGGTGAAGGCGTAGACGTCTTCGTAGCGAACACCCTTGAGCAGCTCGCCTGATGTGATCCCGGTCGCGGCGAAGAAGATGTCCTTGCCCGAACACAGGTCGTCGAGGCAGAGCACCCGATCCGGCTTGTGGCCTTCTTTGGTCGCCAGCTCACGCTCTTTCTCGTCGCGGAAATAGAGCTTCGCCTGCATGTCGCCGCCGATGGTCTTGATGGCGCATGCCGCGAGCACGCCCTCGGTCGCGCCTCCCGAACCCATCATGCAGTGGATGCCGAAGCGGGTCTCGAGCGCCGCCTCCAGCGCACCGGCCACGTCGCCCGCGGAGATCAGCTTGATGCGGGCCCCGACGGCGCGGATCTCGGCGATCACGTCCTTGTTCCGGTCACGCTCCAGAACAACGACCGCGAGCTCCTGGACCGGAAGGCCTTCGGCCTTTGCGATCCGCCGCAGGTTCCACTCGACCGGCATCTCGAGATCGATCACGCCTCGAGCCCGGCGCCCCACGACAAGCTTTTTCATGTAGGGGAGGTGGGTCGTGAACATCGTTCCGCGCTCGGCCAGGGCGACGACAGAGATCGCGCCTGGCAGCCCTGAGGCTGTCAGGCTCGTGCCCTCGATGGGGTCGACAGCGACATCCACCTCGGGTTCAAGGCCGTTGCCGATCGCCTCGCCGAAATAAAGCATCGGCGCCTCGTCCTTCTCTCCCTCGCCGATGACGACTGTGCCCTTCATGTCGACGGTCGCGAGCGAGCCGCGAATTGCCTCGACAGCACGTGCGTCGGCCGCATCTTTGTTGCCGCGGCCCTGGAGGGGCGCGGCGGCCAGCGCCCCGGCTTCAGTGACGCGCAGCAGCTCGAGTGCGAGGTTCCGATTGATCTTGGGCTCGTCGATCATGTAATTAGCGTCAGGGTAACTTAAGGCTTGCGCCCGGCCGGGCCACTAGGCCAGACCTCGGCGGCGGATCGGAAGTTTGTTCGCTTCGACCCAGAGCTCTTCTTTCTTGGCAAGCCGCCGGTCGCCGCCCCGATCGACGTAGACGCAGGTCCGCTCCAGGACAGCCGTGATGCGGACCGTCTCTCCAGCAAGGGTGGCGTCAAAACCGTCGATCAGGACCTCATCCTCATCGAGCTCGACCTCACTCAGGCGTCGCGACCCTCCCGGCCGGACCTTGGTCGAAAGCTGGAGCTGCGGGCGAGGGCCCTGGGACGGGCTCGGCTTGATGGTCAGCCTGGACGAGGCCGAGCCAGGGAGCCGGATCCCCGGCCTGGACGTCGGAGAGGCGGGTCTCGCGGGCAGTGGCTTGGGGATGGGGAGCGGCGCCGGGCGCGCCGTAGCGGCGGGAGCCGGTTTGGGCGTGGCCCTGGTGGCCGGCCGGCTCACCTTCGGTGGCGACTTCTTCGCCGTCGAAGCGGCGCGAGGCGCCGGGCCTCGCGACTTTGCAATCTGCGGGGCGCGAGGGGCGCCTCTCGCCCCGGTCGGCTTTTTCGACGGTCGCTTAGAAGAACTCACCCCAGAATTTCCTGACCCGGCCGACCGGGTTAGGCATGGCCTTCAAAGTTACGACGGTCGACCGGGCGGGCACCTGCGCCATCTTCTCGGGCAGCGTGTCCGGAATGCCCTCGGGGTGGACGCGGATCACGCCGTAGTGGACACCGCCTTCCTGCACGACGAGCGCGCCCACCGTCGCGTCACCCTCGAGCCGGCCGGTGCTCGTGATCTTCAACCGTCCCCTTGCAATCACATTGCCACGCACCAGCCCGGCCAGCGTGATGCGGTCGCCGCGGATGTCCGCCTCGACGTGGGCTTCGGGCCCCACGAGCAGGTCTCCGTCGCAGTCGATCTGGCCGCTGAAGTTGCCCAGGACCTGTCCCGGCCCTTTCAGGGCAAGCCTGCCGGACACCGAGTCCTCTCGCGCCAGCACCGTCGCTTTGGGCTCGAGGCCCAATGGATCGGCGCCCCCGTTCGTGCTGGCGACCTCAACCGTTTCCACCCCAACGTCGGTCATTTCATTTCCTCCTGGACCGCCCCCGTTCCCCTCTTTGGGCGGCTCCCTCCTACGGCAGCATAGCGGCTGTTGGCGCCCGCGCTACAAGTCTCTATGTGTCGACAAGTAGTCGACAACCGCTGCCTTTTCCGGCGGAATCTCTCCGTCGATCACCAGCTCTTCGAGCTTTCGCTTGATCCTCCCCACCTCCGGGCCTGGGCCGATGCCCCTGATGCGCATGATTTCCTCGCCCGAAACAAGCGGCGCCAGGCGCGACGGCGTCTCTGAGCGGACGCGGTCCAGCCGCGCCTGCAGCTCGTCGAGCTTTTGGGGTTCCGGGTAGGCTGAGGCGGCGATATCAGCGCGCGCCAGGGCCATCAGGCGATCGAGCAGCGGGCCGGCTTCGCGGGCCAGCCTGCGGACGGCTCCGTCGGTCCACTCCGAGCGATAAAACACCGGCCGCAGATGCAGGCGGACCAGCGTGACGACAATGTCGATCTCCTTCTGGGCAAACCGGAGGCGCCCGAGCGCAGCCTTCGCGATCTCGGCGCCGACGTCCTCGTGCCCGATAAAGGTGCCGTCGCCTTTCGCCGTCCTCGGCTTGCCGACGTCGTGGAACAGCGCCCCCACCCGGAGCAGGAGGTCAGGCGGCGTCGCCGCGACCGTGAGCAGGGTGTGGCCGAACACGTCGTGGGTGTGGTAGCCGCTCTGGGCAACGCCCTTGCAGGCCACGATCTCCGGCAGGATGACCTCCAGCAGCTCCGCCTCGTCCAGCAGCTCGAGGGCCAGCTTGGGGCGCTCTGACCCCAGCATCCGGCGCAGCTCGTCTGCAGTGCGTTCGATCGAGATCACTGGCGGCGCCAGACGTGCCTTGAGGCTGCGCATGGCCGGCAAAAGGTCGGGAGCGAGGTCGAAGCCGAGGTCGGCCGCGAACCTGATGGCTCGCAGCATGCGAAGCGGGTCGTCGGCGAACGTGCGCATCGGGTCCGCCGGCGTCCGGAGGATCCGGGCTTTGATGTCGGTCAGCCCGCCCAGCGGATCGTGGATCTTGCCGTCCAGATCCATCAGCAGCGTGTTGATGGTGAAGTCCCGGCGCCGGAGATCCTCCTCCAGGGTCGCCCGCCGCACTTCAGGCTTGCGCGAGTCCGGCGCGTAGGACTCGGCCCGCGCGCTCACGAACTCGACCAGGCGGCCGGGCAGGGTCACCTGGGCAGTGCCGAAGCGCTCGAAGACGACCGGCGGGGGTGCTCCGGCGAGCTCGGCGAATCGCCGCGCCAGCTCCAGGCCGTCGCCCTCCTCGACCACGACATCAGGGTTCGGATGCGGCCGCTCGAGCACGGCGTCGCGAACGTAGCCGCCCACGATCCAGGCCGTGACCCCGAGGTCGGAAGCAGCCCTGTTGAGCAGCCTGAGCATCTCCTGCTCGCTGAGGGCCGCGCCCCTTACTGGTTGATGCGCGCCCATTCCACGGCTCCAACCTGCCCGGCGCGATCGCCCAGACGGGCACGGCGCAGGCGGGGCCGGCGGGCAGGCTTGATGAAAGGCGATGAGCGAAGCGTCTCGAGCATGGTCGGCTGGACCAACGCCCAGGAGCGCGACACGCCGCCGCCGATCACGAACATCTCCGGATCGAGAACGTTGGTCAGGCTGATCAGCGCTGTGCCCATGTGACGGGCCGCCCGCTCGACGACCGTACGGGCGTGGCGCTCCCCGCGCGCCGCCGCGGCGAACAGCTCCACAGCGGCATGGCCCGTCTCGCCCGCCAGGGCCCGACCGCCGACGAAGGCTTCCAGGCAGCCGCGCTGGCCGCATTTGTCGAGGGGCCCGTTCGGGTCGATGATCATGTGCCCGATTTCGCCCGCGGTGCCGTGAGCGCCGCGGTGCAGCTTGCCGTCCAGGATCAGGCCACCGCCGACGCCGGTCGACCACGTGATGTAGACCATGTTTTTGGTGCCGCGGCCGGCCCCATGGTGGAACTCACCGAGCCCGGCCATGTCCGCGTCGTTGGCGAGGTGGACGTTCGCACCGGTGGCGCGGCCCATCATCGCGACGAGCGGCACGTTCTGCCACGGCAGGTTAGGTGGATTGACGAGGACGCCGCGCTTCAGATCGATCGGGCCCGGCGCAGCGATGGTAATGCCCTTTACTTTTTCCCGGCCGCGATGGCGATCGATCTCAGCCGCCGCCCAGTCGACCATCGCTTGAGCCGTCGGAAGCAGGTGGGTCCTGGTCTTGATGCTCGCGACCAGGCGGCCGTCGGAGCGCGCGAGCGCGACGCGAACCTGGGTGCCTCCCAAATCGATTCCGGCGAGCATGGCGCGCTTAGGGTAAACGTTTGATGATTCCGCTCCGTTGGAGCCACCGGAGCCGAATTTCGGCTCTCGAACAGAGCCTCTGGATACAGCGAGGCGAAATCGCGCCCTCGCTGGCTACCGAAGTTCGCCTGGCTATGTCCGGAACATCGAGTTTGACGCGGTGCCGAGCATGGCCTAGATTCACGCATCGGCCCCGGTTGGCTGAGAAGAGTTGAGAAACGACTCCGCAAGGAGGCGCGACTCGGCAGGACTCGGTTGGTTGGGGTCACTTCTTTTTCAGGGCCGTTGAGGGTATGTCCGTACGCTCGAAGTAGGCGGCTTGGGTGAGCCCTTCCGGCGCGTTCCGCGCCACCTCCCACAAATGGGGAGGACCTGTAGGTTCCTACGACGCGATCAGCTGCTGGCCGCGCAGGGCGGCCAGGATCTCCATCGGGGCCCGCGCCCGGTTGAACGTGTAGAAGTGCAGGCCCGGCACCCCCGCCTCCAGCAGCTCGGTGCACTGCGCGATGCAGTGCTGAACACCCAGGACGCGGATGGCCTCGTCGTCCTGCGCAGCGTCGATCGCCCCTTGCAGCGTGGCAGGCACGGTCGCCCCTGACATCGACGTCATCACGCTGAGCGAGCGGCGGCTTGGTACGGGCATGAGCCCGGGGACGATCGGAACCTTGATCCCGGCTCCGCGGGCACGCGCGACCAGGTCGAAGTAGAAGCGGTTGTCGAAGAAGAGCTGGGTGATCAGGAAATCGGCACCTGACTCCACCTTCAGCTGCATATACCGGAACTCGTGGTCGAGGTCCGGGCTCTCTGGGTGCTTCTCTGTGCTGCATGCCGCGCCGATGCCAAACCGATAACCGCTGCGTCGCACGAGCGAGATGAGGTCGCTCGCATGAGTCAGCTCGGGATCCACGGGTGAGAATGGTTCACCGGATGTCGGAGGATCGCCGCGCAGCGCGAGCACGTTCGCCACACCCTCGCGCTCCATCCAGTTGAGGATCTGCCGCGTGCGGTCGGTGCTGTTCGCGCACGTGAGGTGCGCCATCGCTTCGACGTGATAGTGCCTCTTGATCCGCGTCACGAGCTCGAGCGTCTTATCACCGGTGCGAACCCGATATGTGACGGACACCCAATCGGGCGCATGACCCGCAAGCGCGGCGACGGTGCGCTCGAGGACCTCCACCTCGCTCTCGTCGCGAGGCGCCATGAACTCGAAGGAGATCGTGGGCCGGCCGCGGTGGAGCATGTCTGCGATTCGCATCGGTGCGGGAACTCTACCTCAGGGTGCGGGCGTCTCCGACGCGGCGCGTCACGCGCTGAGCGTCGAGATGCTCCAGCAGTGCCAACACCGGACGGCGGCTCGCCGACATGCGGTCGCGCAGCTGCGCCACCGTGACCGAACCATTCGCAGCGATGATCTCCTTGACCATGGCGACCGCGGATTCATACGCAGACTTGCTGAACGCGGTATCGTCGCTGACCCGCACGATGTCGCCGCGCTGGGCAAGGGCGCGGACCAATTCCTCATTGGCGCCTGTTTGCTGCATCGCGTCGGTCAACGACGGCGGCGCGAAGGCCTGACTTTCCAGAAGCCGAACCAGTTCCAGGGCCGGGCCTGTCGTCTCGATGGCGACCTGATGCGCGGGCGCGGCGAGCGACCCGTCGCGCTCCACCAGGCGGCCGTCCTCGACCAGTCCCTTGACGATCGCCCCGAACGAGGCCGCCGGCACGCCGAGCCGGCTGCGCAGCTCCTCGCGCGCCATGCCTGGTCGAAACGGGTACGCGCCGTGATATGCATCCAGCTCCTGCGCCGCGCGTGCGCCGATCGACTGCCATGCTTCGTCGCTGAAGATCCAGTCTCCGAGTCTTCGCGCCTGAAGCTTATCGACGTCGGCCTGCGGCGCGACGGTGGCCCTGAGCAGCGCGCCCACCGCTACGCCGCGCGGGTACTTGCGCAGCTCCTCCTGCAGGACGTTGCCGGCGGCTCGGCGGACGAGCGACTCACGCACCGCCGAGTCATGACGCGGATGCTTGCGCGGCGCGACGTCGACGAAGGATCCGCCCGCGACGGTCATTGCCGGGCTCGGGACGCGCAGCACGAAGCGGTCGTGAGCCGCGGCCGCGATGGGCCGGTCCAGGTACAGCTGCACCCATCCCGTTGCGCCGGGCGCGATCTCGTCGCCGTCGAGCACGATGACGCGGCTCCCGACCTCCACGGTCCCGGTGTGCAGAAGCAGCTCCGCGCCATGACGCACGGGCTGGGGCGCAGACGCGAGAACGCGGATCGTCGCGTCGATGCGGCGCGCCGGCTCGACGCTGTGGGGCAGCGCCAGGATGTCGCCGCGGATAAGGTCCTTCTTATCCACGCCGATCAGGTTGGCCGCGACTCGGCTGCCGGGGCCGACCTTCTCGACCTTCTCGTTGTGGCGCTGCAGCCCGCGCACGCGGACAAAGCGGCCGCCCGGGACGACCTCCATCTCATCCCCCACGCCGATCGAACCGTCGACCAGCGTTCCGGTGACCACGGTGCCAAAGCCGCTCATGGTGAACACGCGGTCTACTGGCAGCCGGGGCCGCCCGGAATCGGCCCGCGGCGGCGAGCTTTCGAGCAGCTGGTCGAGCGCCGCCACGAGCTCGGGCAGCCCGGCTCCCGTGACCGCCGAGACGGGCAGCACCGGCGAACCCTCGAGCGACGTTCCCTTGACCGCGGCCGTCACCTCGTCCCTCACCAGGCTGAGCCACTCGCCGTCCACGAGGTCGGCCTTGGTCAGGACGACCAGACCGCGGCGCACCTCGAGCAGGTCGACTATGTCGAGGTGTTCGCGCGTCTGCGGCATGACGCCCTCGTCGGCGGCGATCACGAGCAGGACTGCGTCGAGTCCGTGCGCCCCCGCCAGCATGTTGCGCATGAAGCGGGCGTGGCCGGGCACGTCTACGATTCCGATCTCCCGTCCGCTGGGCAGGGTCATGTGCGCGAAGCCGAGGTCGATCGTCATGCCGCGCCGCTTTTCCTCTGCCAGCCGGTCTGGGTCGATCCCGGTCAGGGCTGTGATCAGGGTCGACTTGCCGTGGTCGATGTGGCCCGCCGTGCCGACGACAAAGCTCATCGCGCGATGCCCCGGGCGGCGACCTCCACCGCGTCGATCAACGTCTCGTCCTCACCCCTCAGCACAGTACGAGGGTCAAGGCAGCACACGTCCTTCTCTATGCGGGCGATCACGGGCGGGTCGCCACGCCGAAGCGCTGTCGACCAACGCGAAGCTGGACCCGTGATCGCGAGCAGCACCGTCGCGACGGCGTGCTCAGGCAGCGATCCGCCGCCGACGGCGGACGAGCCTTCAACCAGATTGGTTTCGACGCCTCGTTCGGCGAGCTTCACCGACCACATCGCCGCCCGGCGACGCACGTCCTCGACCGGCGAGTGGAGCATGCGCTCCACCGGGATTTCGTTTGCGTGCCCTGTCAAGCGCTGCCGCAGCGTCGCCTCTAACGCCGCGAGGGTGAGCTTGTCCACGCGCAGCGCTCTCGCAAGGGGATGGCGCGCCATCTTGTTCACGGCGGCAACACCGGCTTCTCTCCGGGCGAGCACGATGCCCGACTGCGGTCCGCCCAGCAGCTTGTCGCCGGAGAAGGTCACGACGTCGCAATGCTCGAGCGATTCGGCGACCGTCGGCTCATCGCCTACTGGCCCTGCCGCGCCGCTGCCGAGGTCGTCGACCAGCAGGAGGCTGTGGCGGCGCGCAACGGCCGACAGCTCCGCCAGAGAAGCCGATTCCGTGAAGCCCATGACGCGGAAGTTCGAAGTGTGGACCCGGAGCAGCACGGCGGTGCGCGGGGTCACTGCCTGGTCGTAGTCCGCGGCGCGGGTGCGGTTGGTCGTTCCCACCTCGACCATGCGAGCCCCCGACAGCCGCATCACGTCGGGCATGCGGAACGAGCCGCCAATCTCGACCTGCTGGCCGCGCGAGACGATGACCTCCTTGCCCTTGGCCAGCGTGGTCAAGGCGAGGAGAACCGCCGCGGCGTTGTTGTTGACGACCAGCGCCGCATCGCAGCCGAACAGGGCGGTCAGCAGACCGGAGACGAGAGCGGCCCGCTCACCCCGCTTGCCGGTGTCGAGATCCAGCTCGAGATTGCTGTAACCGGCAGCGACCGCCAGCGCGTCGATCGCAGCTCTGGACAGTGGAGCGCGGCCGAGGTTCGTGTGCAGGATTACCCCGGTGGCGTTGATGACGCGCCGCAGCCTCGGCGCCACGAGGGATTGGAGCCTCCTCGCCACCGCCGCCTGCCTGGCCGAGCCCTCGGCGTCGCCGTGGCGCTCAGCCTCGACCTGCTCGCGAATCGCCTCGACCACCCGCTCGCGGCCGAACTCCTTGACGAGTCCGGCGTAGGCCGGCTCGTTGACGAGCGTCCCTACAGCCGGCAGGGAAACAGACCGCTGATCCCGGGAATCGTGTAGCCGTCGCATTCGCCCAATGAGATTAGGCTCGCGGGCTGGTAGAAGGGCGACATCACCCAGGAGAGCAGGTTGATGCCGAGCAGGAACTGGAACACGACGAGCACGATCACACACCCGACCCAGACCTCCCGGCGCCGGACGCTGACGTCGAAGAAGAAGCGGGCGTTGCGGCTGCGAAACAGCGCCTCGATCACGTTCCAGCCGTCAAGGCCCGGAATGGGCAGCAGCTGAAAGGCAAACAGCGACAGGTTCAGGAAAACTACAGCGAAGACCGCGGCCAGCAAAAGGCCGGGTCCGATGTCGAACGAGGCGGGTACCCCCATGCGAACCAGCACCCGAAACAAAGTGCCAAGGACCACCGCCACGACCAGATTCGCCGCCGGGCCGCCAAGCTCATAGATCACCTTCTGGCCCGTCGTCGTGATGCGGTTTGGCTGCACCGGAACTTTCCTGCCCCAGCCGACCAGCGCGACGAACACCGTGATGGCGCCGAGCGGCTCGAGGAAGCGCCTTGGATCGGGCTTGAAATAGCCGAAGTAGCGCACGGACCGGTCGCCGAGCAGGTAGGCTGCGGCGGCGTGGCCCATCTCGTGGACCGGGATCGCGATGAGCAGCGCAGGGACCAGGAGCACGGCCCTGATGACGAAATCGAGAAACGGATTCAATCGATCGGGATCTTGCGGTCACGCCTGGTAGTTCGCCGCGTCGTCCGGGCGCGCCGGGCACGCCTGGTGGCCGGCTCTGGAGCGACGCGGTTCTCATAGATCAGCATCAGGGCCGTGATCAGCTCACGCTGGGCGTTGAGCAGGTGGACCTGGGCGGCCGGAGGAACCACGTCGGCCAGCACGTTGCCGACCCGCGACCCGAGCTCGTTGAGCAGCTCGATCACGCGCTCACCGTCGCGGCTCACGGTTTCGGCTTCCCTGATTTTTCAGGGGGCCGGGCAAACCGGACGTGCAGCTCGCCGTCCTCGATCGACGCGCCGGCCGTCTCCCTCCGCGCGAGCACTCGCGGAAGCGAGATCTCGCGCCGGTAGTTGCCGACCGTCACGAAGAGCTCGCCGTTGTGGCGGCTCAAGTCGACGGCCGACTTGTCCACAAAGGGCACCTTGAGGCTCAAGACGTAGTCCGTCCCGTCCTTGTCGATGCGCTGGTTGTTCGAAGTTGCGAAACGACGCGCAGGGTCTTCTTCTCCATAGATCGCCTCGGCCATGCGAGAAAGCATCTTCTCCCCCACGACTTCGCTGTCGAAGAGCGGCACGTTGAAGATTGGAATCCCGGCGAAGGACTGCTCGACCTCGACCTGGTAGCGATCTTGAATGCGCTGCCACTTCTGAAACAGCTCGTCGTGGAGCCCGCCTGGCAGCAGCCGGTTGACGATCACTGCATCCGTCACGTAGCCGAAGAGGCTCAAGTACGTGTAAGCGCGTTTGGCCTCCTTGACGACCATCTTCTCCAGGTTGAGCACGATGCGAACGGTTGTGGTCTCAGGGTCGGTGAGCACCTTGCGCATGCCGTCGAGATCCATCAACAAGTCCTTGAGCGACGCGTACACCTCGTCCGACGGCAGCGGCATTCCCATCATCGGCTGCAGCACCGGACGAGCCACGCGCATCGCGCGGCGGGACCACGGATAGATTTTGTCGAGCCACCATTTGGCGGCGTCGGGAAATGTCAGCAGCTGGAGCGTCTCGCCTGTCGGGGCACAGTCGACGATCAACACGTCGTGCTCCGCGCGCTGCGCGTAATGCTTGATCCACATCAGGGACGCGACTTCATCCATGCCTGGAGGATTCGCCACCTCGTCGGCGAGCACCTCGTCCAGTCCCTGGGTCGAGAAGACCTCGACCGCGTACTCGTGCAGCTTGACCCAGTGCCGCTGCATCTCGTGCAGCGAAGAGACCTCGTGCGCCCACAGGTTCGACGCGACCATGGTGGCGTCTGTGCCGAGCTCGATGTCGAAGGAATCGCCGAGCGAGTGCGCGGGATCGGTGCTCATGATCACGGTGCGATAGCCGGCGGCTGCGCACCGAACAGCGGTCGCGGCGGCGACCGAAGTCTTGCCGACCCCGCCCTTACCGGTGAAGAGGACGACTCTCACGCCGAGAGTTTACGTGTGGTCCGTCGGCTCCTGCGTCGGGTTCGAGCTGATGCCTGCGGCCGCATCGGCTTCGAGGTGTCCGGTGAGCTGTGCCTGCAGGTGCTTGAGGATCTGAAGCGTCAGCTCAGTGTTCTTCTCGGTCAGATCCGTGTCCTTGAGGATCGCCTTCAGGATCTGGACGTTCTGACGATCCGCCTTGTCCGCCTCGTGCGCCGCGTGCTCGAGCGTCAGGCGGTCCTTCTGCGACTGGCGGTTGCCGGCGAGGAGCAGAACAGGGCCCGTGTAGGCAGCCTGGATCGAGAAGAGCAAATTCAGGAGGATGAAGGGCTTCGGGTCGAAGTTGAAGAAGAGGATCGCGTTGCCGATCATCCACGCTGCGACAGCGACGGTCTGGACGATGAGAAACGGCCACGAGCCGATGCCTGCGGAGATCTTGTCGGCCAGTCGCTCGCCAAGCGTCGCCTCGTCGTGGTGGACGACGTTGACGGGATGCTTGTGGTCGTCCGAGCTGTACTTGCGGCGGTGGAGCGTTTCCTTGAGCGCGGCGTGACCGGTGTCACTTGTGTGAACTGACATGGCGACCGGAAACTCTAGGGTTTGGGCCGGGCCGTGTCTACGCAATTGCAGAAGCGTTCGTCCCCATCCGACCGGGCCGCTTCGCGTCCGGGTCACCTTGCGGGACAAGCCCGGTAAGGACGCGCTGCCCGCGCCGACTGATTTCCCCGCTGGCGGGGAAGC
>VBDS01000206.1 GCA_005889085.1 Chloroflexota bacterium | reverse complement strand
TCGAGAGCCTCAGGCGGCTCTCCGCTGAGCGGAACGAAGTCTTCTTCCCGCGCGGGTTTGCCGTGAAGGTCGGGGTAGACGCCCGTCGATACGAAGACGTAGCGCTCGCCCTTGAAGTGCCGCGCCACAGCTGTGACCTCATGCGGCTGGTAGCACGCGAGGTCGAGGAGCACGTCCGGCTCCGTTTGCTTCAGTGCGTCCGCGAGCTGGCCCTGGTCGGTCCGGTCGAAAGCGACGTAGCTGGTGAAGGTGCCGTATGGGCGGTCCTTGCGGCCCGCGGCGATGGTCTCGACTCCGCGCCGCATCAGCTCCTTGCACGCCGCGACGCCGATAAATCCGGCGCCGCCAAGAACCAGTGCTCGCGTCAATCCACGTCGCGGGTGACGAAGTCGACGTCGGCGCCCTCGATCTCGCCCAGCCGCTTTGCAAGCTCGGACGCGAGCACGACCGACCGGTGCCGGCCGCCTGTGCAGCCGAACGCGATCACCAGGTGCATGCGGCCCTTCTCCTGATAGAGGGGCAGCAGGTCGCGCACGATCCTCTGCACGTCGTCGAGCAGGCGCGCCGCCGCGGGCTGCTTCATCACGTAGTCGACCACGGCCGGGTCGCGCCCGGTGAGCGGCCGAAGCTCAGGCACCCAGTACGGGTTGTCGAGAAACCGCGCGTCGATGAGCAGCGCGGCGTCTGCCGGCGCGCCGTTCTTGTAGCCGAAGGCGAGACACGTGATGAGCGGGCGCTCGCGGCCGCGCAGATGCTGCGCGAGCTCGTCACGCTGCGCGGCCTCGATGCGGTGATGCGCCCGCTCATATGTGCCGCCGTCATGGCGGTCGTCCTCGCCGTCGTGGATGAGGACGTACTTGATCGCGCGGCGGTCGGCCTCGCGCAGCACCTCGGCGCCTCCGTCGCTGATGCCGAGGACCAGGTCTCCCTCGCTGACGCCGTCCAGCTCGCTGATGCGTCGGAAGCCGGCCATCTCGAAGGCGCTGATCGCGTCCTGCATCCGCTGCTCGGTCGACGCGCCGACGATGACGAGGGTCATGGCTCGATTTTCCGCGCGTCAGGCGCCAAACGCGCCCTTGAACGCGGGGCGCAGCGAGCGTCAGGCGCCAAACGCGCGCAATCCTTCACAGCGTCTCTTTCAGACGCGATGCCAGGCGCTCTGGAATGCCGAGCTTCACGATCTCGTCGACCGGCGCCTCCCGGATCGCCTGCACCGAGCCGAAGTGTCGCAGGAGCGCGCGCTTGCGCGCGGGGCCGATTCCCTCGACCGAGTCGAGCGGCGAGGTAAGCGCCTTCCGCGCCCGCACCTTGCGGTGATGCGTGATCGCAAATCGATGCGCCTCGTCGCGGACGCGCTGGACGAGAAACATCCCGGGCGAGTTTCGTTCCTGAACAATCGGTTCGGCGCGGCCAGGCGCGAAGATCTCCTCGCGCTCCTTTGCCAGCGCGAAGGTTGGAATGTCCGCGTACCCCGCCGTCTCCATCACCTCGAGAGCAGCGCTCAGCTGACCTTTGCCGCCGTCGATGAGGATCAGGTCGGGCCTGGTCGTGAAAGACCGATCGCCCACGATGTCCGCCTCCTCCCTCCTCTGCGCCGACTCGAGCCTCTCCAGCCGTCGCCTCAGGACCTCTTGCAGCATCGCGAAGTCGTTTGGGCCCGGCGTGTACTTGATCCGGAAGTGGCGGTAGTGATCGTTCCGCGGCCGGCCGTCCTCGAATACGACCATCGACCCAACTGCCGAGTCGCCCTGGATGTTGGAGATGTCATAGCACTCGATACGCTTCGGCGGGCTCTCGAGGTCGAGCGCCTGGGCCAGCGCCGCGAGCATCGGCTCGGTGCGGCTCCGGTCGTAGTCGGCCTGGATCCGAAGCTGCTCGAGCTCCTGCTTCGCAGTCTCGGCCAGCTGTGTGACCAGGCCGCGCTTGCGGCCTCGCTGTGGGATCTCCACGGTCACCGGGCCGCCGCGCTTCTCGCTCAACCAACCGATGAGCAGCTCCGGTTCGTCGACCGGGCCCGGCAGGATGACCGTACGCGGCACGTGGGTGGCGCTCGAGTAGTACTGCAGCATGAAGCCGCGCAGCAGCTCCGGCTCAGTGGCGTCGGCAGCGCCGTCCAGCGCATGACCGTCGTGGCCGACCATCTTGCTTTGCCGCACATAGGCGACTTCGACGAACACGTCGTTTCCGCTCCGGGCGTAGGCGACGATGTCCTGGTCGTCGCGGCCGCGGGTCAGGACCCGCTGCCGGTCCGCGATCCGCTCGATCGACTGCAGCTGGTCGCGGTAGCGCGCCGCGTTCTCGAAGTCCAGCCGGCCTGCCGACGATTCCATCCTTTCCTGCAGCTCGCGGACCAGGATGTCCGAGCGCCCTTCCATGAACAACGCCACCTCATGGATCCGCGCCTTGTAGTCCTCGGAGCTGATCCGGCGCTCGCATGGTCCCGGACAGCGCTTGATGTGAAAGTCGAGGCAGACCTTGCCCTGCTTGAAGATCTCGTCCGAGCACGTCCGAAACGGCAGGAGCTGGCGGATGGACTTCACGGTCGAGCGCAGCGATTGCGCCGACGTGTACGGGCCGAAGTAGAGCGCCCCGTCGTTCTGCACCCGGCGCGAGTAGTGCACACGCGGAAAGTCCTCTGTGACAGGAAGCTTCAGGTAGAGGTAGTTCTTGTCGTCTTTGAGCCTGATGTTGTAGCGCGGCCGGTAGTTCTTGATCAGGTTGTTCTCGAGGACGAGCGCCTCGACCTCGTTCGCCGTGGTCACGAACTCGAAGTCGTGGGCTTTGCGAATCAGCTCCGCGACCTGCGCGGTCGGCGCGTAGCCCGGCGTGAAGTACGAGCGCAGGCGGTCGCGCAGACGCAGGGCCTTGCCGACGTAGATCACCTGGCTCCGGTTGTCGCGGAACATGTAGACGCCAGGGCTCTCCGGCACGGCCTGCAGCCGCCGCTTGATCGCCTCCTCGAGGGTTACCGCCATATGAATGGCGATTCTAGGAAGCCGTAAACTCGGGACGGTGAGCGACCTGCCGCCGCCGCCATCCTCTGGAGCGCCGACCCGGATCGCCGGCCAGGAGTCGGTGCCTACCTCCGTCGTGCCGCAGGGCCCGGCCTATGTGCCGTCCCGCAGCAGCTACAACTCGATGGCCGTCGTCAGCATCATCACGGGCGCGTTTTCGGTCTTCGGTCACATCGTGATACCCGGAATCGGAGGGGGATCGCTCGCCGTCATCGCGATCGTCACCGGCTTCATCGGCCGTCGCGAGATCAGGCGCACCGGCGAGCAGGGAATGTGGATGGCGACGCTCGGCATGGTCCTGGGCATCGCGCACCTCGCGATCATCGCCCTGGTCTTCATCCTCTTCATCGTGGTGGTGTTCTTCCTGGGAGGTCTGGCCCTACTCCACCGCTAGCGGTGCAACCGCCACATCGATCGAACCTTAGGCCCAACGCGTTAACTAACCTGGGATGAAATTCGAGCCGGCTTCGCTAGGATGCCGCCATGTCTGACACATCGCCGGCATACCCGCCGCCTCCACCGCCGAGCATCCCTCCACCGGTCTACCAGGGGCCGGCCGCCTCACCGATGCCGAACTACCAGCCGCCCCCAGTTGCCCAGCCTCCTGTGGGGTACCCCCAGACATGGCAGCAGAACCCCCAGCAGGGCATTGGCGCCGGCGCGGCGACCGCGGGCATCATCTCGCAGTTCTCGGGCAGGGCCCTGTGGGCATGCGGCATCGGCCTGGTCACGATCATCGTCCCGTTCGCCTTCGGTCGCGTCTTCTTCTTCCTTCCGATCATCGGAGTGATCTACGGCTTTCGCGCCATCCAGGCGGGCAAGCTGGCCGGCGGGATCGTCGGAATCGTCTTGAGCGCGATCGGTGGCATCCTGACGCTGATCTCCTTCATCCCGATGTCCTAGCCAGGCTCGTCTGCCGCCGGTATCACGAGCATCGGAAGCGCCGCCCCGGCCGCCATGAGGCCGACCGCGACCCACAATGCTCCAGTGAGCGACCAGGCAATCAGGGGCCCGGCGACGGCAGAGCCGATCGGACCTCCCAGCTGGTTGAGCGCCATCGAGACCGCGAACATCCTTCCGAACTTTGCTGGGTCCGTCCGCCGCTGGCGTAGCGTCAGGAACGCGATATCGAAGGGAGTCTCGACCAGGCCGGCCACCGCCAGGGCCAGGGCGACGGCCACAATCGATGAGGCGAACGGCAGGAACGACACAGCAATGGCCATCGCAAGCAGCGATACCGCCATCAGTTGACGCTCGCGTCCCAACGTCTTGAGCCGGCCGACGACCAGCGTCGAGATAAGCGTGGCCGCGCCGATCAGCCCCCAGACGTAGCCGACGGCGGCAGGGCCTTGGTGCAGGCGGCCAAGGACCAAGACCGGGATCGCGATCACCAGGCACCCCCATCCGGCGCCGAAGGTGATGAACGTCAGCGCCAGGCCGACGAGCGAGCGGCTGCGAAGGACATAGACGAGGCCCGACCATGCCTCGCCGAGGAGAGCGCCGCCGCGGGCTTTGATCGCGGGGTCGCGCACGCGCAACATCGCGAGACCGGCCACCGCGAAAAGCACACCGGAAGCTGCCAGCGCCCACTCACCGCCGACGATCCCGACGATGACTCCGCCGAGCGGCGCCCCGAGCACCGTGGCGAGTACGTCGCTGCTCGAGTCGAGGGCGTTGGCCCGCTCCCACAGATGCCCGGGCACCAGCGCCGGAAATAGGGACCGAAGCCCGGCCCAGCTCAGGGGGCCCGTGATCGAGGCGACCCCGCAGATCGCAAGCAGGACAGCCGGAGCCAGCGCCTGACGCGCCGACAGACCTGCGACCGCCAGGAGCGCGACGGCCGCAACCAGGTAGTCGATCGTGATCAGCCGGGTGCGCCCGTGGCGGTCGAGCAGCACGCCGGCAACCGGAGCGACGAGCAGGCCGGGAAACAGCAGCAAGAACGTAGCCAGTCCTGCGAGCTGGGGCGAGTGATAGCGCGAGAGCACGAACAGGACCAAGCTGACGCGCAGCATCTGCCCGGCCACGCGGCCGAGAAGCTGGCTCAGGACGAGGCCTGGAAAGCCGCGCACCCGCAGGAGCGCGCCGTAGCCGAGCTCAGAAGGAGGTTGCGGCTCGGTCTTCAGCCGACAGCGACTTTCGAGCGCCGCGCACGGCCCGCGCCGTTTGCGGACAACGCGGTCTTCTTGCGCGCCTTGGCGAGCGTGTCGCGCAGGTAATGCCCCGTCGCCGAGTCAGTGTTGGCCGCCAGCTGCTCAGGCGAACCCTCCGCGATCACGTAGCCGCCCTTTTCTCCGCCCTCCGGACCGAGGTCGATCAACCAGTCCGCCGTCTTCAGGACGTCAAGGTTGTGCTCGATGACCACCACCGTGTTGCCGTGGTCGACCAGGCGGTGGAGGACTGCGAGCAGGCGCTCGACGTCGGCGTAGTGCAAGCCCGTCGTCGGCTCGTCGAGCAGGTACAGCGTCCGCCCGGTGTCGCGGCGCGACAGCTCGGACGACAACTTGACCCTCTGCGCCTCGCCGCCTGACAGCTGCGTGGCCGGCTGACCGAGCCGGATGTAGCCCAGGCCGACGTCGTGCAGGGTCCGGAGCTTGGTCTTGATCGCGGGCACGTTCTCGAAGACGTCCAGCGCTTCGTCAACGGTCATCTCGAGCACATCGGAGATCGAGTGGCCGCGGAACTTGACCTCCTGGACCTCGCGCGAATATCGCGTGCCGTGGCAAACCTCGCAGGGGACGTACACGTCCGGCAGGAACTGCATCTCGATCTGGATGATGCCGTCGCCCTGACAGGCCTCGCACCGTCCGCCTTTGACGTTGAAGCTGAACCGGCCCGCCTTGTAGCCCCGCATCTTCGCCTCGGGCAAGCTCGCGAAAAGGTCGCGGATGTGCGTGAACATGCCCGTGTACGTCGCCGGGTTGCTGCGCGGTGTGCGGCCGATCGGCGACTGGTCGATGTCGATCGCCTTGTCCAGGTGCTCGAGGCCCTCGACTGCGCGGTGGGGCCCCGGCCGATCCTTGGCGCGGTAGAAATGCTGCGCAACTTTGCGGCTGAGGATGTCCGTGATGAGCGACGACTTGCCCGATCCGCTCACTCCCGACACCGCGACAAAGCACCCCAGCGGGATCGCCGCGTCGATGTTCTTCAGGTTGTTCGCCTGCGCTCCGCGAATCACCAGCTTCTTTCCACTTCCCTTGCGCCGCTGCGGCGGAACCGGGATCATCCTGTCGCCGCGCAGGTAAGCGGCGGTGAGCGAGCTTGGATCGCGCAGCACCTGCTCGACCGGCCCAGCCGCGATGATCTCGCCCCCGTGCTCGCCGGCTGCAGGACCGATGTCGACCATGTAGTCGGCGGAGCGGATGGTCTCCTCGTCGTGCTCGACGACGATCAGAGTGTTGCCGAGGTCGCGCAGGCTGAGCAGCGTGTTGATCAATCGCCGGTTGTCCCGCTGGTGCAGGCCGATCGAAGGCTCGTCCAGAATGTAGAGCACGCCCATGAGCTTCGACCCGATCTGGGTCGCGAGCCGGATGCGCTGCGACTCTCCTCCGCTCAACGTGTTGGCCGGCCGCTCGATCGTCAGGTAGTCCAGACCGACGTCGATCATGAACTGCAGCCTTTCGCGGATCTCCTTCATGATTCCGCGCGCGATCAGCTGCTCGCGCTCGGTCAGCGGGAGCTTGTCGAAGAAGTTGATCGCGTTGCTCACCGGCAGCGCGCTCACCTCGGCGATGTTGTGGTCGGCGACCGTGACCGCGAGCGATTCGGGCTTCAAGCGGCGGCCCTTGCACGCTGGGCACGGCTTGTCCGACATGTAGCGCTCCAGCTCGGCCTTCAAATACTCCGACTGCGTCTCCTCGTAGCGGCGCTGGAGATTCGCGATCACGCCCTCGAACGGCGCTTCATACCAGCGCGAGTGGCCGTACTGGTTCTTGTAGCCGAAGCGAATTTTCTTCTCCCCCGTCCCGTTCAGCAGAACCTCGCGATGCTGCTTCGGCAGCTTCGACCACGGCTTGTCCATGTCGATCCCGAAGTACTTGCTGACTGATTCGAGAAGCTCGGGATAGAAGAACTGCGACTTGCTCCATGCCGCGATCGCACCTTCGCGCAGCGACAGCGACGGATCCGGCACCACCAGGTCGCCGTCGACGACGAGCTGGAATCCGATTCCCGTGCAGACGGGGCATGCGCCGTGCGGATTGTTGAACGAGAAGTTCCGCGGCTCCGGCTCGGACACGCTCGTCCCGTCGTAAGGACATGCGTAGTCCTGCGACATCTGTATTTCTTCTCCACCGTCAACCGGAGCGATGATCACCGACCCACCGCCCAGCCGAGCCGCAGTCTCGATCGAGTCGACAAGCCGCGTCCGCTGGTCGGGACCGACCACGATCCGGTCGACGACCACCTGGACGTCGTGCTTCTTGTTCTTGTCCATCGGGATCGACTCGCCGATCTCGTACAGGCTTCCGTCGACCCTTACGCGGACGAAGCCCGACTTCCGCACATCCTCGATCAGCGACTTGTATTCGCCCTTGCGACCCTTGACCACCGGCCCCAGCACCATCACACGTGTGCCCCTGGGCAGCTTCTCGACGTGGTCAGCCATCTGCTCCACTGTCTGGCGCCGCACCTCGCGGCCACAGACCGGGCAGTGCGGGTGCCCTACGCGCGCGTAAAGCAGGCGCAGGTAGTCGTACACCTCGGTCACGGTGCCGACTGTCGAGCGCGGGTTCTTAGACGTCCCCTTCTGGTCGATCGAGATGGCGGGAGAAAGGCCCTCGATGATGTCGACATCCGGCTTCTCCATCTGGCCCAGGAACTGGCGGGCGTAAGCGGAGAGTGACTCGACGTAGCGCCGCTGGCCCTCCGCGTAGATGGTGTCGAAGGCGAGCGAGGACTTGCCGGATCCCGAAAGGCCGGTGAAGACGACGAGCTTGTCTCGCGGGATGGATAGGGTGACGTTCTTGAGGTTGTGCTCGCGCGCCCCGCGGATGGTTATCTGGTCAGTCGGCATTCGAACCTTCGGTTATCCCCTTTTCTCTCGTGATCGCAAACGTTCCGCTCGCGGTGGCGACCAGCCGCCCCTCGAGCGTTTCGACCCGGCACTCGCCGACCGCTGTCCGGCGCCCGGCATGGACGACACGCCCGGTCGCCCGCAGGGTCTCACCCACCCTGGCCGGCGAGATGAAGCTCAGCTTGAGGTCGAAGCTCATCGCGCGGGCGACGCCTGGCTTCAGGGTGCGCAGCGAGCGGCCCATCGCCGAGTCGGCCAGCGCACTGATCATGCCACCGTGGACGAAACCGGCGTGGTTGGCCATGTCTTCCGCGGGCGTCATCTCGACCGTGGCGCTCCCCTCGCCGAGCTCGACGAGGCTGATTCCAAGCCAGCGCCATGCGGGTGACACCACCTCGACCTGGCTATTCACGACCCTGGCCCTCCGGCACCGGCATGCAGGTCGAGGAGGCCCGGGCGACCAGGCGGTCGTGCTCGTCGAAGACGTCGGCCTCGCTGAAGAGCAGGGTCTGCCGCATATCGATCACCCGGCCGATGGCGCGCAGCCGGCCCTGGATCGCCGGCCGGAAGAAGTTGATCTTGAGCTCGATGGTGGTGTTCCACATTCTGTCCGGCTGGAGGGTCGCGAGCGACATTCCCATCGCGGCGTCGGCGATCTGCGTGATCACCCCTCCCTGGACCACGCCCCCGCCGTGGCGGTGCTCCGGTCCGGCGATCAGCTCCAGGACGACCCGGCCGGGCTCGGCCTCGGTGATCCGTGCGCCCAGGGTCTCCATCCACCCGGCCGGCGGCGCCTCCAGCAGCGCTCGAGCCCTGGTTGGATTAGGGTCCTCGCCATTCATGGGGGCCGCGCCCCTGCGGGGCACGGAGGGAGAGGGGCTCGGGTTTTGAACATGTTCGTTTTCTCTTGACATTCAGATTCGCCTCAATTAGGCTCTAACTTGAACATGTTCAAATTAACCGAACTGGGGTGATAAACATGAATCTCCGACTTGTCGACTACCTCATCTACATCGTCGCCAGCGCGATGGTCACGATCTGGGTCGGCCGTACCCTCTACCGCCGCGGCCGCGCCTTCCTGGTGGCCGTCTTCAAAGAGGAAGGCCTCGCCGACTCGGTCAACCACCTGCTCGTCGTCGGCTTCTACCTGATCAACTTCGGCGCTGTGGCGCTTCTCATCAACTCGGGCGGGGCCCCCGCCACCCCGGCGGACATGGTCCAGGAGACGGCGAGCCGGCTGGGCGTCGCGCTGCTCGTGCTCGGCGCGATGCATTTCTTCAACCTGTTCATCTTCCACATGATTCGCCGGCCGCTTCGCCAGAAAGTCGTCATGCCTCCCAACTACAACCCTTACCAGCCCGCACCTGGAGCCTAGATTCGATTGGCGATCGAAGCCCCGAAGACCAAACGCGGTGAAACGTCGAGGGCGGTCATCCTGAGCGCCGCCCTCGACCTGTTCCAGGAGCGCGGTTACGAGGCGACCACGATGCGCGCCATCGCGGACCGCGCCGGCGTTTCGCTCGGCAGCTCCTACCACTATTTCCCTTCCAAGGAGCATCTCGTGCTCGAGTTCTACCGCCACACCCACGAGCTGCACGCGGCGGCCATCGCGCCGCTGCTCAGCCGGGAGAAAGACCTCGCGACGCGTCTGCGCGGAACCGTGCGAGCCGTCGTCGTGACATGCGAGCCGTTCCATGCCGTCGCGGGCTCGATCTTCAGCACTGTGGCGAATCCGTCCAGCCCGCTCAACCCGTTTGGTGGCGCCGCGAAACCTCTTCGCGACGACGTAGTCGAGCTCTATGGCCAGGTCGTCAACGGTTCCGACGCGCGAATCCCGGCGGACATCGCGGAGATGCTGCCTCTCACGCTCTGGCTCTACCAGATGGGCATCCTTTACTTCTGGATCTTCGACCGTTCGCCGGGCCGGCTGCGCACGCTCGAGGTCATCGACGAGACGACCGACTTGATCGTGCGCCTGGTCGGCCTGGCCAACCTGCCGGTGCTGCGAGGCTCGCGCAAGCGCGTCCTCGGCCTGATGAAGAGCATCGTCGAAGGCTAGGGACCTCGACGTGTCTTTCTCCAGTTCCGGACCATCGTCTTTTGTTTCGGTGCGGCGGCGATCGCCATCGCGATGTCAGCGTCGTTCTCCTTTTCAGTGGAAACGTCCTCACCCGATAGGCGCCTTCGCAGCTTGATGATGCGGTCGCGCACGCGCGCCGCGTCCTCGAACTGCAGCTCCTTGGAGAGCCGGCGCATCTCCTTCTCGAGGTCGCGCACGATGGCGAGCAGGTCCTCACGCGGAACGCCGGCTCCGGCCATGATCTCGATGGCGTCGGCCTGGAGGTCGTTCTCGTTGATCTCGAGGGCGTAGATCGCCTTCTTGACTGTCTCGGGCGTAATCCCGTGCTCCGCGTTGTACGCGATCTGCCTGTTGCGCCTGCGTTCAGTCTCGTCGAGCGCCTGGCGCATCGAGTCGGTGATCGAGTCGGCGTACATCACGACGTGGCCCTCCACGTTGCGAGCTGCGCGGCCGATGATCTGTATGAAAGACCTGTACGCGCGCAGGTAGCCTTCCTTATCCGCGTCGAGGATGCCGATGAACGCGACCTCGGGCAGGTCGAGTCCCTCGCGCAGCAGGTTGATTCCGACCACCACATCGACCTCGCCGGACCGCAAGGCGGTCAACACCTCGATGCGCTGCATCGCGTCGAGCTCCGAGTGAAGGTAGCGAACCTTCACGCCGAACTCGCGCAAGTAGTCGGCCAGGTCCTCGGCGAAACGCTTGGTCAGCGTGGTGACCAGCGAGCGCTGTCCCAGCTCGGTCCGTTTCTTGACCTCGGCCAGCAGGTCGTCGATCTGGCCTTCCGTGGGCCGGACCTCGACCGTTGGGTCCACCAGGCCTGTCGGGCGAACCACCATCTCCGCCGTCCGCTGCGCGCGCCGCGTTTCGTAAGGGCCGGGCGTCGCGGTGACGTAGATGACGTTCTGCGCGCGCTCCTCCCACTCCTCGAAGCTGAGGGGCCGGTTGTCGAACGCGCTTGGCAGGCGGAACCCGTACTCCACCAGCGCCGCCTTGCGCGACCGGTCGCCGCCCAGCATGCCGCCGATCTGCGGCACGGCGACGTGCGACTCGTCGACAAAGATCACGGTGTCGGCAGGGAGGAAGTCCATCAACGTGTATGGAGCCTCGCCCGGCTGGCGCCGCGTGAGGTGCCGCGAATAGTTCTCGATCCCGGCGCAGGTACCCGTCTCGCGCAGCATCTCGAGGTCGAAGTTCGTGCGCTGGCGCAGGCGCTGCGCCTCGAGCAGGCGTCCGTGCTCCTCGAACCACTTGCACCGCTCCTCGAGCTCGGCCTCGATGTCGGTCATCGCGAGGCGCAGCTTGTCCGCGGGCGTTACGTAGTGCGACGCGGGGAACACGGTGAACTCCCCTTTGGTGCCGAGGATCTCGCCCGTGATCGCGTCGAGCTCCTGGATTCGCTCGACCTCGTCGCCGAAGAACTCGACGCGGTACACCCTCTCCTCGTTGGCGGGCACGAGGTCGACGACGTCGCCGCGCACCCGGAACCTCAGTCGCGCGAGGTCGTAGTCGTTGCGCTCGTAGAGCATCTCGGTGAGCTTGCGGAGGAAAACCTCGCGGCGGATCGACTGGCCCTTCTCGATGTGAAGCGACTCGCCCATGTAGTCCTCGACCGAGCCGATGCCGTAGATGCAGCTCACGCTGGCCACCACGAGCACGTCGCGTCTGGTGAGCAGGTTCTGGGTAGTCGAGTGACGCATGCGGTCGATGTCGTCATTGCGGCTCGAGTCTTTTTCGATGTACGTATCGGTGCGCGCGATATAGGCCTCGGGCTGGTAGTAGTCGTAGTAGCTCACGAAGTACTCGACGGCGTTGTCCGGCAGCAGGCGCCGGAACTCGGCGCAGAGCTGCGCCGCGAGCGTCTTGTTGGGGCTGAGCACGAGCACTGGGCGCTGGAGCTCCTCCACCACCCAGGACATGACGTTGGTCTTGCCGCTCCCGGTCACCCCGGCCAGGACCTGTTGGGTGATGCCCGACTGCACACCCTCGACCAGCTCGGCGATGGCCTGCGGCTGATCCCCGGCCGGCTTGAAAGGTGCGTCGACACGAAAACGGGTGGGCATGCGTGGAGCCTAATTCTAAGGCGCACATCTGTTTGGTCAAGGCTCCTCCCCAATGGGAGGTGGCTCCTCCCCATCTATGGGGAGGTGTCGGCGAAGCCGAGGGAGGGGCTGGTCGTCCTGGAAGGGCCGTATTTAGGGCAGGGCCAGGATCATCGCCTCCACGATCGATCCTGCCTTGATGACCTGGTCGCCGGCCGGGACCCGGACGAGGGCATGCGCCCCCGCCAGCGACATCAACCGCGAGGACGATTGAGAGCCGGTGGTCTCGGCGACCAGCTCTCGCCCCTCGCGGCGCAGCGTCACGCGCTGATACTCCGTCCGGTCGGCGGTCGGCCTGGCGTCGTAACCAAGACGGACCGGCAGCGTGGGCCGCTGCAGCTGGGTGAAGCCCTGCATCTTGCGCAGCGCCGGCCGCACGAAGACCTC
>VBDS01000243.1 GCA_005889085.1 Chloroflexota bacterium | reverse complement strand
CAGACATGGTGCTGGAGGCGCTGGAGCGCGAAGGTGTCGAATACATCTTCGGCTACCCCGGCGGCGCCAAGCTGCCGATCTACCAACACCTCCGCGAGCACCCGAAGCTGAAGCACATCCTGGTCCGCCATGAGCAGGGGGCGGCCCACATGGCGGACGGCTACGCCCGCGCGTGCGGCAAGCCGGGCGTCGTGTTCGCGACCTCAGGCCCGGGCGCGCTGAATCTCGTCACCGGGCTATGCACCGCGTACATGGACTCGGTGCCGATGATCGCGATCACCGGCCAGGTCAACAGCACGCAGGTCGGACGCGATGCCTTCCAGGAGTCGGATGTCATCGGCGCGACCAGCTCCGTGACCAAGCACAGCTACCTGGTGACGAAGATCGACCAGCTGCCCCGCGTCATCCACGAGGCGTTCCACATCGCCACCACCGGACGCCCCGGCCCTGTGCTGATCGACATCTGCAAGGACGTCCAGCAGGCGGAGGCGGAACGCGTCAACACCGAATACCTCGACCTCCCGGGCTACAGGCTGAACGGCCACGTCGATCTCGATCTGGCCCGCGAGGCGGCGCGGGCGCTGGCGCGGGCCGAGCGCCCGGTCATCCTCGCGGGTCACGGTGTGCTGCTGAGCCATGCGGAGCGCGAGCTCATGCAGCTGGCCGAGGCCGCCGCCGCGCCGGTCGGGACCACGCTGCTCGGGATCGGCGCGTTCCCGGTCAAGCACCCCCTCTCGCTCCACATGACAGGGTTCATGGGCACCGGCTGGTGCCTGAAGGCGGTCCAGAACGCCGACGTCTTGATGATGGTCGGCATGCGGGTCGACGACCGCGTCACGGCCAAGCTCTCCGAGTTCGCTCCCAACGTCAAGACCTTCATCCACGTCGACATCGACGAGGCAGAGATGGGGAAGAACGTGCGGCCGCACATCGAGCTGGTCGCCGACGCCAGGCTCGCACTCGAGGCGATGCTGCCGCACATCGACAGGGTCCAGGAGGACCGGGGCAAATGGCTTGCCCAGATCGACGCGTGGCGTGAGGAGCATCCCCTCCGCTACAAGCACTCGAACGGCAAGCTCCAGCCGCAGGACGTCCTGATCGACATGTACAGGCGTGCCGAGAGCGAGGCGATCATCGTCGCCGACGTCGGCCAGAACCAGATCTGGGCGGCGCTGTGGTGGAACTACGACCGCCCGGGTCTCTTCATCAACTCGGGTGGCTCGGGCACGATGGGCTTCGCCCTCCCGGCGGCGCTTGGCGCCAAGTTCGCCCGGCCGGACCTGCCTGTGTGGTGCGTGGCCGGTGAGGGCGGATTCGTGATGACCGCGCAGGAGCTTTCGGTCGCCGTCGAGCACCAGCTCGACGTGAAGATCGTCCTGCTCAACAACTTCTCGCTCGGCATGGTCCGCCAGTTCCAGGACGACTTCTACGGGGGCGTCCGCTCGCAGGTCGACCTGACGCACATGCCGGACTTCGTGAAGCTCTGCGAGGCGTACGGGCTGCCTGCGCTGCGGGTCGAGAAGTTCGAGGACATAGCGCCGTCCTTCGATGCGGCGGAGCGGACGAAGGGCCCGTTCCTGATCGACTTCCGAATCGACCCCGAGGCGAACGTGTATCCGATCGTCCCGCTCGGCAAGGGACTCAATGAGTTCCGGGAGGCGCCGGAATATGCGTGAGATCAAATTCGAACCAGC
Source organism: Chloroflexota bacterium (assembly GCA_005889085.1). Taxonomy (GTDB): domain Bacteria; phylum Chloroflexota; class Dormibacteria; order Dormibacterales; family Dormibacteraceae; genus 40CM-4-65-16. The sequence goes on along the minus strand of VBDS01000243.1, from coordinate 3,588 downwards.
CCCTCCGTCGGGCTCCGCCCGACACCTCCCCATGAATGGGGAGGACCTGCTTCGACACCTCCCCATGAATGGGGAGGACCCGCTGTCGGAGGCTCCCGAATATGCTTGAGATCAAGCCCAAATCAGCCGTTGTTCCGGCTCCCGCCCAAAACCGGATGCGCGTGCTGTCGCTTCTCGTCGAGGACGGGCAGAACACGCTGACCAAGGTCTCCGGTGTCCTTCGCCGCCGAGGTTTCCACGTGCGCGGGATCTCGATCGGCCCGAGCCGTCAGCCCGGCCGTTCGCGCATCACGCTGGAGATCGACCACGGGCACGCCGAGGCTGACCAGGTGCGCAAGCAGCTCGAGCGGCTGGTCGAGGTGCTCGAGGTCGAGGACCTGACCGGCGACGACCTGCACAACCGCGAGCTCGTCGTGGCCACGGTCGCGGCTGCGGAGGTCCAGGCGCTCATCGAGCGAGGCGCCAAGGTCCTGTCGAGCGGTCCTGACGGGACGACCGTCGAGTTCTCCGGCGGCGCGGACGAGGTCAGCGGTTTCGTCGACGAGCTGATTCGGCATGGGATTGTCGACGTGGTCCGTTCCGGCCCCGTCGTGATGAGGAGAACGCCATGAAGATCCACTACGACGTCGACTGTCCGCCAAGCCTGGGCGAGCCGGTGGCGGTGATCGGTTACGGCAGCCAGGGCCGCGCGCACGCGCTGAACCTGCGCGACAGCGGCGAAGACGTCCGGGTTGGACTGTATCCGGGCAGCAAGTCGATCGAGCGCGTCGAGGCCGACGGCCTGCGCGCGGTCCCAGTTCCCGAGGCGGTCTCAGAGGCCTCCGTCGTGATGGTGCTCACCCCCGACGCGGGCCAGGGCAAGCTCTTCCGCGAGTCGATCGAGGCCCACCTTCAGCCGCGATCGATGCTGATGTTCGCGCACGGCTTCTCGATCAACTTCGCGCAGATCAAGCCCAACCAGGACATCGACGTGGCGATGATCGCGCCGAAGGGTCCCGGCCACCTCCTGCGCAGCACCTACGTTGCGGGACAGGGCGTGCCTGCGTTGATCGCCGTGCACCAGGACGCGACAGGCCACGCGTGGCAGCGCGCCCTGGCCTACGCGCGCGCGCTGGGCGCTGGTCGCGCGGGCGTGCTCGAGACCACGTTCAAGGAAGAGACCGAGACCGACCTCTTCGGCGAGCAGGCCGTGCTGTGCGGGGGCGTTGCCTCGCTGGTCAAGACCGGTTTCGAGACGCTGGTCGAGGCCGGGTACCAGCCCGAGCTCGCCTATTTCGAAGTCCTGCACGAGCTGAAGCTGATCGTCGACCTGATGTATCGGGGCGGCCTCGGCTTCATGCGCTACTCGGTCTCCGACACAGCCGAGTTCGGCGACTACGTCTCCGGTCCTCGCGTCATCGACGACCACGTGCGGCAGCAGATGCGGCAGGTGCTGCACGAGATCCAGGACGGCACCTTCGCCGAGCGCTGGCTGGATGAGAACTCAAACGGCCGAGAGGGATTCCTCGCCATGCGGCGCAAGGACGCGGACCACCAAATCGAAAAGGTCGGGCGTGAGCTGCGCTCGATGATGACCTGGTTGGAGCCTGTAGAAAAATGAAAGACGCTAGTCCGGACCGAGTATTCATCTTCGACACGACGCTGCGCGACGGCGAGCAGTCGCCGGGCTTCCACCTCGACTCGAACTCCAAGCTGCGCATCGCGCGGCAGCTCGAGAAGCTCGGGGTCGACGTCATCGAAGCGGGTTTTCCGATCTCGTCGCCAGGCGACTTCGAGGCGTGCCGGCGGATCGCGCGCGAGATTCGCGGCGCCAGCGTGACGGCGCTCGCACGGGCGGTGCGCGAGGACATCGACGCCGTGTGGGGCGCCATCAAAGAGGCAGAGGACCCGCAGATCCACATCGTGCTGTCGGTCTCCGACGTGCACATCAACCGCAAGCTCGGCATGACCCGCGATGAAGTGCTGAAGCGCGGTGCGGAGATGGTCGCGTACGCGCGGTCGCTGTGCGAGAACGTGCAGTACTCGCCGGAGGACGCCGGACGGGCGGACCCCGACTACCTGGTCGAGACGGTTGAGAAGATGATCGCGGCGGGCGCGAACGTCATCAACATCCCCGACACCACCGGCTACTGCCTGCCGTATGAGTTCGGCGAGCTGGTGCGCCGCGTCATCAATGAGGCCCGCGGCAGTGAGAAGGCGCTGTTCTCGGTGCACTGCCACAACGACCTCGGGCTCGCGGTCGCGAACACCCTGGCCGCGCTTTCGGCCGGCGCCCGGCGCGTCGAATGCACCATCAACGGCATCGGCGAGCGGGCCGGCAACACTTCGCTCGAAGAGGTCGTGATGCTGCTGCGCGTGCGCCAGGCGAAGCTCGGCCTCGAGTGCGGCGTCAACACGACCGAGATCACGCGGACGTCGCGCCTCGTCTCCGAGCTGACCGGGACGCCGGTCCAGCCGAACAAGGCCGTGGTCGGCGCCAACGCGTTCGCGCACGCGTCGGGCATCCACCAGGACGGTGTGCTGAAGGACCGGCTGAACTACGAGATCATGAAGCCGGAGGACGTCGGGCTGGCCGACTCGAAGATCGTGCTGACGGCCCGATCGGGTCGCCACGCGTTTCACCATCGGCTCGACCGGCTGGGCATCCACCTGGTCGACGCCCCGGCCGACGCCGCGTGGCAGCGCTTCCTCCAGCTGGCGGATACCAAGAAGGAAGTCACCGACGAGGACCTGCGCAAGATCGCGGCGATGTCGGAGACCACCAACGGGCACGAGGGCAACGGCCATCCGCCCGTGACCGACCAGCTGCACGACCACAACCACGTCGCCGATACCCTTCGACACCTGATCTTCGGGTGAAGGTTGCCTACCAGGGAGAGCCGGGCGCCTATTCGGACGAGGCGGTATCCGCTTTGTTCCCAGACGCCCAGGGGGTGGGGTTTGCGACTTTCCGCCTGACCTTCGACGCGCTCGCCATGGGGGCGGTCGAGGCCGCGGTGCTGCCGGTCGAGAACAGCAGCGCGGGCGTCGTGCAGGAAGTTTCCGATCTGCTCTGGGAGCTGCCGGGGTTGCGCGTGGTGCGCGAGCACGTGCTGCCGGTGCGGCACTGCCTGCTCGGGTGGCCGGGTCCGGTCGAGCGCGCGCTGTCGCACCCGCAGGCGCTGGCCCAGTGCGACCGCTACCTGCACTCGCGGCAGATCCGCTCCGTCGCCTATCACGACACAGCCGGGGCAGCGCGAGCCGTCGCCGAGCAGCGGCAGCCGGGCACCGCGGCCATCGCGAGCAAGGCGGCCGCAGCTCGGTACGGGCTTTACGTGCTGGCTGAATCGATCCAGGACGATTCCGAAAATCGGACGCGCTTCGTGGTGGTCGAGCCTGGTCCGCCTTCGCGGCCGCGCGAGGCGAGCAGCGGGTGGAAGGGGTCCATCGCGTTCGTCACTGCGCACCGGCCGGGCAGCCTCGCCCACGCGCTCGACTGCTTTGCTCGCCGCGGTGTGAACCTGACCCGGCTGGACAGCCGGCCGATGATGGGGCAGCCGTTCGAGTACCGGTTCTACGTGGATTTTTCGATCAACGGCGAGGCGGGCG
>VBDS01000104.1 GCA_005889085.1 Chloroflexota bacterium | reverse complement strand
ATCCTGCTCGTCGGCCTGATCTACTGGGCTGCCGCCCAGCGCAGGGCCCCCGACACCCCGGTGGTGGCACCAGCAGAAGCAATCGCCTAACTACCGTTTGAAGAGTCTCGGCTCCTCCCCATTCATGGGGAGGTGGCCCGAAGGGCCGGAGGGGCTGTGAGAACACACGCCCGAGCCGTCGTCATCGGTGGAGGTGTCGGCGGCGCGTCCATCCTGTACTGGCTTGCGCGCCTGGGCTGGACCGACTGCGTCCTGGTCGAGCGAGCCCGCGTCACTAGCGGCTCGACCTTTCACTCCGCTGGGCTGGTCGGCCAGCTGCGCGGCTCGCTGAGCCTGACTCAGATGATGATGAACTCTGTCGACCTGTATCGAAATCTCAAGACCGAGGTTGGTCTCGAAACCGGGTGGCACGAGGTCGGCTCGCTGCGCCTCGCTTCGAGCCGAGAGCGCATGGAGGAGCTGACACGCCAGGCGGCGTGGGCCAAGACGTTCGGCCTACCCCTCGAGCTGGTGTCAGCGGAAGAAGCCCAGCGCATGTTTCCGCCGATGACCACCGAAGGCGTGCTCGGCGCCGCGTACCTGCCCACCGATGGCTATATCGACCCCAGCCAGCTGACATTCGCGCTCATCGAGGGTGCGCGCCGCCGAGGCGCGGAGATCGATGAAGACACGCGCGTGACCGGCATCGAAGTGAGCGACGGTCGCGTGCGTCGCGTGGTGACCGACCGAGGCGATATCGCCACCGAGCTGGTCGTCGACGCGGGGGGCATGTTCGCGCCGGAGATCGGCCGCATGGTCGGAGTCAACGTCCCGCTCGTCCCGTTCGCGCACGAGTACCTGATCACCAGGCCGTCGGGCCTTCCGCTCGACATGCCGACGATGCGCGACCCTTCGCTGCTCGTCTACTACCGTCCCGAGTCGGGCGGCCTGATCATGGGCGGCTACGAGCGCAAGCCCGCGCCGTGGGGCCTCGACGGCATCCCCGCAGACTTCAACGGACGCTTGCTCGAACCGGACTGGGATCGCTTTGAGCCGCTGATGACCAACGCGATCGTGCGCACGCCTTCCTTGAAAGACGCGGAGGTCGTGCGCCTGGTCAACGGTCCCGAGGCCTTCACCCCGGACGGCGAGTTCATCCTCGGGCCCAGCGAGGTCCGCGGGTTCTGGGTCGCCGCCGGCTTCTGCGCCCACGGCCTCGCCGGCGCGGGCGGCATGGGGCGGCTGGTCGCAGAGTGGATCATCGACGGCCGGCCTGGCCTCGACGCCTGGGAGATGGACTCACGCCGCTTCGGCCGCCACTACACGAGCCGCGAATACACCCTGGCCCGAACGCACGAGGTCTATTCGACCTACTACGACGTGAAGTACCCCGGGCACGAGCGAAGCGCCGGGCGTCCGCTTCGGCTGTCGCCCATCTATTCCCGGCTGACCGAGCTGGGCGCTGCATTCGGCGAGAAGTCGGGCTGGGAGCGCGTCAACTGGTTCGAGCCGAACGGAACGCGAGGCGACCAGTCGCTGCGCCCCCACGGCTGGGCCGGCCGCCTGTGGTCGCCTGCTATCGGGGTCGAGCACGCGGCCTGCCGCGAGAAGGCGGCGATCTTCGACTTCACATCGTTCGCCAAGATCGAGGTCAGGGGGCGCGGGGCCGCGGAGTTTCTCGAGCGCCTCGCCGACAACCGCGTCGCGCGGGCCGTCGGCTCGCTGACCTACACCCAGATGCTCAACGAGGGCGCCGGCATCGAGTGTGACTTCACGATCACACGCCTGGGCGAGCGGCGCTTTCGCGTCATCACAGGAACGGCGTTCGGCATGCACGACCTGTCATGGATCCGCGACCACGCACCGGCGGATGGATCAGTCGAAGTGGAGGACGTGACGTCCGCTTACGCGTGCGTCGGTTTGTGGGGACCGGCGGCGCGGTCCATCGTGCAGCGCCTGACGCCGGCCGACATCGGCAACCAGGCTTTCCCGTTCATGACCGCGCGCGACATCGCCGTCGGGTCGATTCCCTGCCTCGCTCTGCGCGTGACATACGTCGGCGAGCTGGGCTGGGAGCTGTACTGTCCGAGCGAGTTCGGGCTGCGGCTGTGGGACACGGTCTGGGAATCTGGGCGCGAGCACGGGCTCGTGGCAGGCGGTTACAAGGCCGTCGACTCGCTGCGGCTCGAGAAGGGCTACCGCGTCTGGGGCGCCGACATCGGGCCGGAGGTGGATCCCTACCAGGCGGGACTGGGCTTCAGCGTCAAGCTCGACAAGGGCGACTTCATCGGCCGCGAGGCGCTGCTGGAGAAGCGGGAGTCGCCGGCGGAGACAAAGCTCGCATGCCTGGTGCTCGACGACCCGCGCTCGATCGCTCTCGGCTCGGAGCCGGTCCGGATCGACGGCGAGATCGCGGGCCGCGTGACCAGCGGCGGCTACGGTTACACGGTCGGCCAATCGATCGCGTACGCGTACATCCCCGCGGCCTGCCCTATCGATACACGGGTCGAGATCGACATCTTCGGCACCTGGATCGGGGGCCGCGTCGCGAAAGAACCCGTCTACGACCCGACCGGCTCGCGCGTCCGAAGCTGATCGAATTATCGGATTCCGCTTCGTTGTATCCAGCGGTGGGCTTCAGTGCCCCGGATTACGCCTCGCTGGATCCAACGGTGCGGAAGTAATGCTCGAACGACGAGTCGGCGGCTGTCGCCTCCAGGCGGGCGAAGTGCTTTGCCGCGTACTCGACGAAGCCGAATTCCAGCTCCGAGATTCCGCTCTGCAAAATGCCCCACATCGCCTCCCTGAAATCGGACATGAACCGCATCAACCGCAGAGTCGCGAGGTCCCGTTCACGGACCTCATCGAAATAGGCGTGCAGCAGCTGACGATCGTCGTCGACTCCGAACTCGTGGTTGACAGAAAAGTTCGCCAGGTCGAAGAACCGGTCCCCCATGCCCGCGTACTCCCAGTCGACGATGCGAATCTGGCCGTCATCGAGGAAGTTCGCGTTCAGGAGGTCGTTGTGGCACGGCACATCTGGTTTCACGCCCCGCGCGGTGCGGATCCTCTCCGCGATCGCGCGTGCCCGGCGGAATTCGCTCGGCATCTCGACCCCGTGCGCTTCGGCAGTTGCGCGATAGGCATCAACCACCGCCCACGCATTGAAACGTCCCGGTATCGGGGGTCCGTCGTGGAAGGCCCGCATAGCGAATGCAACTCTCGTCAGCATTGATGGGCTGCGCATCTCAGCCGGCGTGATTGGCCGGCCTTCGATGAACCGCGCAACCAGCCAGCCTTCCTCGGGCACGAATGCCACCACCTCCGGACCGATGCCGACCTCGAAGGCGCGCCTCCCTGCCTCGTACTCGACTTCGCGGTCGATGCCGAGCAGCTCGGTCTTGGCGCCGCCCATCCGGAGCACAAAAACGCCGTCTCCAACGTCGACCTTGAAGTTGTGATTGGTGATCCCGCCGCCCAGCTCCGTGATCCTCGCCGGCCGGTCGGGCCAGAGACGATCCACTGCTGCGCGAGCCGCGTCCACGGGCCCGGATCGTATCTGCTTGAATGGCCGCGTGACCGTTCGGCATTCCTCGACTGAGGCCGAGCTGGCGGAGCTTCGCTCCCGGTACGTGCCGCGCGGCATCACGAGCGCCCACCCGGTCACGGTCGACCGCGCCAGGGGTTCCGAGCTCTGGGATGTGAGCGGCAAGCGCTACGTCGACTTCGCAGGTGGCATAGGAGTGATGAACGTCGGACATGCCCATCCGCGTGTGATGCATGCGGTGAAGGAGCAGCTCGAGCGCGCGACCCACACCTCTTTCCAGGTCGTGCATTACGAGTCGTACCTCAGGCTCGCCGAGCGCCTGTGCGAGGTCGCCCCGATCGACGGCGCGAAGAAGGCGATCTTCTTTTCCACCGGTGCGGAAGCGATCGAGAACGCGGTCAAGATCGCGCGCGCAGCGACGGGCCGGCCTGCCGTGATCAGCTTCCGGGGCGCCTTCCACGGCCGGACCCTGCTCGCCCTCAGCCTGACCGGCAGCGTCCAGCCCTACAAGCAGGATTTCGGCCCCTACGCGGCCGAGATCTACCAGACGCCTTTTCCCTACGCCTACCGCGGATGGACCACCGAAGCCGCGCTCGCCGATCTGAACAATCTCCTCGAATCGGAGGTGAGCCCGGATCGAGTCGCCGCGATCGTCATCGAGCCCGTCCTGGGCGAGGGCGGATTCGTGCCCGCGCCCCTCGAGTTCCTGCGCAAGCTGCGTGAGCTCGCCGAGCGCCACGGCATCCTCCTCATCGCGGATGAGATCCAGACCGGGTTCGGCCGCACGGGCAAGTTCTTCGCCATCGAGCACTCCGGCGTGCAGCCCGACCTCATCACGGTGGCGAAGAGCCTCGCCGCGGGCTTCCCACTTTCCGGCGTCGTCGGCCGCGCGCAGGTGATGGACGCGCCCGGTCCCGGCGGACTCGGCGGCACCTACGGCGGCAACCCGGTCGCCTGCGCCGCCGGCCTCGCTGTGATGGACATCATGCGCGACGAGAAGCTGCCCGAGCGCGCAGCGCGCATCGGCTCGGTCGTCGAGGAGCGTATGCAGAGTTGGGCCGCCGAGCACAGCCTGGTCGGCGACGTCCGCGTGATGGGCGCAATGGCCGGCATGGAGCTCGTGCGCGACCGCAAGACGAAAGAGCCGGCCGACAAAGAGACGGCGAAGGTTCTGGCCGTCGCGCGCGAGAAGGGTCTGATCATCCTGCGCGCCGGCACCCATCACAACGTCATTCGCACACTGATGCCGCTCACCATTCCTGATGAGCAGTTGGAAGAAGGGCTGGACATTCTCGGCGTGGCGCTGGGAGAAGTCGCTGGATAGCGAGGGAGGCAAGGACCCAATGAGCACGACGCTGCGACGCCATGACATTTTCATCGGTGGCGAGTGGACGCCGGGCACGGGCGACGGCGTCCAGGAGATCATCAATCCCGCGACCGGCAAGGTCATCGCGCACGTGCCGAAGGGGACTGAGAAAGACGTCGACCGCGCGGTGACCGCAGCCCGCAAGGCGTTCGACGACGTCTGGTCGGACAGCACGCCCCGCGACCGCAGCGAGCGGTTGCTGAAGCTCGCCGAAGCGATCGAAGCCGGTGGCGACGAGCTCGCGCGGATGGAGTCGGAGAACGTCGGCAAGCCGCTGGCGCCGACCAGGTCCGAGGAGATCCCGCCGATCGTCGATTGCTTTCGCTTCTTCGCGGGCGCCGCGAGGCTCCTCGAAGGCAGGGCCACCGGCGAGTACATGCAAGGCTTCACGAGCATGCTGCGGCGCGAGCCGATCGGCGTCGTCGGCTCGATCGCACCCTGGAACTACCCGCTCATGATGGCCGCCTGGAAGATCGCGCCCGCCCTTGCCGCCGGCAACAGCGTGGTGCTCAAGCCCTCCGAGTGGACACCCCTTACGGCGCTCAAGCTCGCCGAGCTGGCCGCGGACATATTTCCGCCAGGGGTTTTCAACGTCATCACCGGCGACGGTGAGCCTGTCGGCGCCGGGATCGTCCGCCACCCTGGCGTGTCGATGGTCTCGCTCACCGGCGATGTGGCCACCGGCAAGGAGGTCGCGCGCGCGGCCGCGTCGACCCTGAAGCGTGTTCACCTCGAGCTCGGCGGCAAGGCACCTGTCGTCGTCTTCGACGACGCCGACCTGGAAAAGGTCGTGGAATGGATCAAGATCGGCGGCTACTTCAACGCGGGCCAGGACTGCACCGCGGCGACCCGCGTCATAGCCGGGCCGAAGATCCACGAGAAGCTGCTCGGCGACCTGGTGCCCGCCGTGAGCGGTCTGAAGGTGGGAGACCCGATGTCCGAAGACACGGAGATGGGACCCCTCGTTTCAGAGGAGCAGCTCACGCGAGTGTCGGGTTTCGTCGACCGCGCGCGCAAGTCCGGCGCCGAGGTGCTGACCGGCGGCGCCCGGATCAAGAAACCTGGCTCCTGGTACGAGCCGACGGTGGTCGTGCCGGCCGGACCCGACGCCGAGATCGTGACCAGGGAGGTCTTCGGCCCGGTCGTCACAGTGCAGCGGTTCACCGATGAGGGGCAGGCGCTGGCATGGGCGAACGGGGTCGACTACGGCCTCGCCGCGTCGGTCTGGACGCGGGACATCGGTCGCGCTCTGCGCATGGCGCGCAAGCTGCAGTTCGGCACTGTCTGGATCAACACGCACATCCCACTCGTCAATGAGATGCCTCACGGCGGGTACAAGCAGAGTGGCTACGGCAAGGACATGTCGATCTACTCGCTCGAGGAGTACACGCAGATCAAGCATGTGATGGCGTCGCTTGACTGAGGCGGAGCCAAAGAAAGCAGCACTGAAGCTCCAAGGCGTACGCAAGAACTACGGCCAGGTCGTCGCGGTCGCGGGTATCGATCTCGTCGTCAACGAGGGCGAGTTTTTCACCCTGCTCGGCCCCTCGGGCTCGGGGAAGACGACCCTGCTGCGCCTCATCGCGGGATTCGAGCGCCCAGACGCCGGCCGGATCGAGCTCGGCGGCCGCGACATCACATCGGTGCCTCCGCACCTGCGGGACACCAACACCGTGTTCCAGGACTACGCCCTCTTTCCCCACATGTCGGTGGCGGAGAACATCGGCTACGGCCTGAAGGTGAAGGGGGTGCCGAGGTCGGCCAGGCAGAAGCGGGTGGAGAGGGCTCTCGCCATGGTGCGTCTGACCGCCCTCGGCAACCGGCGGCCAAACCAGCTGTCCGGCGGCCAGCGCCAGCGGGTCGCACTGGCCCGCGCGGTGGTCAACGAGCCCGAGGTGCTGCTCCTCGACGAGCCGCTCGGCGCGCTCGACCTCAAGCTCCGGCAGGAGATGCAGATCGAGCTGAAGCAGATCCAGCAGGAGGTCGGCATCACGTTCGTCTACGTCACGCACGACCAGGAGGAGGCATTGACCATGAGTGACCGGATGGCGGTCATGGCCAACGGCCAGATCGAGCAGGTCGGCTCACCCGTCGAGGTGTACGAGCGGCCGGCAACCGAGTTCGTGGCGGGATTCATTGGGATCTCGAACGTCCTGCTCCGCGACGGCGTGCGCTTCGTCGTGCGCCCGGAGAAGATCCGCATGCTGGCCGAGGGCGAAGTGCCGGAGCCCGGGATGACCGTGGAACCGGGCCAGGTCGAGGACGTCGTCTATGTCGGCATGACAACCCGCTATATCGTTCGCCTCGATCGCGGAGAACAGCTGGTAGCGGTGCGTCAGAATATGGACGCCGTGGGCGACGCCCACAAATTCCAGGGCCGGCCCGTTCGGCTGGCATGGACGGCGAACCACACATTCGTGCTCGACGATGGGAGGTAGGAAGTTCATGAAGTTCGGAGCAGTGGCAGCGCTTGCCATGCTGTTGGTGGCCGCGTGCGGATCGACCAACCCCAACACGGGAAACACGCTTGCACCGCCGCCGACGGCCAACCTGAAACCGCCCGACAAGATCGGCGCCGGTGAGGGACAGCTCAACCTGATCGCGTGGGAAGGCTACGTCGACGACTCGTGGGCCAAGGCCTTCACGCAGCAGACCGGCTGCGTCGTCAACGCCAAGTACGCAGGCTCGTCCGACGAGATGACGAGCCTGATGAAGGACGGCGGTGGCGGCCAGTACGACATGGTCTCGGCCTCGGGTGACGCCGACCTGCGGCTCATCTACGGCGGCGACGTCAAGCCTATGAACGAGAAGCTGATCCCCGACTACACCAACTTCCAGACGTACTTCAAGACCCCGCCCTACAACACGATCAACGGGATCCACTACGGCATCTCGCTCCAGTGGGGCCCGAACGTGCTGCTCTACAACACGACCAAGTTCAAGATCGCGCCGACCAGCTGGAGCGCGGTCTATGACTCGTCGAACAAGGGCATCGTCACCGCTTACGACTACGCGATCACGATCGCCGATGCCGCCCTCTACCTGAGCAAGTCGCAGCCGAGCCTTGGCATCAAGGACCCCTACGAGCTGACCAAGAAGCAGTTCGACGCGACCGTGGCACTCCTGACGCAGCAGAGGCAGCTGATCAAGAAGTACTGGGGACTGGCCTCAGACGAGATCTCGCAGTTTCAGAATGGGGACGCCTACATCGGCGCGGCATGGCCGTATCAAACGATCCAGCTCAAGGCGGCCGGCGCTCCGGTGGCCGACACCATCCCGAGCGAAGGCGCCACCGGATGGGGCGACACCTGGATGCTGGCGACGAAGGCGCCGCACCCGAACTGCGCGTACCTGTGGACGGCATACGTCAGCACGCCGCAGGTCCAGGCCGCCCAGGCGCTGTTTTTCGGCGAGACTCCGGTCAACACAAAAGCGTGCGCGCAGATGGACGCCTCGTCGCCGGGTTCGTGCGCGCAATATCACGCTGACGCTCCCGGATCCTACTTCGACACCATCAAGTTCTGGAAGACGCCTGTGACCACCTGCGCCGACGGCAGCCAGAGCTGCATTCCTTACGACCAATGGGTATCGGCCTGGACCGCAATCAAGGGCTGATTTGTCCGTAGAAGCTGCCAGACGGCCTCGCCCTAAGGGGGGCGGGGCCGTCCGCTTTTCGGGGTTCTTCTGGCGCTTCCCCTGGTTGCGCCCGTTGCTGCTCCTGACGCCGCCGCTGGCCTGGTTCGTCGTCGTCTACTTCGCCTCGCTTGTCCTGCTGCTGGTCACGGCCTTTTGGACCACCAACCCGTTCACAACGCAGATCGTGCAGTTCTGGAACACCGACAACTTCCAGAGACTCATCAACGAACCGACGTATCACGCAATCATCGGCCGGACCGTGCTCATTGCCTCGCTGGTGACGATCACTGATGCCGTGCTCGCCTTCCCCTTTGCGTATTTCATGGCTCGCGTCGCATCCCGCCGCATCCAGACGCTTCTGTTCGCGGCGGTTCTGCTCCCCTTGTGGGCCAGCTACCTGGCCCGTGTTTACGCGTGGATACTGATCCTCAACCACAGCGGCGTGCTCAACTGGAGCATGCACCTCGTTGGTCTGCCTCCGGCGAACATCGGCTACACGAACATCGCGATGTGGATCGTGTTCTCGTACATCTGGCTGCCGTTCATGATCATTCCGACCTACGCGGCTCTGGAGCGGGTTCCGGAGTCGCTGATCGAAGCCGCCACCGACCTCGGGGCCCGGCGCTGGCAAACCGTGCGTGATGTCGTTCTACCGCTCGCCTTGCCAGGCGTGGTGGCAGGCTCGATCTTCACGTTCTCGCTCACGCTCGGCGACTTCATAACCCCGATCCTTGTGGGCGGCGCCGGGTCGACCTTGATCGGCAACGTCGTCTACGACAACGTCGGCATCGCCAACAACGTCCCCTTCGCCGCGGCGCTGGCGACGGTCCCGGTGGCGATCATGGCCGTCTACCTGCTCATCGCACAGCGCCTTGGCGCCTTCCGAGCCCTGTAGCCGATGGAAGGACTATGGACGCGCATCGCGCTGCGGCTATGGGTTGCGCTGATCCTGCTCTTCCTGTTCACGCCGATCGCGCTGATTTTCGTCTACGCATTCAACACGTCGAACATTCAGAGCTGGCCGATTCCTGGGTTCACCCTCAAGTGGTTCACCTCAACCTGGAACGACCCTGACGTCCGCCGCTCGCTCGCGCTTTCGTTGCAGGTAGGGCTCGGCGCGACCGCGCTGGCCCTCGTGCTTGGCTCATGCGCCGCATTCGCCATCCATCGCATGACGTGGTTCGGCCGCGAGTTCGTCAGCCTGATGTTCGTGCTGCCGCTCGCGCTCCCGGGGATCGTCACCGGAATCGCCCTGAACGCCGCCTTCAGCTTTGGCGGGATCTCGCTTTCGACGCTGACCATCGTCGTCGGCCACACGACGTTCTGCATCGTGGTCGTCTACAACAACGTGCTGGCGCGCCTGCGCCGGACGCAGGGCTCGCTGATCGAGGCGGCCATGGACCTCGGCGCAAACGGGTTCCAGGTGCTGCGGGACATCACGCTGCCCCTCATCTCGACCGCCGTCGTGGCCGGAGCGATGCTCGCCTTCGCGCTGTCTTTCGACGAGGTCATCGTCACGACCTTTACCGCAGGCGCGCAGAACACGCTTCCGTTGTGGATCTTCGGCGCGATCCGTCTCGGGCAGCGGCTCCCAGAGGTCAACGTCGTCGTGTCCTTCGTGATCCTGGTCACGATCATCCCGGTCGTCATCGCCGCCCGCCTCACCGGCGGGGGCGGCACGGCCAGGGTGCCCGCAGCGCGCTGACCGGCCTCCGTTCCCCGGACAGCCGGCTGGGTGTTAGGTGACGATCAGGGAGAGCATCCAGAGCGCGAGGCCGACGGCGATCAAGTTGACCTTCCGGTAACGCCATCCGATGGCCGCCGCGACGAATGCGATGAATGCGATGACCAGCAGCAGGGTGCTGACGGTGATCGACGACAGGTGGCCGACCAGGATCGATAGAGCCCATAGGGCGAGGCCGATGGCGATGAGGTCCGTCTTCCGATAGGTCCAGCCGGTCGCCGCAAGAACGAAAGCGATCAGCGCCAGGATGATGAAGATGTTGAAGCTCAAGCTCATGCCGATTATTGTCCACATCCGTTGCTTGTCCGGCGGGCGATGATTGCCAGGGAAACCGCCGAAGAGAACAGCCGCACGCCGGTTTCCTCGTCAACCAGCTCGCGCGAACGCCGCGCCGGCTCGGCTACCTGCTAGGGCCGGACCAGATCCCCCAGCAGATGTACTCCCCAGCCCTTCGGCATGAAGCGCTCTGACATCACCGACGCCCGGAACATAAAGGTGTTGAGCGCGAGATAGGTCGGGTCGGGCACCACGCGCAGGTCGTACACATCGAGTCCGGCCGCCTGCGCATGCGCACGAATCGCGGCGACCGTGTTCGCGCGGTACTGCACCGGAAACGTGTCCGCCTCGACGCGCCCGTAAAACCTCGGCACGAGGCGCCTCTGCAGCGCGGGCAGCGCCTTGCCCATGCGGTTGGCGAGCATCAGCGGGTTGCGTGTGTTGGGGGTGACGAACACGAAATGGCCCCTGGGCCGCAGCACGCGGCGGACCTCACGAAGCGTCGCGGTCGGATCCTTCAGGTGCTCGAGCACCCACACACAGACGATGAGATCCAACGACTCATCAGCGAACGGGAGGTGCTCCCCGAGGCCGCGGATGATCGGCATCCCAGGAGCTCGGTGCTCGCTCAGCGACGGCGTATCCGGATCCAGTCCGATGGCGAGCCTGACATCACGCCAGAACAGCTCGACCACGCCGCCGCGGCCGCATCCCAGGTCGAGCACGTGGCTCGACGGCGTGATGTGGCGGCGCACGATCGCCTCGAGCTGGTCGCCGCTCGACCGCCAAGCCGGTCGGATCGCGCGGTAGCGCTCGCGGTACGCGTTCTGAACGCTGAGCGGGAGCAGGGCCCCCCGCCCAAGCTCCTCTGCCTGAGCCATGTCCCCGGCATTTTGGACCTAGAGGTGCTTTGCCGCAACCCTGAGGTCGGCGACGAACGATGACATCGCCGCCTCACGCGATTCATCGTCGGCGGCCCGCAGGATCGACGACGGGTGCACCGTGGCCACCACCGGGACGCCGAAAGTAGAGGCGAGCACCTCACCCCGCTGCTTGCTCACCCTGAAGGCCGGCCCCATCACCGACTGGGCGGCAGTCGCGCCGAGCAGGACGATCAGGCGCGGCCTGACCACCTCGATCTCCGCTTCCAGCCAGGGCCGGCAGGCACGCACCTGCCCGGCGTTTGGCTTCTCGTGCAGCCGGCGCTTCCCCCGCCTGGTCCAGCGAAAGTGCTTGACGGCGTTGGTGACGTAGACGCGCCGGCGGTCGATGCCGGCCTCCTCCAGACCCCGCTCCAGCAGCTTGCCCGCCGGGCCGACAAAGGGCTTGCCCTGAAGGTCCTCCTGATCGCCCGGCTGCTCGCCGACCAGCATCAACCGAGCATGTTCGGCGCCCTCGCCGAACACCGTCTGGGTCGCGTTGGCCCAAAGGTCGCAGGCCTGGCAAGAGGCGGCCGCCTCCTTCAGTTGCACGACGCTGCGGGCCCTTTCCGGAGGTTGCGCCACGCTCAAATAACGCATGAGTTGAGCTCGAATTGGGCATAACAGTGAGGTATGGCGAAGGGAGATTTTGTCGAGGTCCTGGTGGACGCTGGCAGCGGCTCGGCCCGCGAGTACGTCATTGAGGCGACACGCGCCGGGCGGAGCGTCGAGGTGCGCAGCTCGCGCACGACGGTCGAGGTCCGCGAGCTGACGCGGACCGGCGGCGTCGTAAGGACGGCGCGATTCGTCGCGCCCCGGGTCCTGGCGGTCGTCGAACATCCGAAGGCTGCCTAACTAGACTCCACTGGGTGGAGGAGCTGCTCGCCGTCTGGGACGGCGAGTCGGTGTCGGTTCACCGGGACCGGGAAACGGACACCTGGATGTTCATCTGCGTCCACTCCACCAGGCTGGGCTCGGCCGCGGGCGGCACGCGCATGAAGCACTACCCGCGACCGACCGACGCGCTGGCCGACGGCATGCGGCTTTCCGAGGCGATGAGCCTGAAGTTCGCGTGCGTCGACTTTCCACACGGCGGCGGTAAGGCGGTGATCGCGCTGCCGACGCCGGAGATTCCGCAGGGCGCCGAGCGCCGCCGCCTGCTCCGCGAGTACGGCGCCTTCATCAACTCGCTCGGAGGCCTGTACAGCTGCGCTCCGGACATGAACACGTCAGCGGTGGACATGGACGTGATCGCCGAGGTCAGCCCCTACGTGTTTTGCAAAACCGAGGCGGCGGGCGGCTCGGGTGACACCGCGCCGGACACCGCGGTCGGCGTGTTCCACGGAATCCGGGCGAGCTGCCTCTACGCATTCGGCTCGGACGACCTCAGCCAGAGGACCGTCCTGGTGCAGGGCGCCGGCGGTGTCGGTGGGCGACTGATCGAGCTCCTCGGCACGGAGGACGTGAACGTGATCGCCACCGACATCGATCCTCACCGCCTGGCGGCATTGCGCGACAAGGGCATCCGGGTCGTCGCTGCCGAGGATGCCCTGAGGACCGAGTG
>VBDS01000246.1 GCA_005889085.1 Chloroflexota bacterium | reverse complement strand
GCGCGAGCTCGGCCGGCACGGCATCGACCTCTACACCCAGGTCAAGTCCGTGTGGGTCAGCCTCGACTAGCGGACCGCGGCCAGGCCGGCGGGCGCCGAGGGCGCTCGCGGGCCCGCGGCGACAGGACTCGGCCTCGGTGGCCCGCGCCGGCCGTCGCGGCGCTCGTCGCGCTCGGGCTCGGGCTGCTGGAGGGCGCCCCCGGCCAGGGCGCCCCGGACCGGGCCGTCATCCTGGCCACGACGACCAGCACGCAGGACTCGGGCCTGCTCGACCTGCTGGTGCCCCTGTTCGAGCGGCGGACCGGCTACCCGGTGAGGACCGTCGCCGTCGGCACCGGCGCCGCCCTCAGGCTCGGCGCCGACGGCGACGCCGACGTGGTCCTGGTTCACGCGCCGGCGCTCGAGCGGGAGTACCTCGGCACGGGCGCCCTGATCGACCGCCGGCTCGTCATGCACAACGACTTCGTGCTCGCGGGGCCACCGGCCGACCCCGCCGGGATCCGCCGGCGACCCGCCGGGACGGCCGCGAGCGCGCTCGGCCAGATCGCCCGGACGGGCTCGCGCTTCGTCTCCCGCGGGGACCGCTCCGGGACCCACCTGAAGGAGCAGGCCCTCTGGAAGGCCGCGGGTGTCGTGCCGGGAGGCGACTGGTACCTCGAGAGCGGCCAGGGCATGGGCGCCACGCTCACGATCGCGTCGGAGAAGCGCGCCTACACGCTGACGGACCGCGGCACCTACCTGGCGTTCCGGAGGCGACTCGAGCTCGGGATCGTGCTCGAGGGCGACCCCGCGCTCGCCAACGTCTACCACGTCCTGCGCCCCGACCCCGTCCGGGTCCCCCGCGTCAACGTCGCGGGCGGCCGGGCCCTCGAGGACTTCCTCGTCTCCCCGGCCGCCCAGGCGGCCATCGAGACCTTCGGCGTCGAGACGCACGGCGCCCCCCTGTTCTTCCCCGACGCGGGCAAGCCGGAGCCCGAGTAGCGTGGCGCTCGTCGGGGACGGCCTCCGGCAGGCGTTCTGGCTCCTCGCGGGCGGCGACGCGGACGTGTTCGGGATCACGCTGCGGTCGCTCGAGATCTCGGGCGCGGCGACCGGTCTCTCGCTGCTGCTGGGGATCCCGCTCGGCGTCGCGCTCGCCCTCGGCCGCTTCCCCGGCCGCGGGCTCGCGATCAGCCTCGTCAACACCGGCATGGGGCTGCCGCCGGTCGTCGTGGGGCTCTTCGTGTCGATCCTGCTCTGGCGCAGCGGCCCGTTCGGATTCCTCGAGTGGATCTACACGCCGATCGCGATGGTCCTCGCCCAGCTCGTCATCGCGGCGCCGATCGTGACCGGGCTGACCCTGGCCGCCATCCAGCAGATCCCGGACCGCTTCCGCCTGCAGATGCGCGGCCTCGGCGCCTCGCGGGGGCAGCTGCTCTGGGTCCTCCTCCGCGAGGCGCGGCTTCCGATGCTCGCCGCCGCCATGGCCGGCTTCGGCGGCGTCATCTCGGAGGTCGGCGCCTCGCTAATGGTCGGCGGCAACATCCGCGGCCAGACCCGCGTGCTCACGACCGCGACCGTGCTCGCGGCGAGCAAGGGGAACTTCGACGTTGCCATCGCGCTGTCGGTGTTGCTGCTCGCGATCATGTTCCTCGTCAACGCCGCGCTCACCTGGATCCAGCAGCGCCGCGCTCCCTGACCGCGCGGGCGCCGACGGGGCGCCCGCCGGCCATGTATACTGGGGTCGCGCTCCGGAGCGGAGCGCGCGCCTCCTCGAGAGGGACGATGGCATGACGCCCCGAGGTACCTGGTGAGCGCCGAGGCGCTGACCGCACTCTGGCTGTCGGTCAGGGTCGCCGTGGTCGCGACCGCGGCCAACGCCGTCATCGGCATCCCGCTCGCGTACCTGCTCGCGCGCCGCCGCTTCGCCGGCCGCGGGCTCCTCGACCTCCTCGTCACGCTGCCGCTCGTGCTCCCGCCGACGGTGACCGGCTACTACCTGATCGTGCTCCTCGGCCGCCGCGGCTGGCTCGGCGCGCCCCTCTACGCCCTCACCGGCTGGTCGGTCGCCTTCACCTGGTGGGCGGCCGTCGTGGCGGCGACGGTCATGGCAATGCCCCTGATCGTGCGGACCGCCCGCGCCGCCATCGAGTCCGTCAACCCCGCCTACGAGAAGGCGGCGTTCACGCTCGGCCGCTCAGAATGGCGGACCGCGCTCGAGGTCACGCTGCCGCTCGCCCGCAAGGGGCTCCTGGCGGGCTTGGTCCTCGCCTTCGCCCGCGCGCTCGGCGAGTTCGGCGCGACGTTGATGCTCGCCGGCAACATCCCCGGCCGGACGCAGACGGTGCCCCTCGCGATCTACACGGCGGCGCAGACCGGCGAGACGGGCGAGGCCCTCTGGCTCGTGGTCATGCTGACCGCGCTCTCGGGCGCGGTGCTGGTCGCGGCCAATCGCCTGGGCGGCCGGGCCCCGTGACGGAGGCCCTCGACTGAGCGAGCGTCTCACCGTCCGGATCGGCAAGGCGCTGCCCGGCTTCACCCTCGACGTCGACTGGTCGGCCGGCGACGGCACCGCCGTCCTCTTCGGCCCGTCAGGCTCCGGCAAGACCCTGACGCTGCAGTGCCTGGCCGGCCTGGTGCGGCCCGACCGCGGGCGGGTCGTGGTGAACGGACGCACGCTCCTCGACACCGCCGCCGGCGTCGACCTGCCTCCGCAGGCGCGCCGGCTCGGCTACGTGTTCCAGGGCTACGCGCTCTTCCCGCACCTCAGCGTCGCCGACAACCTGGCGTTCGGACTGCGCGGCCGTCCCCGCACCGAGCGCCAGGCGCGCGTCCGAGAGGTCATCGCCCGGCTGGGGCTCGGCGGCCTCGCCGACCGCTATCCGCGCGAGCTCTCGGGCGGCCAGCAGCAGCGGGTCGCCCTCGGGCGCGCGCTCGCCCCGGACCCCGAGTTGGTCCTGCTCGACGAGCCGCTCTCCGCGCTCGACGCGCCGCTCCGGCGCCAGCTCCGCGACGACCTCGGCGCGATCCTCTCCGACTGGGGCAAGACGGCGGTGCTCGTGACGCACGATCTCGCCGAGGCCTACCAGCTGGCCAGCACCGTGGTCGTCTACGACAACGGCCGAGCGATCCAGTCGGCGCCCCGGACGGAGCTCCTGTGGCAGCCGGCGTCGGAGGCGGTCGCGCGCGTCATGGGGATCCGCAACATCCTCCGCGGCAGCGTGGTGAAGGCCACCGCCGACGGCATCCAGTTCCGCTGGCGCGGCCAGCTCCTCGAGGGCGCCA
Source organism: Chloroflexota bacterium (assembly GCA_005889085.1). GTDB lineage: Bacteria > Chloroflexota > Dormibacteria > Dormibacterales > Dormibacteraceae > 40CM-4-65-16. The sequence continues at coordinate 985 of VBDS01000246.1, read as the reverse complement.
ACTCGCCGACCCGCTCCTACCTGCCGGAGCCGGGTAGCGCGCTCGCCTTCTACATCCGGCCCGAGTACGTGCGCCTGATCCGCAAGGACCGGGGCGGGCCCGACGCCCAGCACCACACGAACCTGATGAGCGCGACGGTGGTCCGCGAGGCTGACGCCGGCACGGTGTGGACCCTCTACCTGCGGCTCGACGAGCCCGGGCCGCCGGCACAAGGCGACTACGACCTCGAGGTCGAGGTGCCGAAGCTCGTCTACGAGATCCTGGAGATCCCGCGGGACCGCTCCTGGCAGATCTCCATCCACCGCGGCTCCATCCAGGTCCTGCCCTCGGCGTGACCATGACCGTCGTCTCGCTGACGGACGTCACCGTCCGTTACGCCGGCGCGCTCGTCCTCGACATCCCCGCCCTCGAGCTCGAGGACGGGCAGATCCTCGCGGTCATCGGGCCGAACGGCTCGGGCAAGTCGACGCTGCTCCGCGTCCTCGGCCTCCTCGAGGCGCCCGCCGCGGGCGCGGTCCGGGTCCGGGGTGCCGCCGTCCCGGCCGGGCGGCGCCTCGAGGCCCGGCGGCGCATGGCCACGGTCTTCCAGGAGGCGCTCCTCGCTGACACGACCGTGCAGGAGAACGTCGCCCTCGGGCTCCGCTTCCGCGGCGTCCCCGCGGCGGTGCGCCGGCCGCGCGTCGCGCGGTGGCTCGACCATTTCGGGATCCGGGAGCTCGCCGACCGCCCGGCGCGCACGCTCTCGGGGGGCGAAGCGCAGCGGGTGGCGCTCGCGCGGGCGCTCGTGCTCGAGCCGGAGGTCCTGCTCCTCGACGAGCCCTTCTCCGCCCTCGATCCGCCCTCGCGGGACACGCTGCTCGCCGACCTCGGGCGGATCCTCCGTCGCGAGCGCGTGAGCACGGTGCTCGTCACCCACGAGCGGACCGAGGCGCGGGCGCTGGCCGACCGCGTGGCGGTGCTGATCCGCGGCCGGATCGTTCAGCTG
>VBDS01000103.1 GCA_005889085.1 Chloroflexota bacterium | reverse complement strand
GAGCGCGTCTTCATGTACTGGGCGGCGCCCTGTGCAACTCGGCGCACGTTGCCGAACGTGAAATCGTCGGCGATCACACCGCGCCAGCCATCGGTTCCGAACTTGATCGGTGGAGTCCCGGTCATGCGCTCAAGGGTAACTGTCGGGGTCCCCGCGAAGTCGAGGACTTCGTAGGGTGACTACAGGTAACGGGTCTTGCGCGCCCGTTTGAGAGCCTCGACGACCTTGCGCACATCCTGTGCCCGAGAGCGCGGAACCACGAGCACGGCGTCTTCGGTGTCGACGATGATCATGTCCTTCACCCCAATCGCAGCGACAAGCCGCCGGTCGCCGAAAACCAGGCTCCCCGTGGTGTCGACCAGAACGGCTTCACCCTCGACCGAGTTGCCGTGTGCGTCGGCATGGACGCGGTCGCCGAGCTCGGACCAGTTTCCGATGTCCGCCCAATCGAACTCGGCCGGGACCAGCAGCAGGCGGTCGGTCTTTTCGAGCACGCTCCGATCGATGACTTCGACGGGCAGCTTGCGATAAAGGTCGCCTGCGGCCCCCTCGTCGCCCGCCCGGCGTGCATCCATGATCTTGCGCAAGCCGGCATAGTGACGCGGCGCATGCCGCGCCAGCTCGCCGAGAAAGACATCCACTCGCCATGCGAACCAGGCGAGGTTCCAGTAGTAGCCGCCTGACTTCAGAAAGCGCACGGCTGTGCGCACGTCCGGTTTCTCGGTGAAGCTCTCGACGCGACGGGTTCCAGCCGGTCCCCGCCGCGGTGCGTGGATGTAGCCGAGACCGGTCGAGGGAAACGTCGGCTTCAGCCCGAACAGGACGATGCTGTCGGTGCTTTCAGCGGCGCGAAGTGCAGCCCGCACCGCTTTCGTCACCGCCGCCCGTCCACGAACCACGTGGTCGGATGCCATCGCAACCATGACCGCGTCGGGATGCCGTTCCTCGACCGTCATCGCCGCGAGTCCGTATGCGTTCGTCGTGCCGCGAGCTACCGGCTCGACGATGAGGTGGGCGTCGTCGATTTCGGGCAGAACGGCCTGGATGATCTTGCGCTGCCCGAGCTCTGTGACCACGTAGATCTCGGCGGCAAGCCCGCGAACCCGGTCGTACGTGTCGCGGAGCAGAGCCCGGCCTCCACCCCCCAGCGGCAGCGCGTGCTTGGGGGTCGAGCGCCGCGACCGCGGCCACAGCCGCGTCCCGGCACCTCCCGCCGGAATCACTGCAACGGTGGTCGTCACCGCAGCTCTTCCGCCAGCTCTTTAGCGCGCGCGGTCGATTCCCACGGCGCGTCGATGTCCGTGCGTCCGAAATGGCCGTACACGGCTGTCTGTCGAAAGAGAGGTCGCCTCAGGTTGAGCTCCTTGATGATGCCCAGCGGGCTCAGGTCGAACAGGCGAGTCACGGCGGCTGCGATCGCGGCGTCGGGGACGTTTCCAGTGCCGAAAGTTTCGATCCGCACCGCGACCGGCTTTACGACACCGATCGCGTAGGACACCTGGACCTCGCACCGGCTGGCGAGACCCGCGGCGACGATGTTCTTGGCCACGTGCCGCGCCCCGTACGCGCCCGCGCGATCGACCTTCGTCGGGTCCTTGCCGGAAAAGCAGCCGCCGCCGTGTCGCGCGTACCCGCCGTAGGTGTCGACCATGATCTTGCGGCCAGTAAGACCGGCATCGGCCACCGGCCCGCCGACGACGAACCTCCCGGTCGGATTGATGAACGAGCGCTCCGACCCGTTGCGCAGCTCAGCCGGGATGACGGGGTCGATCACGTGCTCCGCAATCTCAGACCGCAGCTGATCGGAATCGACCTCGTCATGGTGCTGGGTCGAGAGGACGATGTTGTCCACGCCGTCGGGTCGGCCGTCGTCGCCATAACGGACCGTGACCTGGACCTTGCCGTCCGGCCTGAGGTAGTTGAGGGTCTTGTTGCGCCGCATCTCCGCGAGCTTGCGTGCGAGCCGGTGGGCCAGCATGATCGGAAGCGGCATCAGCTCCGGGGTCTCGTCGCAGGCAAAGCCGAACATCATCCCGGAGTCTCCCGCGCCACCGACATCGACACCCTGTGCGATGTCCGGCGACTGCTCATCGATGCTGGTCACGATGCCGCAGGTCTCGGCGTCGAAACCGTACTTGGCACGCGTGTAGCCGACCTCCCGCACGGTCTGGCGAACGATGCGAGGTATGTCGACGTAGCAGTCGGTCGTGATCTCTCCGACCACAATGGCGAGACCGGTCGTGACGATCGCCTCGCACGCCACGCGAGCCAGCGGATCCTTGGCGAGGATGGCGTCGAGGATGGCGTCGGAGATCTGGTCGGCCAGCTTGTCCGGGTGGCCTTCGGTAACGGACTCAGACGTGAACAGTGACGGCATTACGGGTGGTCCTCCTTCGAATCTCCCGCGCCGGCAAGGACGCACGACCGTGTGCGAGCGCCCCCAAGCGCCAGGGTTTTCCCTCTGGGACGACCGAATCCTAGCTCAGGTCTACGTAGTGGATCCCGGAGTGGCGGAACAGCTTCGAACCGCGATCGCGGAGCAGCTTCGCGGTCGCGGCGCGCGCTGACTCCATCACCGCCTCGACGTGCTCGCGCTTCATCACCCAGGTCGCCGTCGGGGCGGTGATCGGGCAGATGACGACGATGCGGGCGCGCTGGCGCAGCCTCTCGTAGTCGCTCAGCATCTGGTGGTGCAGCGAAAGCTGTAGCGTCCGGGCGATGAGCTCGGGCAGGCTGTTGGGCGCTTGCTCGTATTCGCCGCCGCCCATCAGGCTGATCGCGAGCACGTCCTTCGCGCCGTCGTCAACTGCGGTGTTCATCGGCGTGTTGTCGACCACTCCTCCGTCGAGGTGCTCCCGGTCGTTGATCCGGACCGACGGAAACAGTCCGGGAATCGCCGTCGAGGCGAGCAGCGCCGGCGTCAACGCGCCGGAGCGAAACACGGCCGGCTTTCCTGCGTTCATGTCAGTCGCTACGACCGCCAGCGGCACCCGCAGCTGCTCGAAGGTAGTCATGCCGGTCAGGCCTTCGGCCCGGTCGATCAGCCGTCTGACATTCCGCTGGGGCATCAGGCTCAGCCGGTCGCGGCGCAGGCCGGAGACGATCACGCCCAGGGGGTGGGCCTCGAAGACCGCCGTGGCCTGGCGGGACAGCCAGACCTCGCGCAGCATCATGGTTCCGGCCAGCGACGGATAGGCGGCGATGGAGGCCCCGTTCAGGGCGCCGACGCTCGTGCCGACGATGGCCGCCGGCGCTTCGACTCCCGCCTCAAACAGCGCCTGCAGGACTCCCACCTGCGCGGCGCCCCGGGCGCCGCCTCCGCCCAGCACCCAGGTGCGCCGAGCGGGTCCAAACATCAGGGTCTAGGTGCCTTCCTCCCAGGAGGAAAGATAGCGCTGCTGCTCTTCGGTCAGCGTGTCGATTGCGATGCCCATCGCGTGCAGCTTCAGCCGCGCGACTTCGGCGTCGATGTCCGCAGGCACGTCGTAGACCTTTCGCTCCAGGGTTGAGGCGTTCTTTGCGATGTACTCGGCGCACAGCGCCTGGTTGGCGAAGCTCATGTCCATCACCGCGGCGGGATGTCCTTCGGCCGCGGCGAGGTTGATCAAGCGGCCTTCCGCCAGGAGGTACAGCCGCCGTCCCTCACCGTGCCGGTATTCCTGCACCGACGGCCTGACCTGGCGCACGCCGGTCGCGATCTCGTCGAGCGCCTTCAGGTTGATCTCGGAGTTGAAGTGGCCGGAGTTGGCCAGGATCGCGCCGTCCTTCATCGCCTCGAAGTGCTTCCTGTCGAGCACATTGACGTCGCCGGTGACCGTGACGAAGATGTCACCCTCCGGGGCGGCCTCGTCCATCTTCATGACCCGGAAGCCGTCCATCGCCGCCTCGAGAGCTTTGACCGAGTCGACCTCGGTGATCACGACGTCCGCGCCGTGTCCCTTGGCGCGAGAGGCCAGGCCGCGGCCGACCCACCCATAGCCGGCGATGACGAACGTTTTTCCCGCGAGCAGCACGTTCGTGGACCGGATGATGCCGTCGATCGTGGACTGGCCAGTGCCGTATCGGTTGTCAAACATGTGCTTCGTGTCGGCCTCGTTGACCGCGACGATCGGGTAGGCGAGCACGCCGTGCTCGGCCATCGCGCGAAGGCGGATCACGCCTGTCGTCGTCTCCTCCGTGCCGCCGATGACCTCGGCGAGCTGCTCGCGCCGCGACTTGTGCAGGACAGAAACGAGGTCGGCGCCGTCGTCCATCGTCAGCTGCGGCCGGTGGTCGAGCGCCGCTTCGATGTGCCCGTAGTAGGTGTCGTTGTCTTCGCCCCGAATCGCATATGTCTTGATGCCGTGATTCACGGCCAGAGAGGCGGCGACCGCGTCGTTCGTGGACAAAGGATTGGAAGCGCAGAGCGCGATGTCCGCGCCTCCTGCCTTGAGCGTCAGCATCAGGTTTGCCGTCTCGCTCGTGACGTGAAGGCACGCGGCGAGGCGCAGCCCCTTGAGGGGCTGATCCTTCACGAATCGCTGCCGGATCAGGGTCAGCACCGGCATCTCGCGGGCGGCCCAATCGACCAGGTCCTGGCCCTGCGCGGCCAGGTTCGAGTCTTTGACGTCGCTTGCTTTCGAACTGACTTTCAAATCTGTCTCCTCGGTTTCAGTAAAGGATCTCGCTGACCAACTTGACGTCGCGGACGCGCTCGCGACCATCCAGGTACCCGAGCTCGATCAGGACCTGCACTCCAACGACGTCCGCTCCGAGCTTGCGCATAAGACGCACCGCGGCCGATGCGGTCCCGCCGGTCGCAAGCACATCATCCACGATCAGGACCTTCTGGCCGGGCTGGACGGCGTCCGAATGGACCTCGAGCTGGTCCGTTCCATATTCAAGATCGTAGGACTCGACCACCGTCATCCACGGCAGCTTGCCGGTCTTGCGAATGGGCACGAACCCGGCGCCCAGCTTCACCGCGATCGCGGCGCCAGGGATGAAACCGCGGGCCTCGATCCCAGCCACGAGCTCGGGAGGATCGGCCATCCACGCCTTGGCCATGAGCTCGACCACAGCGCGAAAGATCTTCTTGTCGCCCAGCAGCGGCGTGATATCGCGGAAGATGATCCCCTTTTGCGGGTAGTCGGGCACGTCGCGGATGTAGCGCTTCAGGTCGTCGGAAGTCATAGAACTGAACGGAAGTATTCAAGAGTCCGGCGCAGTCCGTCTTCGAGACCCACCTCAGGCTGCCAACCGAGGAGGTTGCGCGCCCGAGTGATGTCCGGGCGGCGTTGCTTGGGGTCGTCGACGGGCAGATCCCGATGGTCGATTTTGCTCTGGGAGCCGGCCAGCCGGATGATCGTCTCGGCGAGCTCGAGCATGCTGACCTCCTCCGGGTTGCCGAGGTTCACGGGCTGCTCGTCACCGCGCTCGAGCGCCGCGAGCACCCCGCGCACCAGGTCTGAGACGTAGCACAGGCTTCGCGTCTGCGAGCCGTCGCCGTAGACGGTGAGCGGCTCACCGCGAATCGCCTGGGCCATGAAGTTCGGGACCGCGCGGCCATCCTGGACCTGCATCCGCGGACCGTGTGTGTTGAAGATGCGGATGATGCGGGTGTCCACTTGATGCATCCGTCGATAGGCCATCGCGTATGCCTCGGCGCACCGCTTGGCCTCGTCGTAACAGCCACGTGGTCCGATCGGGTTGACGTTGCCCCAGTAAGACTCCGGTTGGGGATGCACCAACGGGTCTCCGTAGACCTCGGACGTGGAAGCCAGGAGAAACGTGGCGTTCTTCGCCCGCGCGAGGCCGAGCATGTTCATCGTCCCGATGGTGCCGACCTTGAGGGTGTGAATCGGATTGGCGTCGTACTGCGGAGGCGACGCCGGCGACGCGAAATGCAAGACGTAGCGCACGTCGCCGCCGATGAATACGCCGTGGTTGACGTCGGCCTGGCGAAACTCGAACTCCGGGTTGCCCTGCAAGGGCTCGAGGTTGTCGGCCGAGCCGGTGATGAAGTTGTCGAGGGCGAGGACGCTCACGTCCCGTTCGAGCAGCGCCGCGCACAGGTGGGAACCGATGAATCCGGCTCCGCCCGAGACAACCGCCCTCGGCCGGGACGCGCTACTCGCGGCCAATGCCGCGATAGGTGAAACCCAGGTTCCTCATAGCTGCAGGCTCATAGATGTTGCGCCCATCCACGATGACCGGCCGACGCATCAGCCGGTTTACGCGCGCCATGTTGAGCTGCCTGAACTCATTCCATTCCGTGACAAGGACAAGAGCGTCGGCGCCGGCCGCTACGGCGTACGCATCCTTCATGTGCTCAACCTCGGGCAACAGAATTTTCGACCGTTCCATCGCCGCCGGGTCGTATGCGCGAACCTCCGCGCCCGCCGCGAGCAGGACCCGAGCGATGTCGACGCTCGGCGCCTCACGCATGTCGTCGGTGTTCGGCTTGAACGCCAGACCGAGCAGACCTACTACGCGTCCGGGGAGCTCATCCAAACATTCGCGCAGCTTGTCGATCACGAGCATTCGCTGGTCGCGGTTGATATCCATCACTGCATGCAGCAGCTGAGGGTGATAGTCGAAACCCTCGGCAACAGCGGCAAGTGCGGCGACATCTTTCGGGAAGCAGCTGCCGCCGTAGCCTATCCCTGCGTCGAGGAAGCTTGGCCCGATTCGCTTGTCGAGACCCATTCCCTCGGCCACAAGCTTCGCGTCCGCGCCAACGCGCTCGCTGATCCGCGCGATCTCGTTGATGAATGAGATGCGTGTCGCGAGGAAGGCATTGGAGGCGTACTTCACCATCTCCGCGGTGTAGATGTTCGGAGTGATAAGGACCGGCGCGTCGAGCGGCGCGTAGAGCTTCGCCACCTTCTCGGCGGCTTCTCGATCGTGGCTTCCGACCACGACCCTATCGGGGTGCATGAAGTCCTGGATCGCCGAGCCCTCGCGCAGGAACTCAGGGTTCGACACAACGGCAGCCAGGTGGCGGCTGTTGCCCTTCTGAAGCACCCGCGAAACCATGTCGCCGGTCAGCGGCGGGACGGTGGACTTGTTCACGACCACCAGCGGTCCGTCCATCGCGTCAGCGATGGAGCTGGCTGCAGCCTCGACGTAGGAGAGGTCCGCCTCGCCGCCCTCGCCCTCGGGCGTGCTCACGGCGATGATCGCGTACTCGGAACCGGGTACGGCGTCCACATATGAGGTGCTGAAGTGGAGCCGGCCGGCCTTCGTGTTGCGTTCGACAAGCTCGGCCAGGCCTGGTTCGTAGAACGGCATCTTGCCGCGCTGGAGCTGCACGATCTTTTGCTGGTCGATGTCCACGACCTTGACCTCGTTGCCGAGGTCGGCGAGACATGCCGCCGTGGTCAGACCCACATAACCCGCGCCGATGACCGCGACCTTGCTCAACCCGGCGATTATCTCAGCACAGATTCATAGACCGAGATCGTGTCGGCGGCGGCTTTGCTCCAGCTGAACCTCTTCGCGCGCTGGATCCCGGCGCGCCTCCAGCGATCTCGCTCGCCGACCATCTCGGCGGCCGCGATGCCCAGCGCCTCCGCGTCGCCGTCCGGCACGAGCATTCCCGCCTCGTCCACCACCTCCGGCATGCTCGAGTTGCGGTACGCGGCCACCGGACAACCGCACGCCATGGCCTCCAGGCACGGCAGACCAAATCCTTCGTAGCGGCTCGGGAAAACGAGGCATGCGGCGGCCGTGTACAGGTCGGCCAGCACTTCGCCGTCCACCCTGCCGACGCGGACCGCTCCCGGCATGCTCGGCGGCGCCTGTTTGCCAGGTTCGCCGGCGAGCACAAGCTCCAGCCCTGGATGCGCCCGGCGGGCAGCCTCCCACGCCACCAGGAGGCCCGCCGGATCCTTGCGCGCGTCCAGGGCTCCGACGAACAGCAGGTAAGGCGCACTGACGCCCCATTGCTCTCTGACCCTGTGCCGGGCCCCGTCCCTCGGCTCAAACACCGGGTCCGCCGCCTCGGGGATGACTCGTACCCGCTGGCGGGAGGCGACTCGGAGTCGAATTGCGTCCTCCGCGGTCGAGTTGGAAACCGCGATGACCTGGTCGGCCCGCTTGACCAGCCGGCGACCAAGCCAGTAGCGAAGCCGCTCCCCGCGCATGCGCGGCCCTCCCCACGCCCACGGAATCAGGTCGTGCAGCGTCACCACGAGCGGGCAGGGGCTCCGCCCGGGCAGGTGGTAATCGATGGCGTGATAGACGTCCGGGCGGATCCGCTCCAGGTCCTGGGTCAGGACCACGGAGTCCTCGTAAGCAGCGAGCTGGCCGTGACTTCGGCGCCTGCTGCCGACCAGTTTGTACTCCCCCAGAGGCAGCGCCGGCGCGTCGAACGCGACGTCGAGCAGCAGGGTCAGGTGGGAGCCGAAGCCAGCCTCGATGAGCCCCTTGAGCAGCCCCCGGGCGTACGCGCCGACGCCGCGGCGGCCGCTTGGCCCTTGCAGAGGCCTCATGTCCAGCAGCACGGATGGGCCATGAGCGCCCCTCCGAGGTTGGTTCATGAGCACAGGAATCATAATTTGGCGGCTATGAACGACCTGGACCTTGTAATCGTCGGCGGCTGCGGCCACGTCGGCCTCCCGCTCGCGCTATCGCTGGCGGATTGCGGATATCGCGTCGGGGTCAACGATATCGATCAAGCGAAGATCGATCAGGTCAAGGGAGGCAAGGTGCCTTTCAAAGAAACTGGCGCCGAGGCGCTGCTGGCCAAGCTGCTGCCCACCGGCCGTCTTGAGCTTTCGCCTGACCCAGCCATGCTGAAGCGCACACGGACGGTGATCCTCGTCATCGGCACGCCGATCGACGAGTTCATGAACCCCTCGGTTCGAATCTTCGACAAGGTCATCGACGAGCTCATACCCCATCTCCAGCATGGTTCCCTGGTCGTCCTGCGCTCGACCGTCTTCCCCGGCACCAGCGAGGCGGTGGAGCGGCGCCTTCGGGACGCCGGCGTCGAGGCCGACGTCGCGTTCTGCCCGGAACGCATCGCGGAGGGCCACGCGCTCGAGGAGCTGAGGACACTGCCGCAGCTGGTCGGGGTCACGTCTGATGTCGCATTTGTCAGGGCCCGAGAGCTGTTCGAGCGGCTGGGCGTCGGCTCCGTCATCCAGACGACCCCGCTCGAGGCCGAGCTGGCGAAGCTCCTGACCAACACATGGCGATACATGAAGTTCGCGATCGCCAACCAGTTCTTCCAGATCGTCAGCCGTTCGGGCCTCGACTACAACCGAGTGCTCAATGCCATCCGGCAGGACTATCCCCGCGCCGCCGATCTTCCAGGCCCGGGCTTTGCGGCGGGCCCGTGCCTGTTGAAGGACACCATGCAGCTCTCCGCCTTCACGGCCGACCATTTCCCCATGGGCCAGGCGGCGATGCAGGTCAACGAGGGGCTGCCGGGATACATCGTGGACACGCTCAACTCCCGCAATCCGCTGCTGGGCCGCACGGTCGGCATTCTCGGCATGGCGTTCAAGGGGGAGTCTGACGACGCCCGCGCCTCGCTCAGCTACAAGCTGCGCAAGCTGGCCCAGTTCAAGGGCGCGAAAGTCCTCTGCACCGACCCATATGTTCCCGATCCCACCTTCGAGCCGCTCGACAAGGTGCTGCGCGAATCCGACGTGCTGGTGGTCGGCGCGCCCCACCGCGCGTACCGCGAGCTCGAGCTGGACGGCCGCGAGGTGGTCGACATCTGGGGCGTCACGGGCCCAATCAGACTCTGAAAGTTTTAGTCACCGGCGCTGCCGGCTTCATCTGCGGGTACCTCGTCGCCGAGCTGATCCACGCCGGCCACGAGGTTGTCGGCGTCGACAACTTCAGCAAGTACGGCCCGGTGCGGCGCGCATTTGACAACGATCCGCGCTACCGCCTGGTCGAAGGCGACGCCAAAGACGCGGAGCTCCTGACGGAACTTGCCGTCGACTGCGACCACGTGGTCGCAGGCGCGGCAATGATCGGCGGCATCTCGTATTTCCACGAGTTCGCGTATGACCTGCTTGCCGAGAACGAGCGAATCTGCGCGGCCACCTTCGACGCGGCGATCAACTCCTTCCGGCTCGGGCGTCTGCAAAAGATCACAGTCCTCTCGAGCAGCATGGTGTTCGAATCGGCGTCAGTCTTTCCGACGCCCGAAGGAGCGCAGGCCTCGAGTCCACCACCGCGATCCACATACGGATTTCAAAAGCTCGCGACCGAATACTTCGCGCGCGGCGCGCATGAGCAGTACGCCCTGCCGTACACGATCGTGAGGCCGTTCAACTGCGTCGGTATCGGCGAGCGGCGGGCCCTGCGCGACCACGACGTGATGAGCGGGAACGTGAAGCTCGCGATGAGCCACGTCGTGCCAGACCTCGTTCAGAAGGTGCTCAAGGGCCAGGACCCCCTCCACATCCTCGGCGACGGCAGCCAGGTGCGGCACTACACCTATGGGGGTGACCTTGCGAGAGGGATTCGCCTGGCTATGGAGTCCGAACGCGCGCTCAATGAGGACTTCAACCTCTCCACCGCCCGCAAGACCACTGTCCGCGAGCTGGCGGAGGTCATCTGGCGCAAAGTTCACGGCCCCGACAAGCCGCTCCGGCTGATATCCGACCCTCCGTACGAGCACGACGTGCAGATGCGCGTGCCGGACGTACGCAAGGCCGGCGAGCTGCTCGGCTTCGAGGCCACGACCTCGCTCGAGGATGTGCTGGATGAGGTGATCCCCTGGATTCGCGAAGAGATCGCAGCCGGAAGGATTTGACGGACGAGACCCCCGCGCTCAGCGTGGTGATCCCCGTCTACAACGAGGGCGAGAACGTGGTGCCGACGCTCCGGGGCGTCGTCGAGCGATGCAAGGTCAGGCCTCTCGAAGTCCTCGTCGTCCACGACTTCGACGAAGACACGACGGTGGCCGTGGTCAAGCGTCTGCAAGCCGAGATGACCGAGCTGCGCCTGCACAAGAACACTCTCGGCCGCGGCGCGCTCAACGCGATGAAGTCGGGGCTGCGCGCGGCGCGCGCCCCGTACGTGTTGATCACGATGGGCGACGGCTCAGACGACCCGGCCGACATCGATCCCATGGTTGTGCTCGCTCGAGCCGGCGCTGACGTAGTCGCGGGGTCCCGCTACATGCGGGGTGGCCGTCAGGTCGGTGGCCCGCTGCTCAAACGAACGATGTCGCGAACGGCCGGACTGTCGCTGCACTGGCTGGGCGGGCTGCCGATCCACGACGCGACCAGCAACTTCCGCCTCTACTCCAAGCGCCTCCTCAACCAGGTCACCATCGAGTCACGCGGCGGCTTCGAGCTTGGCCTGGAGCTCACAGTCAAGGCATACCGCCTCCGCATGCGCGTGGCCGAGGTGCCCACCACGTGGCGCGACCGGACCGCGGGCCAGAGCCGATTCAAGCTGTTGGAGTGGCTCCCGCGTTATCTCCATTGGTACTGGCTTGGGATGAGGGGAAGATTCAGCGCCAACCGATAAGATGGGCCGCGTGAAACGCCTGTTTTACACGCTCACGATCGCTGCGCTCGCAGCGCTGCTGCTGTGGCCGCTGACTGCAGCAGCCGCCACGCCGAGCCCTTCCCCGTCCTTGGACAGCATCCTCGCCAAGCCACCCGGCTCGGACTTCGCAGAGCTCACCACCGCACCGCTGCATGGCGAATTCACATCTCAGAACTGGGCGACCTCAAACGGAACCACCGGCACAAGCGCAACCGAGACCGAGGCCACGCTGAACCGAGATGGCTTCCTGGACGGCTACGGTAAGACGTGGGCTTCGGCCAGCTCCAGCCACGCGATGGTCGAAGCGGTGATGGCTTTCAAAGGTGGTGCAGGCGCGAGGAAGGCACTCACCGCGCTGGAAACCTCCGACAAGGCTGACCCGAGCTACAAACACGCCGACACCGTCAGCGGCATCGACCCTTACTACGGCGCGCATTTCGCCGACTCATCGAGCAACACGGTCGGCGACCTATTCGTCTTCGCCAAAGGCAACGACATCTTCTTTGTCATCCTCGCCTCGACCAAGGACGACGTGCTGGCGCTGGCCGCTCAGCAGGCGAAAGCCCAGTACGAGGCCGCGCCCGGGAGCACCATCCCCTCCTCGCAGTGGCCAGAAAACGCAGTCAGCAACACAGCGTCGAGCTTCCCGGTGGCGGCCCTCGCGATCGCGATAGCGTTCATCGTCGTCGTCGTCGCGCTCGTGGCCTTCCTGGCTCTGAGGCGCCGGGGACCTACCCCGATGGTGGCCGGCGGTGTGGCCGCCGCGCCCGGCATGGGCGAGGGCGGCGCACCGTGGGTGGCGGGCGCGGCAGGAACGCCGGGCAGCAACATCCAGATGTCCCCGGACGGCAACTACTGGTGGGACGGGCAGGGCTGGAAGGACGCCGCCCAGGAGGCGCCGCCGATGGCGCAGCGCTCGAGTGACGGGACGCTGTGGTGGGACGGCCGGACGTGGCGTCCGGTGCCCCAGGCGGGGCAGCCGGCCGAAACGCAGCAACGCCCGGAGTGGCCTCAACCGCCCAGCAGCTGAAATAGCGTGACGCGGGCCGGTCGCGTGCTGGTCGTTGTTTGCGTGCTCGCGATGGTCGCCGCGCCAGTCGCGTCCGCCGCATCGCCCAGCCCCTCCCCATCGCTCGACACCCTGATCGCGCCTCCGGTCGCGACGGGCTACGCCGATGACACGACGACCGCAATTCCCATTCACGGGGCCTTCGACCTCCAGGAATACGTCGGCTTTCTCTCCCCCGCCGACACGTCGGCTGTCGACGCGAGCTTGAGGCGCGACGGTTTCGTGTCAGGTTTCGCGCGCAGCTGGATCCAGCAGCCGTCCAACCACATCCTGCTCGAGCTCGTGGTTGCTTTCGCAGGCGGCGAGGGAGCACGGCGATGGCTGACCGAATCGGCGGCGGCCGACAGGGCCAACCCGCATTACGTGAAGGCGATATCGATGAACGGTATCGATCCTTATTACGGCTGGCATCTCGCCGACGCCATCGGACCGGACTACGCGGACGTGATCTCCTTCGTCAAGGGCAACGACTTCTTCATGGTCGGGGTGGACTCACCTGTGGACGACCTCGCCGGCTCCGTGTCGGGCCAGACGAGGCGCCAGTACGAAGCCGCGCCGCCTTACACCATTCCTCCGCCGCAGTGGCCGGAGCGCGACAGGACGTTTCCGTTCGGCCAGTACGCGGTGCTCCTCGTCCTGCTTACCGGTTCTATCGTCGTTGTGGCCGCGCTTGTGGTGCGGCGAGCGAGACGGCCTAGCTGACAAGGGGCCGGTAGTTGCGCTTGTAGTACTCCCAATACTCGCCCGACTTGAGCGGCCGCCACCACTCCTCGTGGTCCTGGTACCAGCGAACGGTGCGCTCGAGACCCTCCGCGAAGGTGACCTGCGCTTCCCAGCCCAGCTCGGTGATGCGTCCGATGTCCAGGGCGTAACGGTAGTCATGCCCCGGCCGGTCGGCGACGAACTCGATCAGGCTTCGCGGCTTGCCGACGATGTCGAGCACCGCCTCTGCGACCTGAAGGCCGTTGGTCTCCATTCCCGTCCCGACGTTGTACACGCCGCCCACCGCCGCCTCGTGCAGCACGTGGTCGATTGCGCGGCAGTGGTCCTCGACGTAGATGTAGTCCCTGACCGCCGAGCCGTCGTTGTACAGCGGCAGCCGCATGTCATCGATCGCGTTGGTGATCAAGACCGGGATCAGCTTCTCGGGATATTGGTATGGCCCATAGTTGTTCGAACCGCGCGTCACCAGCAGCGGCAGCCCAAAGCTCTCGGCGTAGGCGCGAGCGATGTGCTCGCCCCCGGCCTTGCTCGCAGAGTAGGGGCTGCGCGGGCGGAGTGGATCTTCTTCTCGAGAGCGGCCTTCGCTCACATCCCCATAGACCTCGTCGGTGCTGACCAGCAGAAACACCTCGTGGCCATATCTGCGTGCGGCCTCGCAGAGCACCGCCGTGCCGCGAACGTCCGTCTCGATGAAGGCGAAGGGGTCCATCAGCGATCGGTCGACATGCGTTTCTGCTGCGAAGTTGACGATGGCGTCCGACTGACCGGCGAGCGTGTTGACGAGGTCGGCGTTGCAGATGTCCCCGTGCACAAAGCGGTAGCCGGGCTGGCCTTCGAACTCGGCAAGGTTGCCCAGGTTGCCCGCGTACGTCAGCTTGTCGAGCACGGTGATGGCTACTTCCGGCCGTGTGCGGCGAACGTAACGGACGAAGTTCGAACCGATGAACCCCGCCGCTCCTGCTACCAGCAGCCGCCGCAGCGACCGGGTCACTTGATAGGAGGACCCGCTGTCCAGTCGTAGCCGATCGTCGGGTCGTCGTGTGGGATCCGGCCTTCGTCCTCTGGCGCGTAAACGCGCGAGGTGATGTAGAGGATGTGGCTCAGCTCAAGCGCCCGGCAGCCGTGCGCCACGCCGGGCGGGATCATCAGGCACGCGGGCTGGCCGTCGCCCATCAGGAACTCCATGAGCTGGCCTTTGGTCGATGAGCCTTCCCGCGTGTCATACAGGGCGACCTTCAGCGCACCGATCACGTACCACCAGTCGGTCTGGCGCTGGTGGATGTGCCACGCCTTGGCCGTGCCGGGATACATCAAGGAGTGGCTCCATTGGCCGAAATGGTCGAAGAAATCGTCAGTCTCTCGAATGACCTCCCGAAAGAAACCGCGCTCGTCGGAGTGCGTGGTGAGCTCCTTCAACACGACGCCATCGATGCTCATGACGGCTTGTTGACACCGTGCGCGCGGACAAAGTCATGCACCGCGTAGTACGCGGGAATCGACTCACCCGCATCGCCCCAGAAGCCATCGAGCACGTCGTACTCCATCAATCCGTGCTGGAGGAACCAGTTGTTCACGTCAGTGATCTCGAGCTCTCCGCGCCCGGAAGGCTTGAGCTCGGGCAGCACCTTCCATACCGTCGCGTCATAAAAGTAAACGCCCGTGACGGCGAAGTCGCTGGGCGGCTTCTCGGGCTTCTCGATAATCCTTTCGATCCGTCGCTCGCCGTCGAACTGGGCGACGCCCAGGTTGCGAAGGTGCTCGTGGTCGACTTCCCTGGAGAGGACGACACGCGCGCCACGCTCCTGCTCCTCGAACGCGTCCACGCAAGGACGGATCGAGCGCTCGAAGATGTTGTCAGCCAGGAGCACGACACAGCGGTCGCCTGCGACGAACTTCTCCGCGAGGCCGAGAGCCTCCGCGATCCCGCCCGGCTTGTCCTGGTAGGCATAGAACAGTCGCTCGATGCCGAATTCATGACCATTGCCGAGCAGGCGGAGGAACTCACCGGCGTGGGTGCCGCCAGTGACGAGCATGATGTCCCCCACTCCCGCGCTCACCAACGCCTCGATGGCGTAGTTGATCATCGGCCGGTCGTAGATCGGAAGCAGGTGCTTGTTGGTGATGCGGGTCAGGGGGTGCAGGCGGCTTCCGGTGCCCCCGGCCAAGATGACGCCCTTCATCGACACCGGATTCTAGGCGCGAAGCCGGGGTGGCCTACAAGTTGTTGTGGCAGACTGGCCGCTGCAATACGATGCCGAGACCGGACAACTGGCCAAGAACCATCCTCCACGTCGACCTTGACGCCTTCTATACCTCCGTCCACCAGCGCGACGATCCGAAGCTTCGCGGCATTCCGGTCGCCGTCGCAGGACGTTCGCGGCGCGCGGTGATCATGGGGGCGTCTTATGAAGCGCGGACTTATGGGGTGCGGTCGGCGATGCCACTCCACGAGGCGCTGCAGGTCTGCCCGCAGCTGACGGTGGTCGCGCCCGACGGTGCGCGATACCGCGAGGCGAGCCGCGTGGTTCACCAGATCTTCCGCCGCTTCACCTCGCCCGAGCTCGTCGAGGGCGTCGCGCTGGACGAGGCGTACCTCGACGTAACCGCCCGTACCCGGCACGGCACTTCGAACGCGGAAGAGGTCGCACGCAGGATCAAGTTTCAAATTCACACCGAGGTAGGCCTCACCGCATCGGTGGGCGCCGCGACATCCAAGCTGGTGGCCAAGGTCGCCAGCGGCACGCGCAAGCCGGACGGGCTGGTCCTCGTGCCCCCGGGTACCGAGGCCGACTTCCTGGCTCCGCTGCCCATCGGAGTCATACCCGGCCTCGGCCCGAAGACAGAGGAAAGGCTTCACGCCATGGGCTTGCGCAACGTCGGCGCGCTCGCGGCTTATGAGACTCAGCGCCTGGTTCAGGCCATTGGCACCAACGGCGCCGTCCTCCAGCGACTCGCCCAGGGGCGCGATCGCTCGCCCGTTGACGGAAGCCGGCCGGCCAAGACAATCTCGGCTGAGACCACTTTCGAGAACGACGTCAGCGATCGCGGCCAGCTCGAGAGCGCCTTGCGCGACCTCACGGATCGAGTCACCGAACGACTGAAGACCGACGGGGTTCGGGCGCGGACCGTCTACGTGAAGCTGAAGCTTCCCGACTTCAGGTTGGTGAGCCGCCAGGTGAGCCGGACGAGCCCGACCGACGACGTCGAGACGATCTTCCGCGCCGCGCGGTCGGCGCTGGAGAAGTCGCACGTGGAGTCGCGGGCTGTGCGCCTGATCGGGGTGGGGTTGTCCGGCCTGGAGCACCCCGAGCCCGACCTGCAGCTGACGCTCTTCGACTAGGCGCGGTCCGGTCGACCATGGGCCGCGGCAGGGCGGCCAGGACGTCGCCGACCGTCTTCCAACCGAGCGCCTGCTGTGCGCGCGTGATCAAAGCGCGAAAGACCATCGCGGTGGCGCGGGCGTCATCGAGCGCCGCGTGCGCCGGCGTGACGTCGAGGCCGAGCTCGGTGACCAGCCGGGCCAGTCCCGGGGTCTGGCCCTTGGGAAGGTCGAGTACGAGACGCGCAAGTGCGGTGGTATCGATGATCGGGTGCTCGAGAGGGCTCTCGAGGCCGCGTCCGACGAGCCAGGTGTCGAATGCGTCATGGCTGTGCTCAACGAGGACCGCGCCCAGGGCAAATCGAAGGAAGGCGCGGCGTGCGTCCTTGAATTCGGGCGCCCCGATGAGCATCGAACGGTCGATGTGATGACGCTTGCGAGCGTACGGGTTGATGGGCGCCCGGCAATCCACGAGGGTGTCAAAGAAGGAGAGCGGGCCGCTGAGGTGAAAGCGCTCGGCGCCGATCTCGAGCACCAGGAAGGGCGCGTTCCCGGTGGTCTCGATGTCGAGGGCGACAAACTGCGCCGCCTCGAGCGGCGTCTGCCCGCTGACCTCGGGTGCGTCAACTGCGATTTCCTCCCATGGAACGAGGGCGGCCGCGCCACGAGGCTTGAGATAGAGGGGCTTCGAGCTCGTCAACGCGCCAGCGCCAGGGCGCGTCGCGCCCAACCGATCTCCTCGCGGTTGAGGGCGCGCAGGACCAGCACGAATGCGGAGTAAACGACCGCTCCGACGACGATCGGGATCGCGACTTTGAATCCATCGAACGTGCTCAGCGGATAGATGGCAGCGCCCATGATCACCCCGGCCAGCACGACGCGCCAGCTGAGCTGCAGAACCGGGACGTGCCCGACATAGCGCGAGGTCAGGATCCAGCCGGCCACACCGAGCACGAGCTCCGTCATCACCGTGGCCCAGCTTGCGCCTTGATATCCGAAGAGCGGGATGAGCACGAGGTTTAGCGCCAGGTTGGCGACCACGCTCCAGCCTGCGGCCCAGGTGAAGGACGACTGGCGATCAGACGCGTTGAGGGCGCCGATGAACGCGTTGTTGACGAACGCAATGCCGAGGGCGAGCGCCAGAACCCGCAGCGCCGGCTCAGATGCGAGGAAGCCACGCCCCAGAAGCAGCGGTGTGAGTGGGTGAGCCAGGACGAAGATGCCGACGCTCACCGGCCAGCCCATCAGCAACAAGCCTTTGTAGAAGCGGCTGACCGCGTCGAGGAGGTCGGCCCGCCGTTCGCGGTAGTAGATGGAGAGCACCGGGAACACGATCGACAAGAATGTGATCGGCACGAAGAGCAGCGATTCGATCGGCTTGTAGGCGGCCGCATAGAGGCCGGCCTGGCCCAATCCCTTGAACGCCGCGATGAGCGGCTGGTCGATGCGGAAATACAGGATCGTCAACACGAACGTCAGCGCGAAGGGCAGGCCCTTCCAGAACCACTCGCGCATCAGAGCCGCCTCGAACTGCCAGCCGACCACGGCGACCCGTTTGGCGGCCAGCACGATCGCGAAGTACAAGCAGCTGAAGGCGTACTGAATCGCGTAGGCCCATACGAAATACACGACGCCCTGGCCGGTCCGACCGCCATAGAGAATCAGGCCAAGCAGGAGGGCGCTCTCCAGCACCACGGCGACAGCTTCATAACCGAGCTGCTGCACTGCGTAGAGGCCGTTGCGAAGCAGCGTCGAGTAAGAGGTCAAGACCATCAGAACAAAGCCGGGCACGAGCAGCGCGCTGAGGCCGAAGGGGATCACGAGCGCGGCAAGGAGCAAAAGGCTGATGACCGACATGAAGAGGCGCACCGACATCACATTTCGCAGGTAGCGTTGGATCTGGCTGTGCTCCCGCGCTCCCTCGCGCACGAAGAGCACGTTGAAGCCCAGGTCGAGCACGACGCTGATGATTGCGGTCAGGTTGACGAGCAAGGCGAAGGTGCCGTACTGGACCTGGCCGAGCTTCCGGATCATGTAGAGGACGGTCACCAGCGCGATCAGGCGCGCGATGACCTTCGCCGTGAGCACGATCGTCGTGTTGCGGAGCGCCCGCGAACCGAGTCCCAGGCTGGACGCCGGCGGGACCTGTGGTGAATCGTTGTCTGGCAACTGAATCCAATCGTAATCCTCGGGCTGGGGCGGGCCGAGCGCAGGGCGGACTACTCGTGGTTAGACTCCCTTTCGGCGTGGCGGAACGGATTCGGATCCTGAGCGGCATGCGCCCAACAGGGCGTTTCCACCTCGGGAACTACCTGGGTGCGGCCAAGAACTGGGTCGAGCTGCAGAAGCAGTACGAATGCTTCTACTTCGTCGCGGACTACCACGCACTGACCACCGAGCCCGACGGCCGCAAAGCGGAGGACAAGGTATTCGACCTCACGGCCGACCTGATCTCGGTCGGCATCGACCCCAAGCGCAGCGTGCTCTACCTTCAGTCGAAGGTGCCGGAGGTGGCCGAGCTGACCCTGTTGCTCTCGATGGTCACCCCACTGAGCTGGGTGCAGCGTGTGCCCACCTTCAAGGAGATGGCGAAACAGCATCCAGACAACGTCAACCTGGGCCTCTTCTCCTACCCCATCTTGCAGGGCGCGGACATCTTGATAGTCAAGGGTATGGGCGTGCCCGTCGGCAAGGATCAGCTCGCCCACCTGGAGCTCGTTCGCGAGGTGGCGCGCAAATTCAACCGTACGTACGCTGCGGTCCTGCCGGAGCCTCGTGCTCTGCTGACCGCGACGCCGCTGATCAAAGGCACCGACGGCAAACAACGGATGTCAAAGAGCGTCGGGAACATCGTCGGGGTGACCGATGATCCGGAAACGATTCGCAAGCAGGTCCTCAGCATGGTCACCGACGTGAAACGACCGCGAAGGACAGACCCCGGTCATCCTCGGCAGTGCAACGTCTGTGCCTTCTACAAGTACTTCTTCGACGACTGGGAGCACTACTGGGAGCTTTGCCGGAAGGCCGAGATCGGCTGCTACGACAAAAAGAAGCTGCTCGCCGAGCGGTTGATAGAGGTCTTCCAGCCGTTCCGCGAGGTGCGCTCCGCGCTGAGCCCGGACCAGGTGAACGCGATCCTCGACGAGGGCAGCGATAAGGCGCGCGAGGTGGCTCGGGCCACGATGCGGGAGGTTCGGGAGGCGGTCGGCCTGCCCCCCTACCTGGCCTCGCGACGAGGTTAGAATCGGAGCCGGATGGCAGACGCTGCGGCGCCGAGGCTGGTCACCCGCCGGACGTTCCTTGGCTGGTGGATGGCGGTCATCCTCACCTCTCTGACGGCTGCAGGCGTCTTGCCGATCCTCGTTTACCTCTGGCCCGCTCCGCCCAAGGGCCAGAAGAAGGGCCCGGTGAGCATCACCCTGGATAAGCCGATCACCCAGCTCAACGACGGCGAGGCGGTGAAGTTCAACGCCCCGACCAACCCCAACACCGCGTTCATCATGGCGGACGGCGGAGGTGACAACGCCCCTGGCGACCTTGCCTTTGGAGGGTTCGCGGTCAAGAACGCGGGCAAGGTCGACGTGCTTGCCATCAACTGCTCACATCTCGGCTGCTCGGTCGCTCTGAACGACGCCGCCAAGACCTTTGACTGCCCATGTCACGGTTCGCGCTTCCACCTCGACGGCACCGTGCTGCATGGACCGGCCGCCTATCCACTGTCGCACCTGACCTGGAAGCAGGGTGACAACCCAAGCACGATCCAGGTCGACGGGATCGTTTTGGGCTTCTGAGCCGTGGCGATCCCTCACCCGCGTGACATCCAGCTCGCCGCCGTCCGATGGCTGGATGAGCGATATCCCTTCACCAAGGCGATCGACGAAGCGATGTACCAGCGCGTCCCGAACTTCGCCAACGCCTTCTACTACTGCTTTGGCGGGATGGTGTTCGTCATCATCGTCTTGCAGCTCGTCACCGGGATTCTCCTGGCGATCTATTACGTTCCTGATGCGAGAGGAAATCCGGCCGCTGCCTACAACAGCGTGCTCTTCATCCAGAACACGGTTTACCTGGGTTGGCTCATTCGAGGAGTCCACTTCTGGGGCGCCAACATCCTGATCTTCATGGTCTTGCTCCATATGGCCCGGGTGTACTGGACGGGGTCATATCGGGCCCCTCGTGAATTGAACTGGATCGTCGGCGCGATCATGCTGCTCCTCATCCTGGCGTTTGCGCTGACCGGCTACCTGCTTCCCTGGGACACCAAGGCGTACTTCGCCACCGAGGTGACGATCAAGATCGCCGGCTCACCGCCACCGCCTCAGCTGGGCGCCTTCATCAAAACAATCCTTCAAGGCGGCCCCGTGGTTGGGCCATCGACCCTACAGATCTTCTTCACTGCACACGTATTTCTGCTTCCCGCGCTGATCGTCCTCTTGATGTACGTGCACTTCAAATTCATCCGGGCGCACGGGATCGCGGAGCCGCTGTGAGCGACCCACAAGGGACTGACGACGTCCTGAAGGAGGGACCGGGGGCGGCGGTCGCCGAACCCAAGGAGGTCCAGATCATCGAGCTCGACGGCCACGTCGGGCACACTCTCGAGCCCGAATGGAAGCGACTTCCGATTGGCCCGGACAACATCCTTTACCCGGTGATCGTCGGGATCGCTCTATTTCCACTCCTGATGGGCGATGCGGGCCATCACCTGGCCGACGACATGCCCGACGAGGACACGCACCCGTTTTTCCCGGACCATTTCTGGCCTTATCCAGTAATCATCATCGTGATGATGATCACCCTCGGACTGCTCGCCGCATTCGTGCAGAAGAACCTTCAGCTAGAGGCACCGGCCGATCCCCGAGCAGTGACCATTCCGAGGCCCGACTGGTACTTCCTCTTCCTGTTCCAGTTCATCAAGCTCGGGCCGGAGCTTGTGATGTCGGTCGTCATCCCGACCGTCATCATCATCGTGTTCCTCGTGTGGCCGTTCATCGACGCGATCGCCGGTCCTCGCGTGGCCAAGCGCCTCGGCTGGAAGAGGTGGCCGGTGCCAGGCCGCAACGTCATGAGCGGCACGGGCTTCGTAGTCTTCCTCCTGATCATCGCGGTCCTCGAGGTATGGGCACTGGCAGGGCCGGGGTTCTGCTTGCCCTGGCTCACCGGCCCGGTCTGCGGAGCTTAGACCGGGCGGACTTAAGTTCGGCTGTCGTACAGCTGCTTGGTCAGCTCGATCTGGGCCAGGTGTTCCCGGGCGTGACCGTAGTTGGAGATCAGCCAGTCGATGCCGGGCCTTGGCGGGCGGTCGCCTCGGGGCCGCATCTCGGTGAGGTCGTCAGGGGTCAGCGCGCCGAGATGCTCCTCCAGGTTTCGGTCGGCCTGGTCGAGCAGCGCAAGCAGGTCCCGAGCGTCGGCCTCGACCTTGAACTCCGCGTCGCGGTCCCGGTCGGTGGGGATCATCCGCAAAGCGCGGATCATCTCGATCTCCGACCCGAGAGAATGCGCGACGAGCACGGCGATCGAGTTGGCTTTGGGCAGCGGTCTCCAGTTGAGCGTCCCGTCGTCCAGGTCGCGGACCTGTTCTCGCAGCTTGTCGTGGACCTGCTGGTAAAGGGCGGCAACTGTCTTCGCCACCGTCCGCGCGCTTTCTTCGTCCAATCCTTACACCTTCTCCGTCACCCGGTACTCGAGGTAGCGCCCAAACAGTAATCGGGTGTGGGCCTCCAGTGCCGGAAGGACGCTGAGGATCAGACCGACGATCGGATAGAGGAAGTACTGGAAGTAGATCGCGACCTTCTTCCACTTTGGCCAGCCAGCCGGTTTGGGCGGCAGGATCCGGATCTCGAAGTAAAGAAAGAAAAGCACGGTGGAAAGAGTGATCCCAAGCAGGACGCCCGACACGTTCCACAGCGCCTGACCAAGGTCGGTCAGCGAGAAGTCCACGCTGACCCAGATCGGAACCGAGGAACCGAACAACAGGAGGACCGGCAGAAAGATCCAGTTCAGGTGGTTCAGGAAGAGGTTCATGAACCGGCGGATTCGCAGCCATAGCGGAATCTCGGAATGCTTGAAGAACCGGGCCAACACGTAAGGCACGTCAGTGATGCCCCAGGCCCATCGCTTGATCTGGTTGTACTGGCTCATGTGTGTCGATGCGTAGTCGCGTGAGTTAGGCGAATCGCCGTAGATGGGCAGCCAGACGGACTTGACGGAGAAGCGCTTACCGAAAGTGAAGAAGGCCTTCCAGTAGAACCGCGAGTCCTCCGGGATCACGTCCTTGTCCCAATAGCCGACCTTATGCACGAAGTCCAGGCTGCACGTGTAGCTCGAGAACGCCACCAGCCGATGAGGTCGCGAGTGGAGAAACATCTGCCACTGCGATGTGCTGGCCGACATGATGCGCACGGCCATCGGCACCTGCCAGATGTTGTT
>VBDS01000242.1 GCA_005889085.1 Chloroflexota bacterium | reverse complement strand
TCGTCAAAGAACTTTTCAAAACCGGCGGGCGAGATGATCTCGAGGATGCGGACGGGGCTGTCACCCGCGTTCCAGAAGGTGTGCCACTGGCCCCTAGGTTTGAAGATCAGGTCCCCAACCTCGCCGTAGACGATCTCCCCTCCGAGGTCGGCGCCGACCCGACCCTCCAGGACGAAGCTGTACTCATCCTCGCGGCTGTGCCGGTGCATCGGTGCGGCCAGGGCGCGCGCTTCCATGGGGTGCTCGACGAGCGCGAAACCGCCCCCCGATGCGGCGCCATCAACCATGAACCGAACGCCTATCCCGCCCAGCTGCCCAAGCTTGCCGTCCTTCGGTCCCACGATCCGAACTGCCGTAGTCGTCATTTGTTGCTCCTTTCGATAAACGTGGCGTTCAGTGATTCACCAAAGGTATACGATGGGTGAACGGCATGTCAAGTGAAACTCGAAAGTACGCGTTGAAGGCGCGGGCTGAGAAGCAGGCTGAGACGCGCCGGCGAATCGTGGAAGCCACGGCTGCGCTGCACACGGAGGTTGGACCGGCACAGACGACAGTGGCGGAGATCGCACGCCGGGCCGGTGTTCAGCGACTCACCGTCTACAACAACTTCCCGGACGAAAAGGCACTTTTCGACGCATGCGGCGCCTATTGGCTAGCTGAAAATCCGCCACCGGATCCGACCGCCGCGTTGGAGACGAAGAACCAGACCGAGCGTCTGCGAGCGGTATTGGTTCCCCTGTATTCCTGGTATCGAAACTCCGCTCGGACCATCGAGAACATGCAGCGAGATCGCCTCGTCATGCCCCCGCTGGACGCCGTGATGAGGATTCGTCTGGACAGGCAGTTCGAGAATCTCGCGACAGCACTTGCCGCCGGTTTTACGCAGGGCGTCCACTCAAAACAGGGACTCCGAGCCGTCGTCGCGCTGGCCATCGACTTCTGGACGTGGCGGCGTTTGGCCGAGGAGGGGATGTCAGATGCCGCCGCCGCGGCCCTGATGGTGGGCGCGGTGAAGGCGGCGGCGCACGTAACTGCGGCCTGAGTCATGTCGGCCGCCAGCCAGATCCGGAGTGTGTCCCCGGCTTCAGGCCACTAACCGCGACTGCCCGCCTCGGCGAGTCTCGGGTCCGCACGAGACAGGCCGGTGCTGACTAGAGTCTTGATCGTGGCGGCGACCACATCCGGCAATGTGTTGAGCGCGTTGGGCTCGCGCCGGTGGGATCGCGCGATCAATGCGCTCGTGCCCGCCGCGTTGATCGCGGCCATGATCGCGCACGCGTTCCCATTCTTCGTTTCGAGCCTGGTCCTGTATCCCATCGATCTGAAAACCGGCTTCTCGGCGGTTTATGTTGGCTTTAGCCTGTTGAGCAGGGCGGTTTGGGATCCGTTCTTCGAGGCGTTCTCACTGCCTTTGATTGCGGCTTTCGTTGGACTTGTGTATCAGCGCCGGCCGGGATGGATGGGGTCCCTGGCTCCGCTTGTCTGCTCGGTTGTGGGGCTGACCTCTCTCGGATCTGCTTACTTCTGGGACAAGCAGCTGTTGGCCTACGGCTACTTCGTTGCCGAGGCCAGCTTCCTGCTCGCGGCCGTGGCATCCGCCGTTAAATTGATTCGCCAACGACGCAGCGGCGCAATGTGGGATGCGAAGGTAGAGGCACCATTCGAGCCTGCGGCCTCGGCCTCACAGGAACTGCTTTCGCGATACCGCAAGAACTGGTAGCCCTGGCGGGAGAGACTCGAATGCGGAGCAGCTAGGCAGCTCTAGTTATCGGGATCGGACGTATCAGCAGGTAGATCCCGGCTATGACGGTCCATAGGCTGAAAACCATGTACCCGATTTGGCTGCTCGAACTCTGAATCGAAGCGGTACTGATCAGACCTGTGACGAACAGCACCAAACCGACGAGCACACCGGAGGCCCCGATCAGCCGCAGGGCGATGGGCCTGTTCCACAAGAGAATGCCAACCGCCAGCAAAAAGAGAGCACCAATCTCGAAGCTCAGGGTGAATGCAGCGCTGTCCAGCATGTACGCGCCGAGCACTGTTTTTGGATCAGCGCCTGCCTTAGCCCAGTTGACCATGACCACCTGTCCGGCTATGGCGAACGCGCTAACGGCGATGTAGGTGATTGCGGCGGCCAGGCCAAGGACGTTCACCCAGTGCAACGAATTCGCCCCGCCGGCTCGACCCACGGCGTAGAGATATGCCGCAAAGGCAAGAAAGAGTAGGTAGCCCAGGAGCTCGAGGTAATTGCCGATTCCCGCCTGGCTCGCGCTCACGCCGTTGACATAGGTTTCGACGGCGTCGGCGGTGGTATCCGTTGGAAGGGCGCCGTGCACACCAAAGCCGATGAACGTCACGACCACCGATGCGACTCCGGTAGCGGCACCGATTCGGCTGATGGCGGATTCAGTCATCAGCGAGAGCTTATCGTCGATGGTGCTGGCTTCGGGAAACGCACCGAGGTGTCAATAGCCGAATCAGGATTCGGATCGATCCACGCGGAGGCAATACTTGACATTCGCACCTCCGGCGGATATACAAGTTCTGCTTGGCCGCGTTGGAGTTCGTGGCCGCCAGCTCCTCTTAGAGCAGACGTGGCCGGGGCCCCAAATCCTCGAGCGACCGATCGCGATACACAGGTCCGTGGGGGATTCACAGTCGGTAGGGGGTTGGAGGTTGAAATGAGACCACGTAAGCTCATCTATGTTGCGGCCGGGGTGGGACTGCTGGCGGCACTGGCGCCGTGGTCGGTCCCCGCAGCGAGCGCCCAGCACGCCAAGATCGACTGCGCGAGTGCGAAGACGTTCTGCACCGAGGTCCTCGACTCCGAGCAGGTCTTCGGCAACAACGTCTACGTGGGGCACGACGAACCCTCGCTCCTTTTCTACTCGAACAGGGCCGGGGCCGGCAATCACATGACGTATAACCTGACCCTGCCCGCCGATCCATCGGCCACCGGCAATCCGCGGACCGACGGCAAGTCCTACAACTTCGAGCTGCATCCGGCCTTCTGGTTCGGCATGGCACTGTGCGACGACCAGTCCTATCCGGAGTCGCTCTACAACAAGCTCGCGGGCCCATGCACAGCGAACAGCGACGGCAACATTCCGGGCAACACCGGCACCGGCATGGCCCATGCCCCGGGCGTGGCCTTCATGGAAATGCAGTTCTACCCGCCGGGCTGGGCGCTCTGGCCGCCGGGGGTCAGCTGCGACCCGACCAAGTGGTGCGCGGCTCTGAACATCGACAGCCTGTCTGAGAATCCCGTCACCGGCCAGGTCCTCAACTCCACGTGCGCCGCGAGGACTGGGCTCGAGTATGTCAACTTCGCGTTCATCACCCATGACGGCGTTCCCATCGGTCCACCCAACCCGGTGGACGCGACCTTCAACACATTCAATCCGGTTGGCAACACGGACGTTTCGTTCTTCAACTCGGGAGACCATCTCTCGGTCGCGCTGGCAGACACCACAAGTGGACTGGGGATCACCATCACCGACTCAACACACCCCGGTCAGAGCGGGTTCATGGTCGCCAGCGCCGCCAACAACTTCGGCATGGTTCAGTTCGCCCCGACCGGGACCGCCTGCACCAACATCCCGTATGACTTCCAC
Source organism: Chloroflexota bacterium (assembly GCA_005889085.1). GTDB lineage: Bacteria > Chloroflexota > Dormibacteria > Dormibacterales > Dormibacteraceae > 40CM-4-65-16. Next base: position 3,071 of record VBDS01000242.1, on the reverse strand, counting down.
CCCATGTACAGCACGTCCTCGGAGGCCACCAGGGTGCAGTGGGCCGCGCATTCGTACAACATCGCGTTCTCCGATGAGATCGGGCACTTCGATTTCTGCAGCAACGTGCAAACCCACGGCACATGCGGCCAGTCGGAGGGGTTTGGCGGCGACATCGAGCCGAGCGACAAGGACGACAATTTCTGCTTCCCCGCGGGGGCAACCTCACTGGTGCCGGCCGCAGGCTGTCTGGCGACCAACGCCGGATTTGACGGCATGTCATATCAGAACGTGTGGCCGGACGGCAACGCCAATCACCCGGCGCCGGTCGACTTCAGCAGCCCGGTGACCGGCAGATTCGACTACGACCGGGTGGCCTTTGAAACCGACCTGCCAAGGATCGAGGTCAAGGCCGTCAGCCCGTACAACAACTGCAACCGCACCACCGGCGCCGGCTGCATCAACCCGCCTCTCACCGACGACGGTGCACCCGCTGCGTTCTATCCGTTCTATTCCACGGCGGCCGGTGGGACGAACGCCTGCACCTGGGTGATCGGAAACCAGATCCCGTTCAACGGGACCAATCCGCCGTATCCCTTCTACACCACCAACAGCTTCGGCGGAAATCCTGCAGAGTACGGGTCGCTCTACCTGTCGACCTATCTGGCCTTCCCGTCCGGTGCCGGGTTCAACACTTCGTCGCGCTTCAACAACTTCCACAACGGTCTGGCGAGCAACCCCTGCTCAGCCGGCTGACAGCGTTCTGAAGAACTGAGAGGGGGCCCGCCTCCAGCGGCGGGCCCCCTCGGTTCGCCGACTAGCGCGCGGAATCAGCCAGCTCAATGGCCCAGGGCACTGCCCTGCGGACGGCATCGGTCACGGGGCAGCGGCGATCTCGTGAGGAAATTCGACCGGCCCGAATTGGTAGCCCCGGCGGAATTCGGGGCGACCAATTGCTATACCGTTTTTCCGCCCTAGGCTGGGAGACCTCGACCTTGGATCCGGCAGTCGAAACCGCCGATGAGGCCGCCGGTAATCGCGAGCAACGATTCGAGACCCTTGATACGCGGCGACACTGCGCGATGAGCAAGGTTCGAATGACCCCGGCGGGATCCGAACGGCTTCGAAACCCGACATCATTCTTGGGTGGCGAAGCCGAAGATCTCCCTCCTCCACTGCCTTGCAGGTGGCGGGATCACGAATTAGGCTGCGCTGAGGCGACATGCAACCAGACACCCAATATGCCCGGAGCGGGGATCTACACATCGCGTATCAGATCGTCGGCGAGGGCGATCCTGACCTTCTCTTCTGCCACGGCTGGCTATCCAACCTCGAACTGATGTGGGAGGAGCCTTCCTTCGCTCGGTTTCTGCAACGACTTTCGTCGTTCTCGAGGCTGATTCTCTTCGACAAGCGCGGCACGGGACTGTCTGATCGAGTCACCGTCAATGAGCTCCCCAGCCTGGAGCAGCGAATGGACGATCTCCGGGTCGTTCTCGATGCAGCGCACTCCCGCCGGGCGGCCCTTTTCGGATTCTCGGAAGGGGGCGTTTTGGCGTCGCTCTACGCAGCGACGTATCCAGACCGGGTGTCCGCTCTGATCCTCTACGGCACCCCTGTCAAGATGATCCAGGATCCCACCTGGCCGGTTGGATTCCCCCCCGACTTGTTCGCAGCGTTTGCGAAGTCGCTCGCAGACAACTGGGAGCACCCGATCGGCCTCGAACTTTGGGCACCGTCCGTCGCCGAGGACCATCGAATGCGTCGCTGGTGGGAGCGTTACCTGCGCCAGTCCGCCAGCCCGCAAGCGGCGATCACGATGATGAACTGGATGACGGAGATCGACATGCGACCGCTTCTGTCCGCAATTCGGGTGCCGACACTCGTTCTGCACAGAACCGACGAAATCCTCTTTGACGTCGAGCAGAGCCGCTACCTGGCACGTCACATACCCGGAGCCAAGCTGGTCGAGCTGGCTGGGAATGACCATCTTCCGTTTGTCGGCGATTCGGATTCGATCGCGGATGAGGTGCAGGAATTCACGACGGGAGTACGCGAGCCCCTTCGGCCCGATCGTGTCCTCGCAACTGTTCTCTTCGTCGACATATCTGGGTCGACGCTTCAGGCGGCACAGCTCGGCGATCGGGCGTGGCGCGACCGTTTAGCAGCGTTTCGGATGATGGTCCGCGAGCAGCTCCAACGGTACCGCGGCGTCGAAGTTGACACCGCTGGCGATGGTTTTCTGGCTACATTCGATGGCCCAGGACGCGCTCTTCGGTGTGCATCGGCGATCAGGGAAGGCGCCGGCAATCTCGGAATCGCGGTGAGGGCCGGCATGCACACGGGAGAGGTCGAAGTACTCGCTGCGGGAATCGCCGGACTCGCCGTGCACGTGGGTGCGCGGATCGCTGCGCTGGCTCCAGCTGGTGAGATTCTGGTTTCCGGCACGGTACGAGATTTGGTTACCGGGTCCGGATTCGCATTCCTCGAGAGCGGTTCGCATGCTCTCAAAGGCGTTCCGGGCGAGTGGAAGGTATTTGCGCTTGGGCAGCCGAGCTTTGCTTAGCTCGCCCACCGGGAGGATCAACCGGCCGAGCTCAGACAGCTGGCAAATTCCGCTCGTTTGATTCCAAACGCGCCTTCATGAATGCAGTTGTGCACGACAGGTACGGACCGCCCGAGGTTCTGCGATTCGGAGACGTTGAGCGGCCGGTGCCAAAAGAAGCCGAGGTACTCGACAAGATCCACGCCACGACGGCCACCCGGACGAAATTGCGACATTCGCCGAGGCAGCGAATCCTAGGCACCGAGCGGGCTGGAGAGGTAGACGTGGTCGGCGAAGCGGGGTAACCGGGATTCGAGGCAACACCTACGAAACCGCGTTGGACTTTCGCTCATCTCAGTTGGGATCTGTTTCCGACCGCCTTTGCATGAGCGTGCCTCGAACCTGGGCTCCAACCTGTTCGCCCATTCGCATCGCATCCTCGCATGCGAACCGGAAGTGGAAACCTGCGTAGACGCGAGCGTCGGCCACCTGGGCGACCGCCTCCGCGAAACTTGTGAAGCTCCGGGTGACGCCCGGCAGACCGGCC
>VBDS01000102.1 GCA_005889085.1 Chloroflexota bacterium | reverse complement strand
CGACGAGGATCGGCAGGGGGAAGTGCATGAAGTAAAAGAACATCGCGATGACGTCCTGCGGGCTGACCGACTCGACGTGATAGAAGGCGTGCTGCAGCGTGAGTGTCGGAATCGTTCCCGCGAACACGGTTTGCTCAAGGCCGGATAGATCATGCGGGGCGAAGCCCGTCTTGGAAGCGAACCCGCGCATCGCCTCATAGGCGAAAAAGAGGAGCAGGAACGGGCCCCAGTCCGCAATGAACGTCAGGCCGCGTCCCATCGCGATCGCGATCACGAGCAGGGCGAGGACCACCCATTCCGGTTCGATCGAGATGCCGCGCCAGAGCATCACGCCGAAGACGACCGAGAGATACAAGAGGCTGCCGGTGAGGAGGGCGCCGGGGCGCCGCATCACTCGCGGCCTCGCTCAGCCGGTGTGAACAACCGCCACCGCCGCGATCTCGACCGTGGTCGAGGACGGTAATGCGCTGGCCCCAACCGCGGCCCGGGTGTGCTTGCCCGCGTCACCAAACACCTCGACAAACAGGTCTGAGGCGCCGTTGATGACCTTCGGCTGATCCGCGAAATCTTCTGTCGACAACACAAAGCCGATCACCTGCGTCATCTCGTGAATCTTGTCGAGGCCGGCAGCCGCCTCGATCTGCGCAAGCACGCTGAGCGCGCACAGGCGTGCTCGCCTAGTGGCCTCTTCGATCGAGACCTGGTCGGGGCATCGACCGGCCAGCACCTTGTCGCCTTCGCGCGCGATCTGGCCGGCGACGTAGATCAGCGACCTGCCGCCGCCGATTGCGACCTGGCGTGTCTGCAGGTAGGAGGCGGCGGGAGGTGGCGGCACGGGCAAGGTGATGCCCAGCTCACGCAATCGTTCCGTAGGGGTGGTCAAGCAGGCCGAGCATAACGGCCTACCTGTAACGGCCGCGCAGGTGCGCCAGGACCGCTGTCAGGAGGACGGCCAGCGCGCCAAGCCCGAGACCGATGTAAGGCAGCTGGGGCGCGCCGAAGATCTGGCTCAGGATCGAGTCGTTTCCCGCGTGAGTCGTGCGGGTCCCGCTGGCGACCGGCGATGCGGTTGACGGAGGGCCCTGCGGCTGGTCCCCGGTGTCGTGGTAGGTCCACAACGAAGCCGTGTGAGTCGACGGATGGAACGTCGCCACGTACAGCACGGGCTGCTCATCGTTAGACACGGCGAGCGCAGTCACTGACGCCTCAGGTGGCTGGAGCGAGACGAAGGTCTGGCCTGCGTCGTTGCTTCGCCACAGCCCGCCTGACCTGGAGCCACCGCCGTCGCTCGCGGCATAGAAGCGGTCGTAGTGGTCGCTGATGAAGGTGACCTGCGTGTAGTCCGTGGTGGGGAGCAGCGCTCCGCCGCTCAATGAGTTGAAGGTTGCACCGTTGTCCGTCGACGCGAAGAGTCCGGTGTTGGTTCCCACCACCAACGGCCTGACGTTGCCGGTAGGCGGCAGCGGGCCGGTGGTGATCTTGACGGCGATGGTGCCGCTGATCGGGGGATTGAACGTGGTCCAGGTCGCCCCGGCGTCCACGCTTTGATAAAGCGGCAACGTTCCGCTGGAGGGCTGCGAGTCGCTCCCTGCCACCAGTCTCACCGGCGCATGAATGGCCTCGACGGCGAGCGAGTTGATGTTGCGATTCGACAGGCCCGACTGCGACCATGTGCTGCCGTCCGCGCTGACGTAGACACCGTGATCGGTGCCGGCCGCGATCACTGTGAGGGCGAACGCGAAGACCCGCACCGCCCTGCCTTCGAGGCCTGTGGCGGAGGACCAGGAGACACCACCGTCTCGGCTGACCAGCGCGCCGGAGCCACGCGTGCCGACGAGGACGAGGCCGGGCGCAATCGGGCTGTACGTGATCGTCGTCAGGGTTGCCTTGCCTGTGTGCACCGTCGTCCAGGTCGCGCCGCCGTTCGTGCTTCTGAGCAGTGAACCGTCCGTGTTGCCCACCACGAGAGATTGGTTGTTCGAGGGATCAACCGCGAGCGCGAACACGGCCGAGCGCCCCATATGTGGCAGCGGCTTGAGCGCGACCCATGTTGAGTCGGGAAGGGCGTTCGCGAGCACGTTCGTGGCTGCGATCGCGATCACCCAGAGCGCCACGGCGGTCGCTGCGAGACGTTGGCCAGGAAGCGCCACAAGCCTGACAATATGAGGGAAAACCCGGATGGTTTTCCCTCATCGGCCGGTCGCTGCGCGACGGGCCTGCTCCCATTCCGGTATATGGACTGGGTCTTTTTTTAGTTGCCACTCGAGGCAACGCTTGGTAGCCGTGCAGGCATAGTTGCGGCCGGGGTGAACCCGGCCGCCATTGCGACGCTGGGTGGAGACGGGAGCACCCGGGTGAGTTTGGTTAGGGGCTCTTTGCCTACAATCCGAGCGTGCTGGCGCGCGCCGGGGCCTGGCTCGACCGGGCTGCCTTCAAACCCGCCTCCCTCCCCGATGACCTGGTCACGGGGATCGCTTTGCTGCCGCCCGTCGTGGCGGGATTGATCATCTTCAAGCTCCCGGCGGCGGAGATGCTCGGCATCGCAGCCGGAGCGGGCGCCATCGGATTGCTGATCGCCCGGTGGTTGTGGCGCCATGAACTTTCGCATCCAGGCGCAAGCCCTCTGATCGCAGCCATTTTCGGCGTAGCACTGATCGGCGCCGGCGCAAGCCTCATTGTCACGGCTGAGATCGCCGTGCTCGCGGTGGCGCTCGAGCTCGTCCGCGCCCGCTACGCATCCGCGATTCGAGCCCAGGTCGGGCTGCTCGCGTTCGCCGCGGTCGCATTGATAACCCGCGGCGCGCCTTTCGCCTACATCAACCCCGCGACTGGCAACGCGTTCGGCGACCCGATCGCAACCTGGTTTCGCTTCTTCAGCCCGGCTTCGGCGCCGATCGATCCAATCCGTCTCTACGTCGGCAATGTTCCTGGTCCGGTCTTCGCCACCTCGATGCTTGCTGTGACGCTGGGCGTCGCGTGGCTTGCCTACGCCCGGCGTGTGAGCTTTGTGGTGCTGGTGGCGTTTCTCGCCGGCGCGGCTTTCGCGATTTACTCGTTTCACTGGGACCCGCTCTTTCAGCTCGACAGCGGTCCAACGTGGTTCGTGGCCGGATTGCTCCTGGCGGATAGGCGGCTCCTGCCGGAAGCGTGGTGGCCGCGGCCCCTCCTCGGTTTGGCGGGCGGGCTCTTCGCGGTCGGCCTCCGGCGCAATGGTTATGGGATCGAGGCTGCCTTCTTCACCGTGGCGACCGTGCAGGCGGTGATGGCCGTCGTGGTCCTCCTGTACTGGTCCGCATCCGTCGGGATGGAGCGGTGGAAGAGAACCCGACGGCTGCGCCAGCGCGAGGAGAACCTGCGGGTCGTCAAGACCCCCTCCCAGGCGTCTTAGCCGAACTTCACCTCGGTCTTCTCCAGGCCGAGCGCCCGGCCCAGCTCGCCCGCCCGGGCCCTGACGTCTGACGTGACCGCTGCCTGCAGGCGGCGGAACGGCTCGACGCTGACGCGAAGCGTGTTCCTCGCCACCACGTGGGTCCATGTGCCCGCCACGCTGCCGTTGACCAGCACGACCGCGGAGATCCAGCCCGCGGTGCGGCTGACCTTCGCCAGCTGGGCTCGCTCGACCAGGTGGTCGCGCGTCGCGTGGCCCAGGACGTAAGGGTCGAAGGCCGGCAGCAGCTGCACCGCGCCATCCATCTGTGCACTGCCCACCGCGTCCAGGTCGTTCCCGAGAATGTCCAGTCGGGCGCCCTCGACCGAGACCTTCACGAGCTCGCCCTCCAGTGCTGACCAGGCGGCGTTCCCGATGCCGGGCCAGGCGCCCCACCAGCGGGCGAAGTCAATCTTCGTGGCCGGACCGTAGGCTCGAAGGTAGCGGCGCGCCACCTCGGGCAAGGCGCGCTCGGGCTCGACCTCGTGCCACGAGCCAAGCCAATCCGAGGGGCGGACGAAGGTGACGCTCGGGCCGCGGTTCGGGCCAAAACAGAGGCGGCCGTTGCGGGCGGCCGGTTTGAGCATGCCTCCCCAGCCTGACCTGAGCAGCTCGCGGATGCGTTCCGATTTGCCCTTGCCGACCACGGCGATGAGCTCTTCGCGGGTCAGCGGCTTGCCGTCAAGCGCCGCGGAGATCTCATCGACGATCTTCCACAACTCTTGCTCCGTCACCTGCATGTACTTGAGCCACGACGGGCGTATGTGGATCCAGTGGCGGCTGGTCGCGGCCGTGTAGAGGGGAAGGTCCTCGGCGGAGGCCAGGTGAAGCGTTCCGCGCATGAGCCAGGTCTTGACGAGGGTCTTGTCCGTCCACAAGGCCCTGCGCACGTCGGCGACCGTGCAATTGGTCCGGACGGCGATCTGGAGCTCCGCGGCCGACATGAGCTGGGCCTGGGCGCCGCCTATGTCACCGACGACCCTCGCGAGATCCTTTTTTGGCGTACGCCGCGCCAGGTGGTGGCGCTGCAGCCTGAAGGCGTGGACCTGCGCCCAGCTGAGCTCGGCCGCGACCTCTTGCGTCGTTTTCACCAGCTCAGTCGAAGAGCTTGCGGCCACGCGTCACGAACTGGTCGCGACGAGGCCCCGTGCCGATGAGCTCGACCGGTGCGCCGATGAGCTCGCCGACTCGCTCGATGTAGTCGCGGCAGCGCTGCGGCAGGTCGTCCCAGCACTGCGCGGCCCCGATCTCGGTCTCCCAGCCTGGCATCTCCTCGTAGATCGGGGTGCTGTGCTTGTAGTGCGAGATGTTGGCGATCGGGTGGTCGTAGCGCGTTCCGCGAAGCTCGTAGCCGGTACAGATCTTGAGCAGGGGTTGGTCGTCGAGAATGTCGAGCCGCATCAGCGCCGCGACCCCGACTCCGTTGAGGCGCACGGCGTATCGTGCGACGGCCGAGTCAAACCAACCGATGCGGCGGGCCCGGCCGGTCACGGTGCCGAACTCGTGGCCGCGCTCGCGGATCTGGTCCCCCACCTCGTCCAGCAGCTCGGATGGGAATGGTCCATAGCCGACGCGTGACGTGTACGCCTTGAACACGCCGATGGTCAGGTCGACTTTGGTCGGCGGGATGCCGCTGCCGGTCAGCGCGCCGCCTGCGGTGGGGTTCGAGCTCGTGACGTACGGGTACGTGCCGAAATCCAGGTCGAGCATCGTCGCCTGCGCACCTTCGAGCAGGACCTTGGCGTTGCGGTCGAGCGCGCCCTGGATGATCGGAAACGTGTCCTTGATGTAGGGATCGAGCTCTTTCGCATAGCGCAGGTATTCCTCGAGCATGCTCGACCAGTCGTAGGCATCTTTGCCATAGAGGCGCTCGAGGATCGGATTCTTCACCTGGTCGACGACGAAGGCGAGCTTCTTGCGCATGAAGGCTTCCTTCTGCAGGTCCCCGATACGGAAGCCGATGCGCCGGATCTTGTCCGCATACGCCGGTCCGATGCCGCGCCAGGTGGTGCCGAGGCGGTCGTCGCCTCTCACGTCCTCTTCGAGCTGGTCGAAGAGCGGGTGGTAGCGCATGACCATGTGGGCGCGTTCGCTGACGATCAGGTTCCTCGGCTCGATGCCTCGCTCCCTCAGCTGCGCGATCTCTTTGAGCAGGACGATCGGGTCGACGACCACGCCGTTGCCGATGACGCAGAGGCAGTGGGGGTAGAGGATGCCGGACGGGATGAGCTGGAACTTGAACTCGCCGTGCTCGGTGATGACGGTGTGGCCGGCGTTGTTGCCGCCCTGGGAGCGGATGACCATGTCGGCCTTCGCCGCGAGGTAGTCGATGACCTTGCCTTTGCCCTCGTCGCCCCACTGGCCGCCAACCAGGATGATGACCACGGGCCGCTACGCTACTCGGTCCCGGGTTCGGGCCGCCTCGGATCAAATGCCGGCCGCCTGGTATCAACTGCCGGCGGCCCCGCATCCAGCTCGGGCCGCCTCGTCTCGAGGTTGTAGAACCGGGTATGGTCGCGCCGGAACTTGAGCTCGATCGTGCCGGTGGGACCATTGCGGTGCTTGGCGACGTGGACCTCGGCTACTCCGGGTTTCTCATCCGACTTATAGTACTCTGGTCTATAAAGAAACATTACAACGTCACTATCCTGTTCTATGCTACCGCTTTCGCGTAGGTCGCTCAGGATCGGTCGCTTATCGGGACGCTGTTCGGGAGCCCGACTCAACTGCGAGATGGCAATCACAGGAATGCGCAACTCGCGGGCTAGCCCCTTCAGGGCTCGGGAGATTGCGGATACCTCTTGTACTCGGTTGTCCTCGCCGCGAGAACGGCCGTGCATCAACTGCAGATAGTCGATCAGGATCATGTCGATGTTGTGCCGCATCTTCGCCTGGCGGGCCTTCAGCTGTAACGTGAGCTCGTCCATCACCGGTGTGTCATCGATATAGATTGCAGCCTCGCCAAGGGGACCCAGTGCATTGGAGACACGATCGAACTCAGCTTCGGTCAGCAGGCCTCTGTGCATCCGTTGAGCATCAATCTGTGCCTGCTCGGTGAGCAGACGCTCAGTCAACTGTTCTTTCGACATCTCGAGGCTGAAAATCGCAAGAGACTTCTTTGCCTCGAGCGCTGCATGCAGACCGATATTGAGCATGAATGAGGTGTTGTGAACGAGGATGTCTTGAGCAATGAAGTTGCTGGTTTCTGGAACCGTCAAGTCATATACCTGATGTTCACCTGTGGGCGCGATCGAGACGATCTCGTCCCAGTAGATTTGATTACTCGCCATCTGCGAAAGGCGGCGATCGCGCAGCACATCGGCGTAATTCGCCAGGCGTCCTTGCGTAATCCCGCGCGAGGCATGCGGGTTGAAGCCGCGCTGACCAGCCCCTTTTTCGCCCGCGTGTACTGCAAGCGACATCAGCGTCAGTCCACGAGACTTCGCCGCCGAGCGGATCTCTTGCCAGACTTCGCCGGGCACAAGACCAAGGTTTCCCCGGCGCCAGCGATTCTTCGGCCCAAATCGGCGCGCCTTCTCGCCGATCCAGCCGATTTCTTGCTGATACAACTCGACTGACTCGGGTTCCGTAATCTCGACCCGCCAGCATCGGTCCTTCTTCTTCCAGAGCTTGGATAGGATGCCGAACCGAACGAAAGCGTGATGTACGTCCTGCGCGAGACTCTCGGAGGCGACCGCGAATTCGATTCGTGGATAGCCGCCCATTGAGTAGATCGTTCCATCGCAGCTCATGATCGTTTTGACAAATTCGCGGAGTCTGGAGCGTTCCCACCGCCAGACGCAGTCGGGAAAACGTTTAGCATCCGCCGGCTTGCCCATCAGGCCGAGCTGGCGGAGCCAGCCGGTTAATGGGTTCTTGTGGCCCTTCTCTCCAGACGGGAAATACGTGATGTCGTGACGCCGAATTTTCAAGGTTGGATAGAAGCGACTGATCGTCCCGTGAAAATCCGCGAGGATCTCCGGGTCGGTGTTGGTGAATCCAGGCGTTTTCCCGGTCAGACCGCCCTCGGCGACAAAGTAGGCGACCAGCCGGACCTGGCCCAGCTCGAGAGTCGTGTCCGAGCCAAAACATTTGAGTGAGCGCGGAACCGCTATTCGGTCCCCGACCATAATGTCGTGCAGCGGCTGCCACCCTCTAACCGTCATGAATGGATGGTGACCAGTCACTTCGACTGACCGACCAGACCGCGTCGTGACCTTAAAGCATGGCTTGATGCCGCTGTCGACCCAGGCGGCAATGTCACTTGGCGTGACTCGCCCATCTGAAGTGAAGCTGTGAATCTGCGGGATTTGGCGCTTGGCGGCTTCTTCGATAGTTAGGCGCTCCCCACTAAATGGATCGTCGAGGAGGCTATTGCTTCGGAGGCACTTCCCCATAGCCGGTCTTCCCGCGACGATTATCAGGTCGCTGTCCTTGAACCCGCTCGTCATCCGGTCCAGGTCGTGGAATCCTGACGGAATCCCCACGATCCCCTGCCCGCTCTCCATCTGCAGCGAGATCCGTTCCATCGCGGGGCCAAGCAGGTCGTACAGCCGGGCCAGCTCGCGCTGGTCGCGGTCGTCCGCTACGCCGAAGACGAGTGACTGCGCCTGGTTGATCGCGTCCTCGGCTTCGATCCCGTCGTCGTAGCCGTACCCCGCGATGTTGCCGCCGGCCGAGATCAGGCGGCGCTTGTACGCCTTTTCTTTGACGATCCGGCCGTAGTACTCGATGTTGGCCGCGGTCGGAACCGCGCTCTGCATCGAGGCCAGCTGGGCCCGCCCGCCGACCCGATCGAGCAGCCCCATCTGCTGCAGCTGCGACGCGAGGGTGACGTTGTCGATCGGCTCGCCCGCGGCAAACAGGTCGAGCGCGGCGCGATAGATCTGGCCGTTGTTTTCCCGATAGAAGTCTTCCGGGTGAAGGAACTGCAGCACCTTGGCGATCGAGAGCGGATCGAGAAGGATCGACCCGATGATCGACATCTCCGCGTCGAGGTCATGCGGTGGTATTCGCCCTGCGGCGAGAGGCAGCGTGGTCGCCATACGGGAGACGGTCAGCGGTCCTGCGTGACGATCACGTTGACGTGGGCGGCCACGTCGCGATGCAGCTTCAGCGAGACCTGGTGCTCGCCGAGTGTCTTGATCGGCTCCTTCAGGTCGATCTTGTGCCGGTCGATCTCGACACGGTGCTGGGCCTTGAGTGCGGCCGCGATGTCCTGGTTGGTGATCGAGCCGAAGGCCTTGTCCTCCGCCCCGACCTTCAACCGCACCACGACCGTCTTGTTGTCGATCTCGTCAGCGACGGCCTGCGCATCGGTGCGCTCCTTAGACTCGCGCTTGGCGGCGGCGTCGCGCAGGCGCTTGGCCTCCGTCTCCGCACCCTTGCCCGCCGCTACCGCGAGCTTGCGGCGAAGCAAGAAGTTGCGGCCGTAGCCGTCCGCGACCTCTCTCACGTCGCCGGCACGGCCGACATTTTCGACATCCTTAGTCAGCAAGACCCGCAATTCACCCGACCTCCGACATGGATTGAAACTCGTCGCGGTGGCGGACTCGCGAACGGATTCGAACTATCAAACGCCCCAGCTCGTGGCGCGCGGCGCCAACAGTATCGCGGACATCGCGATCCCACACGCTTTGCTTGGCCTGCAGAGCGGCCTCGTGCTCGCGCCGGATCGCTTCGGGGCACGCCTCGATGAAGGTCTCGACTGCGAGTATGCCCAGCGCGAGCATGTCCAGCTCGCCGAGCACCGGCACCCAGGCCGGGAAATCGAGCGGGCTCACGATCACTCCCAGCGCAGCGAGAAGCACGGCTTTCGGCGCCGCTGGGACGCGTTCGTCGCGCAGCAGGCAGTAAGCCAGCTTGCCGTGTCTCGGCACGTCGACCAGGACTGTTTTTGCCCGCGAAAGGATGGATGGCATGGGGGGGCCGGCACAGCCTACAGCTTTTAGTTGCCCCGGAAAAGCCCATTAACAGTAGCCTTGCGCGGTGACAACGGCGGTTGCGGTCGTCCAGCGACCCGAGGTCGGTTTCGGCAATCTGCGTCACGCCGGTCTGAGTGCCTTCTGGTTCGGCAGCAACTTCCTCTGGATCCCTCTGACCACGGTTCTCATCCAGAGCCAGATCGATTCGGTCGTGCCGAAGGGCTCTCAGAACACAGCCATCGGCGTCGCGCTGGGAATCGGCGGCGTCCTCGCGATGACGGTGCCGCCCATAGTCGGCGCGTGGTCTGATCGCCTGAACACGCGCTTCGGACGCCGGCGACCGATCATCGTGGCCGGTTCGCTCCTCACCATGCCGGGCCTGGTGATCCTCGCGGTGGCCAACAACTACGCTGAGGTCCTCGTCGGCTACGCAATCATCCAGTTCTTCTTCAACGCGGCCCAGGCCGCGTACGCGGGCATCATTCCGGACGTCGTGCCGGCCCAGCAGGTGGGCAAGGCGAGCGGATTCCTGGCCACGATGACGCAGCTGGGAATCGGCACGGGCCTCGGGGTCACATCCTTGCTTGGCGGCGGCCGGTCCGTCTACTTCGTGATGGGAGCGGTCGCCCTGCTGAGCATCATTCCCACAGTGTGGGCGGCCCAGGGCGAGGGCCTGGATCCGATCATCCCGCACCCTGGCCGCCCATTCGGCGAAAGCGTGAGTGAGTTCCTCCGCCCCCTCCACGAGGGCGACTTTGCATGGGTCATCTTCACCCGGCTGATGATCTCCTCCGGGATAACCGCGGTCCTCTACTTCCTGGTCAACTTCTTCCGCGACGTCGTCCTACCCGCCGGGCAGAACCCGGCGACCTTTACCGATAACTGGCTGCTCGTCGTGGTGTTGACGGCGATCCCATTTGGCTTTTTCGGCGGACTGCTGTCTGACCGGATCCACCGGCGCAAGATCTTCGTCTACCTGGCCGGCGCCGCCCAGGCTTTTGTCGCCATAGTCTTCATCGCCTTCTACCCCACCGCGCTGCCGCTCGTGTTTGCGCTCGGGGTCGCGTATGGAGTGGGCTACGGTCTCTACTTCGCGGTGGACTGGGCACTGGCGTGCGACACGCTGCCCGATCCAAAAAAGTCGGCCAAGGACATGGGCCTGTTTCACATAGCCCTGACACTGCCACAGGCCGTGATCCCGTTTTTCGGCGGGCCACTGATCGACGCGCTCAACGGACCGCATGGAAACGGCGGCTACCGGATCGTCTTCTCGAGCGCGGTCGTGTTCCTGTTCCTGGGCACGGTGCTGGTGAGCCGGATCAAAGTGGTCAAGTAGCCTCCCCATTCATGGGGAGGTGGCTCTTCCCCATTCATGGGGAAGTACCGCCGCAGGCGGGGATGGGGCAGCCGCCGGAGCGAAAAAAAACGAGGCGGCGCCTGCAGCGGACACCGCCTCGACCGGAAGCCACCGGGTGACACGCTTCTGGTTTTTCTGCGCCGCTTTACGGCCGTTGCCTACTTGTGGAGGCCAACCTTTGCGCGGACTGTCGGTGGACCCCGGACGGAGAACGAATTGCCTCCACCTTGCGACGAAGCGAGGACAATGTCAAGAGGGGATTTCACTTCCGCAACTACTACATTTGAGGTAGGGCGATGCCTGAGCTGAGCTACGTTCACGGCGCCAGCGACAAAGCGCTTCTTGGCGACCCAATCTTCCACAACCTGCGTCGAACCGCGGCGCGGGTGGGCGACAACGACGCGCTCGTCGTGCCCCATCAGGACTACCGCGCAACTTATCGCGAGCTCATCGCCCAGTGCGAGGAGGTGGCGCGCGGCCTGCTGGCGCGCGGCGTCAAGAAGGGAGACCGCGTCGGCATCTGGGCTCCCAATCGCTATGAGTGGGTCATCACGCAGTACGCGACCGCGGCGATGGGCGCGATCCTCGTCAACATCAATCCCGCCTACCGCACCTCTGAGCTCGAGTACGCGCTCAACCAGTCCGGCATCAGCTTTTTCATCCTGGCCGCAGGGTTCCGGCAGGCGGACTACCGGGCGATGCTGGCCGAGGTGAAAGGCCGGTGCCCGGATCTGCGAGAGGCGCTCGTGCTCGAGGACGGGTGGAACGCACTCAAGCGCGACGCATCAAAGGTCGATATCGCGGCGCTCCGCGAGATCGAAGAGACGCTCCAGTTCGACGACCCGATCAATATTCAGTACACCTCGGGCACCACCGGCTTCCCCAAGGGCGCCACGCTGACGCACCACAACATCCTCAACAACGGGTTCTTCATCGGCGAGACGCTCCACTACACCGAGAAGGACCGCGTTTGTATCCCCGTCCCCTTCTATCACTGCTTCGGCATGGTCCTCGGCAACCTCGCATGCACGACGCACGGCGCGACGATGGTCATCCCGGCCGAGGCTTACGACCCTGTGCTCACCATGCAGACCGTGCAGCAGGAGCGCTGCACTTCGCTCTACGGCGTGCCGACGATGTTCATCGGCGAGCTCGAGCACGCTCGCTTCAAGGAGTTCGACTTCAGCACCTTACGCACCGGGATCATGGCCGGCTCGCCATGTCCGGTCGAGGTGATGAAGAAGGTGAACACGCTGATGCACATCCCTGAAATGACGATCGCTTTTGGCATGACGGAAACATCGCCCGTCTCGACGCAGTGCGCCACCGACGACCCGCTCGAGCGGCGAGTTTCAACCGTCGGTCGCGTCCACCCCCACGTCGAGATCAAGATCATCGACCCGACCACGGGAGCTGTCGTACCGCGGGGAACTCGTGGCGAGCTCTGCAGCCGCGGCTACCTTGTCATGCGCGGGTACTGGAACAACGAAGAGGCGACCCGCCAGGCGATCGACGATGCTCGGTGGATGCACACCGGTGACCTCGCCATCATGGGCGACGACGGCTACATCAACATCGTCGGCCGGATCAAGGACATGATCATCCGGGGCGGCGAAAACATTTATCCCCGAGAGGTCGAGGAGTTCCTCTACACCCACCCCGATATCGCCGACGTCCAGGTCATCGGCATCCCGTCGGAGAAGTACGGCGAAGAGGTCATGGCGTGGATCAAGCTCCGCGAGGGCGCTTCGGCGACAGGCGACGATCTCGCAGCCTGGTGCAAAGGCAAGATCGCGACCTACAAGATCCCGCGCCAATGGAAGTTCGTCGACTCCTTCCCGATGACGGTCACGGGCAAGGTCCAGAAGTTCAAGATGCGCGAGACGTCCATCGAGGAGCTGGGCCTGGGGAAGGCCGCCGGGGTCAGGACAGCCTGAGATTCGGCTCGGCCCCTCCGCCGGGCTTCGCCCGGCACCTCCCCATAAATGGGGAGGACCTCTTATGCCAGTGACTCGTACGGGAAGACAGAGGCCCCTCCGCCGGGCTTCGCCCGGCACCTCCCCATAAATGGGGAGGACCTCCTAAGCCAGTGACTCGTAGGGAAAGACGGAGGCGAAGGGCTCGTAGAGGATGAGCACCTTCTCGATCGGAAGCACGTCGCGCATGAAGATCGCGCCCGCGGCCACGCCGGCGAAGCCGACGATGCCCAATCCGTCGTGAGGCGCCGCCTGTTCGGCGCTGTCCTGCGTCGCGCGGAACGCAATGGTGCGGCCCATCTGGTTCGCCGTGGCGATGACCTGCTTCCACGCCGAGCTGTAGTTGGTTGCGGGGTCGAAACCGGTGGCCATCACCGGCACGCCGCCCACCGCCTGCGTGCCGGCCGCCGACATACCTGCCGGCCTCGGTTTCTCGCTCAGGGCCTTCGCCACCTCTGACACCTCTTTTTCCGGGTCACCCGACAGAGTTTTGAGGCGGCGAAGGAACCCGGCGATCTGCTGGTCGATGGGAGCGGCTGGGCGAAATCCCGGACCGGGGAGGATCGTGGCGAACGGCCGGTAGATCGTCTCGAACTGGGCGGGCTGCATCGCCTCGCGCACCAGGATCCCGAGTGCCACGACCTGGGCCGACTCGAGTGCGGCCGAAGCCGCGACGGGGTCGG
>VBDS01000101.1 GCA_005889085.1 Chloroflexota bacterium | reverse complement strand
GGCGGAGCTACCAGCCTCGGGCAGCGAGCAGCTCGTCCTTTGGGATGGTCGGGATCTCGAGACCGTGCATCGGCTTGCCGAGCCCGGCGGACACTTCGGCCAGGATCTCCGGCTTGTCGAAATAGGTCGTCGCCGCGACGATCGCCTTGGCACGCTTCAAGGGGTCCTCAGACTTGAAGATGCCCGACCCGACGAACACCCCATCGACACCGAGCTGCATCATCAACGCGGCGTCGGCGGGGGTCGCGATACCACCGGCCGCGAAGTTGACCACCGGCAGGCGACCGAGCTTCTGACACTCGACGAGCACCTCGACCGGAGCGCCGATCTGCTTGGCCTCATGCACGAGCTCTGCGTGGTTCATTCCCAAAAGCCCGCGGATACCCGCGTTGACAGCCCGTGCGTGGCGAACCGCCTCGACGACGTTGCCTGTGCCTGCCTCGCCCTTGGTCCGGATCATCGCAGCGCCTTCCGCAAGACGCCGCGCCGCTTCACCCAGGTCGCGGCAGCCGCAAACGAACGGGACCTTGAACGGGTGCTTGTCGATATGGTTTTCCTCGTCGGCGGGAGTGAGCACCTCTGACTCGTCGATGTAGTCGACGCCGAGGGCCTCGAGTATCTGGGCCTCGACGAAATGACCGATCCGGCACTTCGCCATTACGGGAATGGTCACCGCGGCCATGATCGACTTGATCAGCTCCGGGTCGGACATGCGCGCGACGCCGCCTTCCTTGCGGATGTCGGCGGGCACGCGCTCGAGTGCCATCACCGCGGCGGCCCCTGCCTCCTGGGCGATGCGGGCATGCTCCGGCGTTACGACGTCCATGATGACGCCGCCCTTCAGCATCTGGGCAAGCCCGGCTTTGAGCTTGAAGGAACCCTTTACGGCGCCGTTTCCATTACGGGCACCACTGCGTTCGGCCACGTTCGGAATTCTACGCCGAGCTGTTTGCGGCTCAGCCCCACCGGCGGCCGCCCCTCCGTCGGCATCGCCGACACCTCCCCATGAATGGGGAGGAGCCACGTCCCGATGAATGGGACAACCTCTGGACGGTTACAGCCGCTCGAGGACGAGGGTTCGTTTGCTCGCGTATTCGTGATCGGAGAGGAGGCCGTCCCGGTGGAGCCGCGTCAACATGTCCATCTCCTCGAGCACATCGAGGAGCGGCGCCATGGTCCGCCGCGCCAGGTAGGCGTCGGATGCGGTGCCGGCTTCCTCACCGCGCGCGTCGAACTCGCGCACGAAGAACAGCGCCTTGACTGCGGAAAACGGGATCCCGAGCTTGCGGATCGGGCTGTCGCTCTGCTCGGCGTGAAGGTGCAGGACGACCCCGTAGCGATGGCGTTCCAGAGTGCCATCGAGGTGACCGCGGAGCACCTCCCCGTCGAGGAACCGGATCGCGACCTTGCGGGTTGGCGTGTCGGCCAGGTCCTTGTCGCGCTGGAGCTCGACCCACTTCACCGCGGTGAGGGGGATCCACGCGGTCTCGTTGTTCTCCAGGCCGCCGGCGTCATCGACTTCGACCAGGAAGTCGGGCTCGTCGAAATCGAGATCGCGGGCGACCCCTTCCACGGTCTCGTCGTCGAAGAAGCGCACGACTACCTTGGCCATTTCACACCTACTCTACTAACCCTCATCTGGCTTCACTCCTGCGCTGGTCTTTCAGCCTTCGCCGGCCGATGCGGCGGGCGCATTTGGTGCACGTCGCGATATGGTCCCTGACGGCTTCGGCCTGGGGCCGTCTCAGCTTCCCAGCCAGATACGGCGCCAGCAGGGGCAGGGCCTCCTCATGGCTGAGCTCTCCCTCGCGCTGAGAAGCGAGGTACTCCTCCTTGAACCTGAGACGCGCCCTGTAGAGGAGCGTCTCGACCGCGCTTTCGGACATCTTCAGCGTCTTGGCGATCTGGCGGTAGCTCATGTCCTGGAGCTCGCGCAGGGTCAGGACGAGCCGGTACTTCTCCGGCAGCCTCTGGGCCACGTGCCAGACCTGCCGGCGGGTCTCGTTGGACTCCTGGACCATGACGGGGTCGAACGAGCGAGCTGTCGAAGGCAGGTTCGCCATTTGCTCGTCGTCTTCCTCATCGGTCCCACCGTCGGCCCGGAGGTCGCGCTGGCGCCGCCGCAGCTCGTCGTAGCAGAGGTTGCGCGCAACGGTGTGGATCCAGCCGCCGAAGTTGAACGAGTCGTCGACCCGGTCCATCATCCGCAGGGCCTTCATGAAGGTCTCCTGGGCGATGTCCTCCGCCAGCAAAGCGTCCCCGAGCTTGCGTCTGACCAGGCGGAAGATGGACGCGACGTAGCGCCGGTGAAGCTCCTCGAACGCGTGGGTGTCACCGCTGCGGTAGGCCCTGACGAGATCAACGTCGGTCGGCTCGCCGGCGCCTGCAACGACCGATGTGTCCCCTACTTCGTCCATTTCATTTTCAGACTGCGGCAGGCTACTACGGCGGCCCGGGTTAACAATCGGTCTGGCTCTTTTAGGGCCTGCTGGGGGTCCCCTCCTTGCTCGGTGAGCGTCACGACAGACGTGACGCCCAAACTGTTCAGCGCCTCCCAGCCAGGCCCCTTGCTGCCCGTGAGCAGGACGACCGGGACGCCCGCCGCCTGGGCTCGCCTGGCCACCTCGCCCGGGGCTTTGCCGAAAGCGGTCTGCTCGTCGACCCGGCCCTCGCCCGTGATGACCAGGTCGGCGCCGCGGAGCTTGGCATCGAACCCGGCCGCTTCCACCACCAGGGGCGCACCGGGCACCAGGCTAGCGTCGAGGAAGGCGACGAGGCCTGCTCCCGTCCCGCCCGCCGCACCCGCGCCCGGAATGTCGGCCACGCTCTTGCCAAGGTCGCGCTGGATGACGGCGGCCAGCCGGCCCAGCGCCGCGTCCAGCTCGCGGACAGCCTGCGAGTCAGCCCCCTTCTGCGGACCGTAGACGGCGCTCGCGCCTCCCGGCCCCGTGAGTGGATTCGTGACGTCGCAGGCGACCTTGACCGCCACCGTGCGCCACGCCGGATCGAAGCCCGACGGGTCGATCCGTTCCAGCCGAGCCAACGCCGCACCACCGCGCTCGAGCTCTCGGCCCGCAGCATCGAGAAGCCGGTAGCCCAGCGCTTGCGCCATTCCGGCGCCGCCGTCATTGGTGGCCGAACCGCCGATGCCGGCGATCGTCCCGACCGCGCCGGCGCGCTGCGCCGCCTCCAGCAGCTGACCGAAACCGTAGGTCGAGGTCCGTCGCGGATCGCGCCGGTCCTCCGGAATGAGGGTGAGGCCGCTGGCCGTGGCCAGCTCGACCACCGCGCTTCGGCCGGAGTCGATCAACCCGAAATGGGCCTGTACGGGGTCACCCAGGGGCCCCTCGACCACGGCGGTGCGGTACTCGCCATGCTTGGCCGTGACGATGGCCTCCATCGTCCCGTCACCGCCATCGGCCACCGGGACCTCGATGACCTCGGCCTGGGGAAAGACCTCGCGCACCCCTCGCGCAATGGCGGCGGCGGCCTGGGGCGCGGTCAACGTTCCCTTGAAAGCGTTGGGCGCGACGACGATCTTCACTCGCCGAGGTTAGGTGAACAGAGATGGCCAGTAGGCCGGATTCGTTCCGGCCATCACCAGACATGACGTCCAGCCGCCAGATGTTGCCTGCAACGGAGGGGGTACCTCTGGGGTCCCCGCGACGCAGTCGCGGGAGGGCCTCCTCCACCCGTGCCTTTAATAGATCGGGATCGTCCAGTCCTTGTACTTGGGCGTGTCGCCACGCACCGCGCCGAAATAGATGTTCTGCAGCTCCTGCGTGAACTCACCGACCTTGCCGTTGCCGACAGGACGGCGGTCGACCTCGATCACCGGCGAGATCTGAGCACCTGTTCCGCACAGCAAAAGCTCCTCGCACGTGTAGAGCTCGGTCCGGTCGATGCTTCTTTCAACCACTGGCAGGCTGAGCTCGTCCTTGATCACTTTCATCAGCAGGGTCCGGGTGACGCCTTCGAGGATGTCGTCGGTGACCGGGGGCGTGATGAACGCGCCGTCCTTGAGCATGAACAGGTTCTCGGCCGAACCCTCGGAGACGTGGCCGTCGACGGACAGCACTATCGCCTCGTCGAATCCACTCTCGACCGCTTCAGACTTGGCGAGTGCCGCCTGCGCGTATGAGCCGGTGATCTTCGCGCGGGCGGGGAGGGCCTGGTCGGGCACGCGGCGCCAGCTGCTGACCATGCACCGGATCCCGCCCTCGATCTCGACGTAATTGCCGAACGGGGTCGCGTAGATGAAGAAGCCCCGGTCGAGGTTGTGCAGCCGTACCCCGATCTCTTCGCTCGACGTGTAGAGGAGTGGCCGCACGTAGACATCGGACTTGAACTCGTTACGGCGCAGGAGCTCCACCGTGAAGTTGACGAGCTCTTCGGTCGAGTACGGCAGCCGCATCCGCATTACGTTCGCCGAGCGGTGCATGCGGTCGTAATGGGCGGCCGCCTCGAGAAGGAACAGCTGGTTCTTCTTCTCGTTCCAGTAGGCGCGAATGCCTTCGAACACGGCGGTTCCGTAGTGCAAAGCGTGGGTCATAAGGCCGAGCTTCACGTCGTTGTAGCGGGCGAACTCGCCCCCGAAGAACACCCACGTGTTCGGATGCGCCGCCGGTTTCTTCACCACGGCCTTCGATTTTGTGTCCACACCCATTTCATTAAGTGTATGCGGGCGCGCGATACTCACCTGCACCGCCCTGCCTGGTTCTGTTATGAATCGCGGCGTGAGCCTGTACGGCATCATCGCCGACCTGCGCCGAGAGCACCCGACCCCGGCGGCAACCCAGACTTTCGACCTGGTCGTCGCCGAGCTCGGCAAGACCCGGGACAACCTCAAAGAAGCCGTCGCCAACATCGAAGGCAAGCCGCTGCCGCCTGGTGGAAAACCGGCGCTGGACGAGCTGGTGCAGCGAGCCAGGGAAGAAGGCGTTTACGACCTCGACTACGGCCCGGATCCTTACGACAAGCCCCCGGTAGAGCCGCTTGACGAGGCAACCGAGGGCATCGGGTTTCTGATGGCCATCTCTTCAGTTGCCGTCATTGCGCTCGCCATCGCCGCCGTCGTGATTGGCCTGAACGCGATCTTCAGCTCGCAGTAGTGCCCGAGTACTCCTTCGACGTCGTCTCAGAGTTCAACGCCGCCGAGCTGACCAACGCGCTCGACCAGGCGCGCCGCGAGGTCGGCACCCGTTTCGACTTCAAGGACACGGCCACCGTCTACGACCAGCGCGATGAGATGATCGTGATCGAGTCGGCCAGCGAGGACCGGGCCAAGGCCGCTCTTCAAGTCCTTCGCGAGAAAGCCGCGCGCCGCCAGCTGTCGCCCAAGCTCTTCAAGGCCGACGACCCGAAGACCGTCGGCAAAGGGCGGGGCCAGATCGAGGTCAGGCTCAACGCGGGGATCACCGAGGACATCGCCCGCGACCTCCGCAAGCGGATCCAGAACGTGTCGCCAAAGCTCCAGGTGCGGATCCAGGGCGATCAGCTCAGGGTCGTCAGCAAGGACAAAGACACTCTGCAGCTGGTGATCAAATCTCTGCGCGAGGCGGAGGACATTCCGGTCCCGCTCCAGTTCACGAACTACCGCTAGCCGGCATCCCATAACCGTGGTGGTCATTCCAGCGATCGACATCCTGGGGGGCCGCTGCGTGCGCCTTACCCGGGGTGACTACGAAAATCCGACGATCTATGCAGACGACCCGGTCGAGGTGGCACGCCGATTTGCCGCGGCGGGCGCGAAGCGCGTGCATGTCGTCGACCTGGACGCCGCGCGCGGCTCAGCCAGCAATCGGCCCGTGATCACGAAGATGCTCGAGCTGTCCGGCATCGAGCTGCAGGTGGCAGGCGGCGTGCGGACCGCCGAGACCGTGGCCGGGTTGCTGGAGGTCGGCGCGCAGTGGGTCGTCATGGCCACCGCTGCCGTCCGCGATCCGCACGTCTTCGAGCGGTGTGCAATACAGCATCCTGGGCGAGTTCTGGCCGCGCTCGATGTGCGCGACAACAAGGCGGCGGTGGGTGGCTGGCTTGACACTGACCCGGTTTCGATCGGCGCGCTCGTCGGACGCTGGGAGTTTCTGCCCCTGGCTGGAATCATCGTCACCAGCATCGAGCGCGACGGCACGATGTCTGGCCCGGATCTGCAAACGCTCGCCCGGGTCCGCAAGATGACCAAGCTCGAGCTGGAGTACTCGGGGGGCGTGACCTCAGTCGAGGACTTGCACCGGGTGAGGGCGGCCGGCGCCGACGCGGTCATCCTGGGCAAGGCCCTCTACGAAGGCCGGATCACACTGGAGCAGGCGCTCGGGACGTGAAGGTGCTTGGCTTCGCCGCGACGCTGCTCCTGCTCGTCGCGTGCGGGGGCCGCGATACCCCTGACGACCAGGGCCTCCACCAGGACATCGTGAAAGGCACCAATGGCGCGGAGGTGACCTTTGACGCGACCCTCATCACCGACCCTGTACAGGGTGGCGACCACGAGAGGTTCGAGGTGACGACGACGACTGGCGAGACCCTCGAGGTCGACCACAACACGAGCCTTGCCCCGGACGTGCCCGCGCATAAAGGCGATGGCGTGGTGATCCACGGCCAGCTCTACATCGACCCGGGTCCGCGCTATGGCGTGCACTGCACCCACGGCCACACCTCGAGCGGATGCCCGAACCCCGGCTGGATCGAGTACAACAACAATTACTACGAATGAGTCGACAGGTCCGCCCCTCGCCACCCAGCTTCCTACGCAATCTCACGGCTGGGTCGTACGGCCCACTCGCCCGAGTGCGTCTGATCGTCAGCAACGTGCGCCGCAAGAGCGGCGGACGGGGATGCTGCGGCAACTACGGCGATCCCGGCTGTTGAATGACGAAAGATGAGGCCCGTGCGGCCGGTTTGATCAAGTAGGGAGCGCAAATGCACGCGGTCGTTTACGAGCGCCACGGCGGACCCGAGGTCCTCGAATACACGGAGGTGCCCGACCCGTCGCCTGCGAGCGGACAGGTGCTCGTCGACGTCGAGGTGGCGGGTGTCAACTTTCGTGACGTGTACGAGCGCGAAGGCCGCGAGTACGTCATGCAGCTGCCGGCGATCGTCGGCGTCGAGGGCGCCGGCACCATCGTCCAGACCAGCCAGCGCGTAGCGTGGCTCGGTGTCCCGCACAGCTACGCGGAGCGGGTCGCAGCCGACTCCAGTCGTCTCGTTCCGATTCCCGACAGCCTGGCCCCCGAGGTAGCCACTGCGGTGCTGCTGCAGGGAATGACCGCGCACTATCTGGTCTTCGACTCCTATCCCATCCAGAAAGGCGACTGGGTCATCGTTCACGCCGCCGCGGGCGGCGTCGGACTCTTGCTCACACAGATCGCCAAATTGGTCGGCGCACGCGTCATTGCGACAGCGTCGACTGACGAGAAGGCGCAGCTCGCCCGCGACGCGGGCGCGGACGAGGTCCTCGGATACGAAGGTTTCGCCGAGCGCGCGCGCGAGATCGCGGGCGGCGATGGGGTGGCGGCTGTTTATGACGGGGTTGGCAGGACCACCTTCTACGAAGGACTGAAGGCGCTCAGGCCATTTGGCCACATGATCTTGTACGGTGCGTCGAGTGGGCAGCCCGACCCCCTGACCTTGATGCTCCTGGCAAAGTCGGGCTCGCTCTACGTCCAGCGGCCGACGTTGCAAACGCATACACGGACGCCGGAGCTGCTACAGGACCGCGCTCGGAAAGTCTTCGAACTGGTCACTCAGGGCGCGCTCAAGGTCCGGATCGGCGCGCGCTATCCACTCGCCGAAGCCCGCCAGGCCCACGTTGACCTCGAAGCCCGCAAGACGACCGGCAAGATCCTCCTGCGTCCCTAGGCCCTCTTTCTCGACGGTTTTCGCGCGACCTGCCATACGGTCGCCTGCGCCACAGGCCGGACGACGATCTCGTCGATGTCGACGTGCGCGGGTCGTGTGACCGCGAAGAGGACGCAGTCAGCGATGTCGTCGGCCGTCAACGGCTTCAGTCCTTCGTAGACAGCGCGCGCAGCCTTGCGGTCGCCGTGAAATCGGACCAGGCTGAACTCTGTCTCGACCAGCCCCGGCGCGATCTCGGTGACGCGAATCGGCTCGCCGTTCAGCTCGAGGCGCAGCGTTTTGGAGATCGCGCGCACCGCGTGCTTGACCGCGGTGTACCCGGCGCCTCCCTTGTACGTCTCGAAGCCGGCGATCGAGCCGATGTTCACGATGTGCCCATGCTTCGCCTTGCGCAAGAGAGGCAAGCAGGCGCGTGTCATCCACATGAGGCCGAGCACGTTGGTCTTCCACATGCCAATCCACTCGTCGTCGATCGCCTTTTCGAGTGGGTTGAGACCAAGCGCGCCGCCTGCGTTGTTGACGAGGACGTCGATGCGTCCGAACCGCCTCGCAACCTCGCGGACGAAGTCGCTAACGCTCTGCTCGTCGGTCACGTCAAGCGGCAGCGCGACTCCTTCTTCCCCGGCCACTCGCTCCAGACGCTCGACACGACGCGCACCAACGACAACGCGGTAGCCGTGACGGCCGAGCGCAATGGCTGTGGCGGCCCCGATCCCTGACGACGCTCCGGTGATGACAGCGGTTGGTGTCACCTTCTCCGCCCCCTGGTAAACGGATATGAAACCGACGCCTTCCAAGCGTAACCTAGAGAAAAATGCTCGATGCGCTCGTGGCCTCCCTCGTCCTGCTCCTGGTGGTCGCCGGCGTCGTAGTCATTCTCGGGCCACGCAACGTGATCCGTCGTATCGGGTCCATTCGACGCCCGACCCGGGTTCCTGCGGTCTTTCAAACGCGCGGGCCGCGAGAGGTCGTGCCGCCCGCCCTCAACCCGAAAACACAGCGCGTCGTCATCGCGGCCGCCCGCCTTTCGAATTGGATGCGCGCGCACGGCCATGAGGATGTGGCGCGGGAGATCCGCAATGGGGCCGCGCGGATGGCCGGCAACGAGCCGGCTGGGCTCTATGCGCTGCAGACCACGCTGCGCAGGATTCGCGTCGTCAACATCACCGACTCAGCTTCCCAGGAGCGCCTGAAGGCGCTCGTAAACGAGCTCCGCACGGCAGTCCAGGATCGTTTCGAGCAGCTCGAGCTGCTGCCCTTCCGAAGACCCTGACCGACAGGCAGAGGATCAGCTCCGGCTCGCCTTTCGAGGGCAATTTCGGTTATTGCCGCGCCATCCGCATAGGCGATCGCATCCTGGTTTCAGGCACGGCGCCAATCTGGCCCGACGGGTCGGTTGACGCGGACGCATACGTCCAGGCGAAGCGCTGCTTCGAGATCATCGCAAAGGCGCTCGCCGATGCCGGGGCTTCCCTCGATCAGGTCGTCAGAACTCGCATGTACGTGACCGGCCTGGCCTGGGTCGACGCGGTTGGCAAGGCACATGGCGAAGCGATGGCTAATGCGCGACCGGTCGCAACGATGGTCGTTGTGAAGGACCTGATCGACGAGCGCTGGAAGGTTGAGATCGAGGCCGAGGCCGTTATTTCTTAGCTGCCTCACGCCTGGGTTTGGGGCCCTTGCCCGCCTCGACGTAGCGCTTCAACGATTCCATGTTGTCGTGGATGCCCGCGGCGTACTGCGGCCCGAGCAATCCGCCGGCGAATCTCAACAAGCCGCCCAACTCATAGTCCATGTCATAGGCCAGGTTGGTCGATCCGTCTTTGCGCTGCGTGTAGGTATAGGCCCATGTCCCCTTGAGCGGGCCCTTGATGAACGTCCCCGCACACTTCTTGGGTTTCGTGTAAACGTCCTGCTCCACCTCGAGCGTCACCTTGTGGCCGCCGGGCAGCCTGAGGTGGTAGCGGTATCGCGTGCCCTTGCCGGGAGGACCGCTGTCGATCCTCTCCACCTTTTCGAGATAGCTCGTCCACTTGGGAGCGTTCTGCACATCCTCCGCGACCACCGCCCAAACACGCTCCGCCGGAGCGCCGATGTCGACTGACTCGTGGATCCTCGCCACACTGGGATGATCGCACCGATGCAAGAAGCGCCAGCGCCACGGATGTTGGGTGCGCTTCGCCACCGCAACTACCGGCTTTTCTTCGCCGGTCAAATCATTTCCACGGTGGGGACCTGGATGCAGAGCGTGGCCATGCCGTGGCTCGCGCTCGAGCTGACGCACAGCGGGCTCCTGGTCGGTCTCGTGCTCGCGGCGCAGTTCACGCCGGTCCTCATCGGCAGCCAGCTCGGCGGTGTGGTCGCGGACCGCTTCCGCAAGCGAAATGTCCTGCTCCTCACCCAGTCGGCTTTCATGGTCCCGTCGTTCGCGCTGTTCATCCTCAGCGCCAGCGGCCACGCGCAGTACTGGATGGTGATCCTTGCCGCGCTCGCCACAGGCACGATTAACCTGTTCGACGTTCCCGCTCGGCAGTCGTTCCTCGTCGACATGGTCGGCAGGCACGACCTGATGAATGCGATCGCCCTCAACTCGTCGGTGTTCAACGGCGCGGCCGTCATCGGGCCTTCGATCGCTGGCGTGCTGATCGCCCTCGTCGGAGTTCCACTCTGTTTCCTGGCCAACTCCGTGAGTTACCTGGGGGCGATAGTGGCTCTGTTGTTGATGCGCGACCTGCCTGACCAGGTCCCGCATCACCAGGAGCAGGCGCTGCTTGCGCGGCTCGCCCAGGGCGCCTCATACGCTCGACGCGAGCCGGTGGTCGGGATGCTGCTGATGGCGGTCGCG
The DNA here is from genome assembly GCA_005889085.1 of Chloroflexota bacterium. GTDB lineage: Bacteria > Chloroflexota > Dormibacteria > Dormibacterales > Dormibacteraceae > 40CM-4-65-16. The sequence goes on along the minus strand of VBDS01000101.1, from coordinate 2,701 downwards.
GTTTTCTCGCTCTTCGCGATGAACCGCTTCACCCTGATCCCACTCTTCGCGGCCCAGGTGCTGCACGTGGGCGCCCAGGGGTTCGGCTTCCTGGTTGCGTCGATGGGCCTTGGCGCGCTTGGCGGAGCGCTGACACTCGCGTTCTTCCCCCATCTCGGGGCCGACCCACGGCGTCAGCTCTGGATGGCCGCGATCTGGGTCGCCGCGCTGCTCGAGTTTTCGATCTCGCGGGTTTTCATGATCTCGCTGGTCACGCTTTTCGTCGCCGGTTACTGCCAGATCTCGTTTCTCGCCACGACCAATAACCGGATCCAGACCATCACGCCGGACCACCTGCGTGGTCGCGTGATGGCGCTTTACGCCCAGGCTTTGATCGGCGTCGGGCCCATCGGCAACATCCAGGCGGGCGCGCTGGCGACCCGGTTCGGCGCGCCCTGGGCGATGGCGATCGGTGCTTTGGTCGCGGGCGCCGTCCTGCTCGCGATCAGCCTGCTCAACCCGGAGGTCTTCGGTCAGCCAAAAAAGACTTCGAGCACCGCGGCGACTGCGACCGCAGGCACCAGCCAGCGCAGCGGACAGACATAGTCGGCGAGGGCCGCCAGGACACGGGGCCTCCAGCCGTCGCGTTCGTCCATGTGGATTGCCGTTGCGCCGACATCGATCACAGACCTCCTGCCAGGATCGCGGCGGGAGTCTCTGCGAGGGTCGATTGCGCCTACGTTGGCGATTTAGGTGGCGACGGGAACCGGGGCCCGAGGCTCGGAGTCAGGTGCTTCACCGAGCGGCTGAGCGAGATGACCATCCCCACCGCCGCGAACACGAATGCCGCCAAGCCCGACAGGAGGATCACGACCGGCGGAGCGCCGAAGCCTGCCGCGATCAGGCCCCCGATCGCCCCGCCCACCGACGCGACGATCATCGACAGCATCCCTGGAAGGGTCTGGAGACCATGGAAGAGCGACCCAAGGCGGCTCGCGCCGACTGGATCGATGCCCAGTGTGCGCAGCGCTCCTGACATGTCGTCATATGAGCTCGTCGTGAAATGGTTTTCGAGCTCAGGATGAAGGTCGAGGTATGCGTTACGAATGCGATTCATCCCCAGGACCCATCGAAAGTCGTCGCGGTTCAGGGACTGGAGACGTGCCACGGTGAACACTCCGGTGATGAACACGACGGCAAGCATGAAGATCGCAATCGCGAAGAAGGCCGGACCGAAATGGTCGGCCTGCGCCACCAACGCCAGCGCGATCACCGCGCCGGAGAGGATGGTCAGGAACATGTTCACCCGGCCGAGCGATTCCTGGTAGGTCAGCGCACGTGTGGCGAGGAGGCTCCAGTGCTCGGTGGCGAGGATCTGGAGCGCTTCCGACTCCGCTCGTGACGGAGGAATCTCGGTTGACATCTAGTCGCGTGGAAGATACCGCGGCAGCTCGGCAAGGGATGAGAAGCCCTTCGCCTCGAGAAACGAGGCGATGCCGTCGTGAACCTCGGCGATCGCCCTCGGGTTGGCGAAGGTGGCCGTCCCGACCTGGACCGCGATGCAGCCTGCGACGAGGAACTCCAGCGCATCCTCAGCCCGCGTGATTCCGCCGATGCCGATCACCGGGATGCGCACCGCACGCGCAGCCTGGTGCGCCAGGTGGACCGCCAGCGGCCGGATCGCCGGGCCCGACAATCCCCCGGTCCGGAAGCTGAGGCGCGGGCCATATGCGTTCAGGTCGATCGACATGCCGACGACCGTATTGATCGCGCAGAGCGCATCGGCGCCCGCCGACTCTACGGCGCGCGCGATGACGCCGATGTCGCTCACCATCGGCGTGAGCTTCACCCACACAGGGAGCTTGGTCCGCTTGCGCACCGCATCGGTCACGGCCGCGGCCGCCCTTGGATCGTTGCCGAAATACAGGCCGCCCTGCTCGACGTTGGGGCACGAGATGTTGATCTCGAAGCCGGCGACGCCGGGCACGCCATCGAGGCGCGCGGTCAACTCTCCGTACTCGGACGCCGACTCCCCGTTGATGTTGACGAGCACCGGGAAATCCCACTCCTTCCACTGCGGGGCGTAGTCGCGAACGAGCGCTTCTGCCCCGGGCCCCTGCAGGCCGATCGCGTTGAGCATCCCGCTCGGCGTCTCCGCGATGCGGGGCGGCGCCGTACCCGCTCGCGGGCGCAAGAAGATGCCCTTGGAGATCATGCCACCGAGGGCGCGGCGCTCGAGAAGAGGTACCTCAGTGCCGTAGCCGAATGTGCCCGAGGCCGCGAGCACAGGTCCGCGCAGCTTCAAGCCGCCCACGTCGACCGACACGTCCGGGGTCACACCGTCACCGCGTACGGGAGATGCGAGGGAAGCACCTCCCAGTCGATGTCGGCGGCACGGTAGACAGGCCCTTCGGTGCAGGCGCGGTCGTAACCACCACGTCGTAGTGGCACAGCGCACCCGAGGCAAACCCCGGTCCCGCATCCCATGTAGGTCTCGACCGCGACCTGGGCGTCGGGCCATCGCTCTGCAACCGCGGCGAGCATCCGGTTTGGCCCGCACGCCAGCACGACGTCGGCCTCGGGCGCCGCGGCGACAGCGGTGCCCGCCGTCCCCTGCGAGCCGTCGTCGGTGGCCCACACGACCCTTTCCGCGTCAGACTCCGCGCACAGCTCAGCCGCTGTGCGCGCACCGTGGACCCAGGTCACCTGCAGCCCCGCCGCC
>VBDS01000100.1 GCA_005889085.1 Chloroflexota bacterium | reverse complement strand
GCCGTGGCTTCGCGAGGTCCTGCGCGAGGTTCAGCGCGAGTTCACCTGTCACTTTCCGGTCCAGCTCGACAACGGCCACACACGCGTCTTCACGGGTTACCGCGTGCAGCACAACATCAACCGCGGACCCGCCAAGGGCGGCATTCGCTACCACCCCGACGTCTCGCTGAACGAGGTCAAGGCGCTCGCGATGTGGATGACCTGGAAATGCGCCGTGGTCAACATCCCGTTCGGCGGCGCGAAGGGCGGCATCATCGTCAACCCGCACGAGCTATCGCTCCGCGAGCTCGAGCACATGACTCGGCGATTCGCGACCGAGATCTCGATCTTGATCGGAAGCGACCGCGACATTCCGGCGCCCGACGTGAACACCGACGGTCAGACGATGGCCTGGATCATGGACACGCTCTCGATGCACCTGGGTTACTCCGCGCCCGCCTCTGTCACCGGCAAGCCGGTCGAGGTCGGCGGTTCGCTGGGCCGCATCGAGGCCACCGGTCGCGGCGTGACGATCTGCGCGACCGCGGCACTCGAGCACCTTGGCCGCGCGCCTCATCAGACGCGGGTCGCCGTGCAGGGCTTCGGCAACGTGGGCAGCATCAGCGCGAAGCTGCTCGAAGAAGCGGGTTGCACCGTGGTCGCGGTCTCCGAGGATTACGGCGGGATTTACAACCCTCTCGGCCTTTCGATCAAACGGGTGCTCGAGTATCGGGCGCGCGAGAAGACGCTCAAGGGATTTCCCGGTGCCCAGGAGATCGGCAACCAGGAGCTGCTCACCATCGATTGCGATCTTCTGGTGCCCGCAGCGATCGGCAACCAGCTGACCTCGCGCAACGCGCGTGACGTCAAGGCGAAGCTCATCGTCGAGGGCGCGAACGGACCGACGACGCCCGAAGCCGACGCGATCTTTCGCGAGCGGGGCATCTTCCTCGTGCCCGACATCCTCGCCAACGCGGGCGGCGTCACCGTCTCCTACTTCGAGTGGGTGCAGGACCTGCAGTCGTTCTTCTGGTCCGAGCACGAGGTGAACCAAAAGCTCAAAGCGATCCTGTCGCGCGCGTTCGTTGAAGTTCTCAAGACGAAGGAAGAGCGGAAGCTCGACATGCGTATGGCGGCGTACGTGCAGGCGGTGTCTCGAGTGGCCGGTGCGACCCGTGAGCGGGGCCTCTACCCCTAGCCGAATTGGCTCGACGAGTGGCACAAAAAGCAGGTATCAAACCCAGTCGAAAGCCCACTTATCGGACAGTCGTGAACCTCCCTAGATTTCTCTTGTTCGGAAGCTCCACACGCTGAGCGCCAGCATTCCCGCGAACCAGATCACGACCCACATGAGGAACTCGGTCGGCGGCGGATCGACGGCCGCAAACGGGTTGGCGCGCCCAAAGGTGCCGAGAGCACGCATCGACGCGATCAGGGTGTCCGGCTCCATCGCGAAGATCGCGCCGCGCCACAGGCCGTCAGACGGAAGCAGCAGGTGGCTGACCACGCCGACGTTCTGGAGGGCCTGGTTCTGCAAGCCGGTGCCGATATCGCCCACCACCCCCGCGATCCACGCGATGAGCCACGCGACAAGGGCGATCACGCCCGCGGTGATGCCCGACAGGCGAGTCGAGAGCAGCATCCCGAGCGAGAGCAGCACGAGGCCCTCCGCCGCGACATAAAGGATGAGGTCGATCGGATGTGGCGGCAGATAGCCGGTCGCCCACTCGACCGCGGCCAGCTCGAGCAGTCCCGCGCCGGCCGCGTAGACGCCGACCAGGACTGCCAGACCAAGCCATTTGCCGACGACGATCTCGCTGCGCCGGACCGGACGGGCGAGCATGGAAAGGAGCAGGCCGCTTTCGACCTCGCCCGAGATGAGTGGGCCGGCCACCACCGCCGCGCTCAAAGCGAGGACGCCGCTGAACATGAACACGATCACGATCAGCAGTTGCGAGCTGACGAGCGCGACCTGGTCGGGCGGCAGCGTCTGGCCCTGGCTGTTCGTGACGGTGGTGATCTTGTTGAAGCCCCAGGCCGAGAACCCGACCACGACCAGCGTCAGCACGAGCAGCGCAAGCAGCAGGCGGCGGCGCGACGACTCCTGGACAGTCAATCGGGCGATGACCAGGATTGGAGGCATTACTTCTCCTCCTCTTCGAGCAGCTGGAGGAAGCGGTCTTCCAGCGTCTCGTGCCGCGGCGCGACCTCGTAGACCCGGCCGCCTTTGGCGACGATCGCCGCCACGAGCTCAGGCACGCGGTTGGGCTCCAGCTTTGCGAAGGTGAGCTGGTCACCCTCGTCGTCAATGCGTCCGAAGCTCGACAAGTCATTCTTGTCGGCCTGGGTGAGGCCGGTGACGCGAACACGCACCGCGCTTCCACCCAGGAGCTCGTCCATCGTCCCCGAGGCGATCACCCGTCCATGGTCGACGACTGCGACGCGGTCGCAGACCTGCTCCACCTCGCTGAGGAGGTGTGAGTTGAGAAAGACCGCGGAGCCGCGTGCGGCGAGGCCGCGGATGATCTCGCGCACGTCATGGCGGCCGACGGGGTCAAGGGCTGACGTCGGTTCGTCGAGGAAGACCAGCTCTGGCTCGCCAAGCAGCGCGGCGCCCAGTCCGAGGCGCTGCTGCATGCCCTTGGAGAAAGTGCCGACTCGATCCTTGGCGCGGTCGGTGAGCCCGACGGTCTCGAGCGCGGTGCCAATCTCGTCCTTCCAGCTCGAGCGGGGCAGCGGCGCGAGCTCGCAGTGCAGCGCGAGCACCTCCGCCGCCGACAACCAGCTCTGGTACCGAAAGAGCTCGGGCAGATAGCCGATGCGCCGCCGAGTCTGTAGATCGCCCACCCTCTTACCGAGCAGCCAGCCTTCGCCCGCCGTCGGCTTCAACAGGCCGAGCAGCAGCTTGACCGCGGTCGTCTTGCCCGCGCCGTTGGGCCCCAGGAATCCGAAGACCTCGCCTCGCGGAACGGTCATAGTCAGGCCCGCCAACGCGACCGTGCTGCCGAATCGCTTCGTCAGCTCGACCGTCTTGACGGCGGGCGTGCCGGCGGCCACCTCCGTCGAGATGGCCGCCTCTGTTTTTTGCGCTACCTCAGCCACGTACTCAGGCTAACGGCGCCGGACTACTTGAGGTTATTCGCGATGTCGATTGCGACGTTCTGCTTGATCGACCCGGCGACCACGTAGACGGAACCGCCCTTCACCCACACCACGGCTGAACCGACCCCGGTGTTGTCGCCGAGCGCGACACCCGGCACGTTCTGCACCGTGATGTCCTTTGAGGTGGCGTACTCCACTGGAATCGGTATGAGCAGCGTCGTGCTGGGATCGCCGACGGCCTTGATCGCTTTCTTGAGCTCAGGCGAGATTCCCGGCTGGTCGAGGATGTAGGCCTCGAGCTGGCCGACGGTGACCTGGGTCGATTTTGCTGTCGGCGCGGTGGACCGGGCCACGATCAGCTGAGGCAGGTTGATGCTGCTCGAGCTGGCCGAGTTCTCCTTCAGATTGCCGTAGATCTCGCCGACCGCCGGGCCGACCGTGATGGTCAGGGTCGCGCCGTCCATGCCCTTCGGCAATGCGGGCAGTGTCTTGCCGTGACTCGCTGCCGCCGCTTTGGCCTTGTCCGCGCTGAACGTGAAGGTGGCCTCGGCCTCTGACATCGCCCCATACGTGACCGTCTTCGAGACCCCGGCCGGGAGGTTGGTGACCACCGGCGGCTTCAGCCCGCCCGCGATGGCGGACGCGTCGGCCGCGTTCGTCGCCGCCTGGAACTGCGGCTGCTTGGTCCAGGTGAGTGTGCCGTACTCGGCGAGCTGAGAAAGCGCCTGCATATCGGCCACGGTCACAGGGACGGTCTTGACTGTCGTCGGCTTGAAGAAGAAGCCGCTGAATGTGAACGCCACCACAACCAGCGCGACCGCGGCGATGGCAGCGACGAAAGCGAGCTGAAACGGCCGCGTCGATGCACCCGGGATCGGGAAGACGAGCGCAGGCTGCGATTTCCGGTCGCTCATGACCCGTTCGAAAGCACGTCCCACGTCGACTCTCGCTTCGGGGACCGCAAGCAGGCTCACGATGGACCGGGCGTCGTCGGAGATGTTCTTGAAGCGCGCGCCACATTCCGCGCAGCCCTCGAGGTGGGCCGCGTCGACGCCCGATCGCGCGTCCGGATCGTCGACCATTCGGCGCAGTGTTCCTTCAGTTAGATGTGCCACGGCTGACCTCCTTGCGCAGTGCTGTTTCCGCGCGCCTCAACAAAGTTCCGACCTGTCCGATTCCGACGCCGAGAGCCTGGGCGACCTCGGCGTAGCTGAGCCCGCTCGCCCGCATCGCCAGCGCGGCCGCGGGCTTGGGTGCCAATCGTCCAAGTGCCGCACGCACCTGGCGGCGATCCTCATCGACCTCGACCTGCTTTTCCGGATCGAGCATCCGCTCGCCTTCCTCTAGCGCCTGGGCCACCTCTCGCTTCTGGCGCCGCCGCGCACCGCGCAGCCGGTTGAGCGAGGCGTGAGCAGCGGCTCGATGCAGCCACGCCGGCGCGTACTGCGCCGTCGCCGAGTGCAGCCGGTGGAAGTCGATGAAGACGTCCTGCGCCACGTCCTCCGCCTCGTGCGGGTCGGCGAGGACGCGGTTGGCTATCCCGACGACGCGTGGATATTCGGTTCTGAAAAGCGACTCGAATGCTTCGTCGTCAGACCTGACAGAGGTCATCCGCCGCGCACTGAGATTCATGCCCACTGCTCATAGAGCACCGCCCGATGCCGGTTTGTGACGACGCACCAGGTCCGTCAGGCCTTTCCAGAACGGCCAGCCCCAGATGCCAACCGAGAGCAGCCCCGCGAAGATCACCACCGCGTCGATGCTCTCGCGCCCCTTCTGCTCCCAGTAGACATCGCTCAGGTTGAGCCATAAGGCGAACTCGTCGAGGGCGAGGGCGGCGCCGATTCCGAACGTAATGGCGGTCAGGCTCGCGACCCAGCTCGAGCCTACGCCGACCTCGAGCAGCCAGACGTAGCCGACCACCAGCAACAGGACGATTCCCCAGACGAGGTGATGGATGTGGAGGCCGCCACTGCTCACGTTGTGAAATGGGCCGACACCTGCGCGAATCGCATGCGTGATCCCTCGCACGATGGCAAACGTCACAACAAAGGAAAGCGAGGCAAGAAACAGGCGCTCCCGGCGCTCGTCGCGGAAATGGAAGTGATAGAGCTCCTTGAGCACGCGCAGTATCTGATACCCCTAGCCGGCGAATGCTTTGCGCCGGCGGGAGCTGCGCGAGATCTCGTCCTCGATGATCCCGAAGTCGGTCCGCGGCAGCGCGTGGATATGGCCCTGGAAGGCGAGCGTCCAGTGCTCAGGCGGCCATTTCCGCACGTAGTCAAGCCGGTATGCCAGCTCTTTGGCGGGGACCCAGTCGGCCTCCTCGAGCACAAGGTCCGCGCGGATGTGGACGCGCCACGGGTAGTCCTCGTCCCGGCGGGCCGAACGCCAGATTGTTGTGTGGTCCTCGTACATCGGCGAGGCGACGGTCACGGTCGCGGCGAACGCCATCCGTCCGGTCACGTAGTAGAGGAGGCGGTCGCCCGAGCGCATCGTCTCCACCCGCCTTCGGTGGCGGCTCTTCAGGCCCTGGATCGAGAAGCCGTGCTCGCGGGTCTTGCGGAAGTTGTCGGGGGAGCTGACCACCATCCAGTACTGCGCCGTACGGCCGCCGCCTGACTTTCGCTTACGTCTGCCGCGACCCTGCCTGGCCGGTCGCTGCTGCTCGGTCGATGCCTGCTCGACCTGTTCGGCCTGTTCGACCGCTTCAACCTGTTCTTCGTCTGACACGAGCCGAAGATTACTGGCCGTTCACGCCTGCGGGCCGGATTGGGCCCCCCTCACGAGGCTCCGGGAGCAAGGCGCTGAGGTTGCGGATCTGGGCGACGTGCGCCATCTCGTGCTTGGCGACCAGGCGGCAAACATCCAGCAGATTCATCTCGCTGCCACGAGGGTCGGTGATGGCTCGCTCCCATTCGGCATGGCCCCAGCCGTGGAGGAGGTCAACAGTCCGCCGCCGGACGCGAGCGAAGTCCTCGAGCGCCTCCTGCAGCGGTTGGGTCAACTCCTGGTCATGGCTCGGGTCGATCGCCGCCCGGACGTCGGCCGTCGTCTGGCCGTCGAGGTGGGCGTGGCGGAGCAGGGCGTCGACTTTCGGGGCGGAGTCGACCAGGTGCGCGATGAGGCTGCCGAGGGTGGGAAAGGCAGGTCCGTGGCGGTAGCGCAGGCGCGCCTCGTCGAGCCAGTAGACGAGGTCGGCCGTCCGCTCCGGTACCGAGCCGAGCAGCAGAACCACGTCGGACGTGGACATCTCCTCCTGGAGTTCCATCAAACAGAGCTTACCCGCGGCAAGCGATCTGCCTTCCCCAGCCTGGCGTTGGCGGCCGGGTTTACCCCGGCCGCGACTTGTCTTTTGCGTCTCCCAAGCGTTGTCTCGAGTGGCTCTTAGAGAAGTCCGAACCTTATACCGGAAAGAGAGCAGTCCCGGCGCGTCAGCGCCCGGACGATGAGAGGGAACCATCCGGGTTCCCTCTCATATCTCGCATACTCGGTGGCGTGGAGCAGGTCCAGGCCGCTTGTGACAAATGCGGGGCCGCCCTCGTGCCGAACGCGGCTTACTGCGAGAGGTGCGGAGCCCGCACCCGGCGGGCCAGGCGACTGGTCGGCCTGGCGATTCGTGTCGAGCTGGTCTTCTTCCTGCTCGTGGTTGCGCTGGTGATCGCGTTCACCTGGATCTACGCCGTCCAGAAGTAGCTCAGCCTCGTTACTCCCCACCCGGCGGCTTCGCCGCCGACGTCCCCGGCGAGCGGGGAGGTGAAGTCCCTTAGCGGCGGTAGATCGCCCGGCCTTCGACCTCGTCCTTGTTCAGGCGCTTGTTGAGGTGCAGCCCTTCCAGCACGAACTCGATCACCGACGCGCGTACCTCCGGGCGGTCAGGCAGCGCGAGCCGCTTGAGCGCCGTCGCCAGCTCGGGAACGTCGCCGATCGCGCGCGTGTACGCCCGCGCCGGGATGCCCTCGCCAACCTCGAGCATGCTTCCCTCTTCGAACTTCGAGACGACGCCTTCGAACTGCGAGGCTGAGAAATGCCGGCTGAACACCGAGCTGATCGCCCCGCGCTCGAGCCGCGCGAGCACCTGCTCCTCCTTGCCTTCGTCGAGGGCTTCGATCTCGACGCGTCCAGCGGTGGACGAGGCGAGAAACGCGAGGTCGGTGATGCGCGGCACGGCCAGCGTTTCGCCGAGTTTCGCCGCGCGTCGCACCGCGTTGCTCGCCAGGTTCTCGACGTTGGCGATCGACATGCGAACCGAGACGCCCGACGACTGCGAGATATGCGGGCTGCGTCGGGCGAGATGGGTGAGCTCGGCGACGATCTCCTTCATAAAGGACGGAAAGATGAGCTCGAAGTCTTCCGGCACCGGATGCCGCTCCGACTCCATGATCTGCATCTCTTCACTGATGCTCAGCGGGTAATGCGTGCGCACCTGCGATCCGAATCGGTCCTTGAGCGGTGTGATGATGCGGCCGCGCGAGGTGTAGTCCTCTGGGTTCGCGCTCGCGATCACGAACAGGTCGAGCGGCAAGCGCACGCGATAGCCGCGGATCTGCACGTCCTTCTCTTCCATGATGTTGAGCAGGCCGACCTGGATCCTTTCCGCGAGGTCGGGCAGCTCGTTGATGCCGAAGATTCCACGGTTGGTGCGTGGCAGCAGCCCGTAATGGATGGTCAGCTCATCTGCGAGATAGCGGCCTTCGGCGACCTTGATGGGGTCGACCTCACCGATGAGATCGGCGATCGAGATGTCGGGCGTGGCGAGCTTCTCGCCATAGCGACGATCGCGACCGATCCACGCTACCTCGACGCTGTCGCCGTCCTTGGCGACCAGGTCGAGACACCGGCGGCAGATCGGTTCGTACGGGTGGTCGTTGATCTCGCATCCTGCGATCACCGGCACTTGCTCGTCGAGCAAGCTGACGAGGGATCGCATGATTCGGCTCTTCGCCTGGCCGCGCTCGCCCAGCATGATCACGTCGTGGCCCGAGATGACCGCGTTGGCCAGCTGCGGCAGTACGGTCTCGTCGTAGCCGACGATCCCGGCGAGCAGTGGTTCGCCGGAGCGCAGGCGGGTCAGCAGGTTGCGGCGCATCTCCTGCTTAACCGTCTCCCGCTTGTGCCCGCTGGCACGTAGCTCGGCGATGGTCAGCGGTCCGGCGGAGGTCACCCCTGCACTATAGACAAGGGATCGCCGACTCTTGTTTGCAATCAGGCGAAAAGCGTTTGCTCAACGTAGGTTTTGCTGTCCGGCTTGGTTAGACTGACCGAACGTCTTGACTCAATCGATCCGCGATCGCTACGAGGCTGCACACGATGAGGGGAGGCCGCTGATAGGCGGCCACCGCGGCAATCCGGCGGAACATCCCGAGAACACCATGCGTTCCTTCCGTTCCGCCATCGCCGCCGGATGTGACCTCATCGAATGCGACGTGCACCTTTCGTCCGACAGCCGGCTCGTGGTCATTCACGACCACACGCTCGAGCGCACCACCAACGGCACGGGCCTCGTCCGCGACTACACAGCCGCCGAGCTGCGCAAGCTGGATGCAGGCGAGGGCGAGAAGATCCCCCTCCTTCAAGAGGTGATCGAGCTGGTACTGGGCAAGGTCGGTCTTGTGATCGAGATCAAGCAGGTGCCTCCCCTGTATCCGGGGCTCGAGGACAAGCTGATGAACATGCTGCGCCAGCTAGGCGCGGTGCAGGAGTGCGCGGTGATCTCCTTCAACCACACGTCGATCCATCAGCTGCGAAAGATGGAACCGTCGCTCCAGCTCGGCATCCTGGAAGCCTCGCGGCCGATGCACCCGGCGAAGATGCTGCGCGATGCGGGCGCGGACGTGTATTCGCCGCATTGGGGCGCCACCGACCCGCAGCTCCTGCACGAAGTGCACGCGGCCGGCGGCGCAGTGGGCGTGTGGCCGGTGGACGACGAGGCCGCGATCGCCTGGTGCAAGTTCGTCAAGCCCGACTCGATCTTCAGCAACCGTCCCAAGGAGGTCGGGGCCGAGCTTCGGGCCTGGGCGCCGGTCTAGGCGTTACAGCGTGTGCCGGCCGGACGTTGCTCAATCAGCGGTGCGCTTCCATACCATGAACCGGCCGTGCCCGCCGACAGGCCGCCCTTCGAAGATCTTTACCGGGAGTACCTGGGACGGATCTATGCCTATGTGCGGGCCCAGGTCGGCACGTCGGCCGACGCCGAGGACATCGCGGCGCAGGTGTTCATGAACGCTTACCAGGCGTACGAGCGATTCGAGCCGCGCAACACGACACCCGCCGCGTGGCTGTTCCGCATCGCCCGCAACGCGACCCTCGACCACTTCCGAGCCCAGGGCCGGCGCGACCGGCTGCGCCGGACGATCGAGCACCAGCCCTCGCCCGAGGGAGACCCCGCGAGCCAGGCTGAGGAGCGGATCCAGTACCGCGCCTTGCTGGCGCACGTCGCCGGGCTGCCCGAGCGTCAGCGCGATGCCATCTCGCTGCGTCACTCCGGGCTTCAGTTCGATGAGGTGGGCAAGCTGATGGGCTGCAGCGAGGATGCAGCGAAGATGCTCTACCACCGGGCGGTACGGGCGCTGAAGGATGCCGTGCGGAAGGCGGAAGCATGAGCGAGCCTGAAGAAGAGCTCGAGATCCAGGCCCTCCAGCGCGAGCTCGACGACGCGTTCGCGACCACGCGCCCGCGGCCTCCCTTCGAGGACGAGCTGTGGCTGCGGATGCAGTCGAGCCGGCCCGCGACAAGTCGGCTCCGCGACGCCATCGCAGGGTTCCTCCAGGGCATCCGGGAAGTGCCCGCCGTGCCCGCCGCCGCGGTGGCGGCTCTGCTCGTGGTCGTCATCGGCGCAGGGACTGTGGCTCTGAGCGGGCTCGGGCGCGGGGGGGGTGGCGCGAGCACTGCGACGCAATACAACGGCTCGGCGCCAAACCAGCTGACGGCCGGCACTTTCGGCCGGCTGCCGACGCCCGTCTTCAACTCCAGCTCGAAGAGCGCGACCGCGCCGAACGTGACCGCTGGTGGACAGGCGGACCTTGGGGCGGCGCAGCTGACCTGGACCGGCAAGCTGGATCTCACGATCTCCTCGGCGCCGGTGTTCAGGTACCGCGAACCGACAACCAAGGACGCAGATCAGTTCGCGTCGGCCCTGGGCGCCGTGCTCCGCGACCGCCCCTCCGGTTTCTTCGGCATGTACACAGCGACCGACTACACGCTCAAGGTCCGTCGCACGGTGCAGTCGCCTCCATCGAGTCCCGCGTACTTCATATTCGCGTCCGCGACCATGCCTCCCGTCGAAGCGGCGGGCGCCGGTCCGCAGGACCTGGCGGACATCTTCCTCGCCCAGCACAGCCTGTCGCCGCAGTGGAGGTACACGGTGTCGGTCGACAGCACCAATGACCCGGTCAGGGTGCGTTACGAGCGGCAGTTCGACGCGCCTGGATACGGCACGGCTTACCTGGTCGACCCAAACGGCAACCGCTATGGCCTCGAGGTCGACTTGAGCGCGAATCGTCCGGTGGTGGTGTCGGGCCTGCTGCCCACAAACCTCGACCAGGCCGACTACAAGATCGTCACGTCGGAGGAAGCGATCCGCTCCGCCCTCGCGTCATCGGTCGCGGCGCCTGCGGCCTCCGGTGCTGCTGTCCCGGCGATCCAGTTGAACAAGGCCGAGCTTGTCTACGTGTTGGTGCCCGCGGGGGATCACAGCTTCTACGAGCCGGCCTTCCTCTTCTCGGGCGAGTACCAGATGAATGGCCAGACGCTCACCAAGCGCGTGCTGGTGCCGGCAGTCGACCCGTCGCAACGCAACCCGTAGTCCTGACGGTCGGGCACTCGACCCGATCGCTCGATCAGCTTGTCGAGCTGCTTCGCCACAATCAGGTCGGCCTGCTGGTCGATGTGCGGACAGTGCCGGCGTCGCGGCGGATGCCGCATTTCGCCAAAGCTGCGCTGGAGCGAGCTCTGCCAGAGCATGGAATCGCGTACCGCCACATGCCCGAGCTCGGTGGCCTGCGCAAGCCGAAAATGGATTCGATCAACAAGGGCTGGCGCAACGTTTCCTTTCGCGGTTATGCCGACTACATGCAATCTGGTGAATTCTGGGACGGCGTCGATCGACTCGAGGTATTGGCGGTCTCGGATCGAGTCGCGATCATGTGCGCTGAGGCGGTGCCCTGGAGATGCCACCGTTCGCTCATCGCTGACGCGCTCACGGTGCGCGGCGTCGAGGTGAGGCACATCACCGGGCCCGCTGACCCGGCCATCCACAAGGTCACGCCTTTCGCGCGTGTCGAAGGCGGCCGCATCACATATCCCGCGCCGGATACACTCCCGATCTGAGGGGATGGGCAAAAAGCAAGTCCGGCAGGTCCGGCAGCAGATGCGGAAGGTCCAGCCCAAGGCGGCCGCCTCCAACGCCCAGGGCGCGACTCGAAAGCAGCGCGAGCGCTTCGTCCAGGCGGGAGGCATGCTGCAGGGCTACTCGCCCGACTACGTGATTCGCATTGGCTACATCTCGATTGCCGTCGCCGTCGTGTGCGTGCTCATCATCGCGGCGTGCCTGGTCTTCCTTCCTGGCATCTATGGGTGGCCTGACGCCGTCGCGGCAGCGGTCGCTTGGGTCTTTCCAATCGCGCTGCTCGCGAGCTTCGTCGCGCCTGGCTTCCGGCTCGCGTTGAAAGACCGGAAAGCGGAGCCGCGGCTGGTTCAGGGCCAGCTGGTTGGCGCGAGCTCGGTGAGCACCTCGGTCGGCCTCGGCATGCTGATGGTCCAGACCCGCGGCGGCGTGGAGCAGTTCCTGGTCCCCCCGGCGCGCCTGAAGCAGGTGCCCGGCAACCAGGTCAACGTCGTCCTGACCGTCACCCCTCACCTTCACCACGTCAAGTCAGTGGGCGTGATGGGTCAGCGGATGGTGGGGCGGGTCGAGCCCCCGGTGCCGCCGGTGATGAGGCGGCTCCAGCTGGTGCCCTTGATGACGCCGCTTGCGCTTGCCCTCGGCGCGGTGATCGGCGACGACGCCGTGGCGCTGAGCCCGCTGTCGCCATCCGCGATCCACGCAGTGGTTGCGGTAATCGTGGGGGCGATTCTCGCCGGCGCGGTCTACGGAGTTTCGTTCCTGCTCCAGCGGCGCTGGATGGAGCAGGTGCAGGCGCTGGTTCCCAAGACCTAACGGGTCTGGTCCGGCCCCTTTGCGTCGACCTCTTCGGCCGGCGGATTGTTGAGCACAGCGAGGGATGGCGTCGGCGGAGTGGTCTTCTTCCGCTCTGTCGTCGGGATGAGCTTCTTGCGTTCGGGGTACGTGGCGATCAGGAGCAGGCTGAACCCAAGGCCGAAGATGACCGGGCCAAGGTGGAAGCTTGCCCGCCACAGGAAGTAGGAACCGGCCTCGAAGGCGAGCACGACAAACCCGTACAGGATGCCTGCCCGAACCCAGCCGACGTTGCCGGCGGGATTGACCGCCGCCGCCATGAGGCCGATACCTAGGACCGCCCCAGCGGCCGAAGTGTGGGTTCCGACCTCCTGGTCGAGTGGCATGAGCGAGGTCGGGACGAGAGCGGCGGCGGCGCCGCCGACCAGGCCCATGCCCATCAGCAGCATGCCGACCGTCAGCAGGATCCTTTTCATGCCCGCGACTCTATACGGCCGGAGGGGGCCAGGTCACGGTTAGACCGGCCCGGCCACGGTTAGACTCGAAAGATGAGCGACGTTCACATCACGCCTGAGGGCCTCGAAGCGGTCGAGCGAGAGCTGCACGAGCTGACCACCGTGCGCCGGCCCGAGATCGTCTCCAAGATCAAGGCCGCCCGCGAGCTGGGCGACCTTTCTGAGAACTTCGAGTACCACGCGGCCAAGAACGAGCAGGGCATGATGGAGGCTCGGGTCAAAGAGCTCGAGGCGATCGTCAAAAACCACGTGATCATCGAGAAGCATCGCGCCACGGGCGTGGTCGAGATGGGCAGCACCGTTCGTTTCGGCGAGAACGGCGGCGACGAGGAGACCTACCGCATCGTCGGTCCGGCGGAGGCGGATCCCAAAGCCGGCCGCGTTAGCTACGAGTCGGCCCTGGGCAAGGCGCTCATCGGGCACCGCGTCGGCGACGAGGTGGAGATCAGGACGCCGGGCGGCGCCTACACCGTGCGCATCACGGGCATTGAGTAAGTCGGTCGCACCGGCGACGCCGATCGCCGATGTGCGCCGGTGGATGGCGAGCCGCAAGCTCGACGCGGTCTACGTCACGCGCCCGGTTTCGATCGCTTATCTGACCGGCTTCCACGCCGAACCGTTTGAGCGCTTGATGGCGCTGGCCATCCGGCGCGAAGAGGCGATCCTCGTAGTGCCGGCGCTCGAGGGCGAGAGCGCGCGCAGCCACGCCGCGAACGCTCAAGTGGTTTCCTGGCGCGATGGCGAAGACCCCTACGCGCTGGTCACCCGCGCGCTTGGCGAATCCACCGAGATCGGGGTGGAGAAAGACCACCTGACGCTCCACGCGGCAGAGGTGATCACCTCGCGAACGGGTGCGAGCGAGCTCGTCGACATCGGGCCTGAGATCCGGCGCCTGCGGCTGACGAAGCG
>VBDS01000099.1 GCA_005889085.1 Chloroflexota bacterium | reverse complement strand
GAGCTTGCCCGCGATGGGCACCACGATCGTCGAGGCGAGCATCGCCGAGATCGGGACCCAGCTGTAGTCGGCGAGTCCGCCCAGTTCGGCCACGATCGTTGGCAGGGCGGGCGCGACGAGAGTCATGTTGAGCGACGCGACCAGCGATCCAAGCAGCAGGCCTGCGAAGACGGCCATCACGCCGCGGTCGACGCCCTTCCTGGCGGTCGCGCCGGCCGCCTGGGTGGCGACAGCGGTCATGTGATTAGAGGTTACCGACTGCGGGGCAGTCCCAGCACGCGCTCCGCGAGGATGTTCCGCAAGACCTCTGACGTCCCGGCTTCGATCGTGTTCGCCCGCGAGCGAAGAAACTCGTACTTCCAGCCATCGCCATCGCCAACCTGGGAGGCGGGGCCGCCGATATCCACGGCCGTCTCCGCCATGCGCTGGTTGAGCTCAGACCACATCAATTTGAGGATCGATCCTTCAGGGCCGGGAATTCCGTTTCGCTTCACAGCGGTCACGGCGCGATAACCGTTCAGCTGGAGCGCGCGCGCCTCGATGGTGTGCTGCGCGATCTTCTGGCGCACCAGCGGGTCCGAGCCGCGGCCGAGCTTACGCGCGCGCTCCGCCAGCTCAGAAGCGGTGATCTGGGCGCGCGTCGCCAGGGCCAGGCCAAGCGTGCCGCGCTCGTGTAGCAGAGTCGTCATCGCCACCGCCCAACCCTTCCCGGCCTCGCCGAGGATCTGTGATTTCGGAACCTTGACGTCCTTGAAGAAGATCTCGTTGAATTCCGCGTCGCCGGTGATCTGGACCAACGGGCGCACCTCTATACCGGGGCTCTCCATGTCGACCAGCAGATAGGTGAGGGCGTCGCGTGGGTTTGCCTCCTTGCGTTCGCGGGCCAGCAGCATGCACCATTTCGCGACGTGGGCCAGCGTCGTCCATACCTTCTGGCCGTTGACGATGTAGTAATCGCCCTTGTCCTCGGCACGTGTCTGCAGGCCTGACAGGTCGCTTCCCGCGTTGGGCTCGCTGAAGCCCTGGCACCAGATCTCTTCCGCCGAGAGGAGCGGTGCGAGGTATCGCTTCTTCTGCTCTTCGGTGCCGTGCGCGATGACGACCGGCCCGCCCATGCCCAGGCCTATGACGTTGATCGGCTCCGGGGCGTGCGCGAGGATCATCTCGTCGTTGAAGATCAGCTGATCCAGGAAGCTGCCGCCGCGGCCGCCGTACTCCTCGGGCCAGGTGATGCCGACGTAACCGGCCTCGTGGAGCTTTCTCTGCCAGGCACGGCGGTTGTCGATGAAAGTCTTCATGTCGTGCCCATCGCGGTCGCGCGGCGCGTTCGCTTTCAGCCAGGCGCGCACCTCATCTCGAAAAGCCTTCTCGGTTTGGCTCAGGTCAAAGTCCACGTTCCGTACCTTACGCTCGCTCAGTGCAGCAACCCTCTGGGCAGATCTCGCCGGACGGGTTCTGGATGTGGAACGGCTCCCAATGGGTGCCGAACCCGTATCGAGCCCCCATGCCGGCGCCTTCAGCGCCACCCTATGAGTCGGCCCGGTTTCGGGCGGGGGTCGTGACCATTCTCCTGGCCGCCACCATCCCTGGCTCGCTCCTGCTAACCGCCGCGAGCCTTATGACCGACCTCGTACCGAATCCGAACGACCAGCAGTCGCTGTTGATCGGACTGCTTGCATTGCTCGCCGGGTTGCTGTGGTTTGGCGCGTTGATCAGTGCGACGGTGTTTTTCTGCATGTGGCTGCATCGCGTGATCCGCAACATGCCGGCACTCGGGTCCCCTGACCCGCATTGGTCAGCGACCCGCAGCGTCGTCTACTGCTTCATCCCGATCGTGTCGTGGTTTCATCCCATGCGCAGCGTGCTTGACGCGTGGCGGGGGTCGGACTCGTCACAGCGGTGGCTTACACAAGGATCACGACGAGCCATTCCTCCGCCGGTCCTGATCGTGGTTTGGTGGATGTCCTGGCTGATCGGAATCTACGCCGGCAACCTCGGGTCGCGTTTGACCGGACTGGGCGCGGCAGTGCTCGATGTGGTCGGCGGTATCGGCTTGGTGGCCGCGGCGGTGTTCTGCCTCATGGTGGTGCGCGAGCTCACGGCCCGGCAGGATCGGAAGCATGCGTCGATCGCGATCGGCCAACTCGTCTGAGCCGCGTCAGGCGACGGCGGGGAGGACCTCTTCCGCGATGAGGCGCAGCGCGTCGCGGTCGTCCAGGGCGAAGTGCTGGAGCATGAACAGGTCGACCCCCAAGCTCGCGTGCTCGCGCATCTGTTTCGCGATCTCTTCTGGCGTGCCGACGAAGGCGCGCGGACGCATCGTCTCCAGGACCTGGTCGGCGTCCTGGCCTTTCAAGCTGCCCATCACCTCGCCGAGCTTCAGGGCTCGTTCGCGAAGCTCCTCCTGGTCGCGGCCGATGATGTAGGTCGTCATGACCGACCGCTTGATCGTCGATGGGTCGCGGCCGATGTTCCGGCAGCTCTGATCGAGGGCGGCACTTCGCTCGCGGAATGTCTCAGCGTCCAGCTTGGACAGGTTCCATTCGGTCGCTTCGCGGGCGGCCAGCGGCAGCGTTCGCTTCATGCCCTTGCCGCCGATCAAGAGTGGGATCGGATTACGCCCAGGCTTGGGAAACGTCTTTGACCATATGTCGCGCATCGTCTTGATGCCCGCCTCGAGCCGGTCGAAGCGCTGGCGCTCGGTGTAGAACGGGATGTCGAAGATCTTGTGCTCGTTCTCATTCCAGCCCGCTCCGACTCCGAGGAGTAGCCGTCCGCCGGAAAGCGCATCGACCGCGGCGGCGATCTTCGCGAGCACCGCCGGCGGGCGGAACGTCATCGGGGTGACCATCGGGCCGAACTCGATCCGCTTCGTCCACTCGGCCGCGAGGGCGAGTGACGTCCAGCACTCGACGCAGTCGCGATCAGACTGACCTGCCAGCGAGATGAGGTGGTCGCTGCGGCGAAGCGACGCGAAGCCGAGGGTGTCGGCATCGTGGCAGATGCGCCGCCAGCGCTCCCAGGTGAGGCCTTCCTGGCCCTCGATCATGATTCCGATCTGGGTCATCGCTCGTGCGCCATCGTAAGTTCATCTGTGGGACGGAAGTTGAGGATCCGATCCTCGGGGATGCCTGCCCGCCGCGCCATCCAGAGCGCCATCGGCACGTAAGCGAACTCGGCCGGTGCGTGCGCGTCGGCGTCCACCGAGAACATGCAGCCCCACTCGAGGGCAAGCCTGGCCATCTCGGGAGAGAGGTCCATGCGTGCGGGGTCGCAATCGATCTCCAGCGCGACTCCGTGTTTCGCGGCTTCCTTGAACACGGCCTCGATGTCGTATGTCGCGCCTTCGCGCGATCCGGGTCGGCGACCAGTCGGATGGCCGATGACGTCGACGTGAGGATGGGAGACCGCCCTGAGCATGCGCTCGGTCATCGCGGTGGCCTCCTGTCGCAGCTTGACGTGCGGCGATGCGATGACCACGTCGAGGATCTCCAGCACCGCGTCCGGCAGGTCGAGCGAGCCGTCTTCGAGTATGTCGACCTCGATCCCCTGTAGAAGCGTCAGCCCTTCGACCCGCGCCTGGACGTCGGCCATCTCCCGCGACTGGGCGACGAGACGCTCGGCGTCGAGCCCGTTGACCACCTTGATGCGAGGCGAGTGGTCGGTGATTCCGAGATAGCGGTAGCCGATGGCCTTCGCGCCCTGCGCCATCTCGAGCATGGTCGCCCTGCCGTCGCTCCAGTCGGTGTGCGAGTGGATGTCGCCCTGGTAGCGGCTGAAATCGAGGGCCGACTCGTCCTCGCGCGCGGGCTGCCTCATCTGTTCGCGCAGTCGCGCCAGGTAGCGGCTTTGCCCTGTCTCGACCAGGTCGGCGAGCACCTTCGCGATTCCGGCGCCGACGCCTTCGATCGATGTCAGGGCGCCGTCGCGCTGGAGCGCGGCCAGGTCGGGACGCTGGAGCGCGAGCGACCAGGCGGCGGCCGAAAAGGCCTTGGCTCGAAAGACTTCCTTCGGATCCTGGCGGAGCAGGTAGCCAATCTCCGAAAGCGCCTGGGCAGCCGCGATCGCATCCAACCCGTAAATTGTGTGAGCAATCATGGCCACGCCGAAGCCCAAGCCGCGAGATCCCATCCCAGAGCTGGTCGAAACGCTGCTTGTCGAGCTAGGCGAAGACCCTGACCGTCAGGGCCTCAAAGCGACGCCGGACCGCGTTTCGCGCGCGCTTCGCGAGCTGACGTCCGGTTATGGGATGAAGCCCGAAGACGTCATCGCCGACGCGATCTTCGACCAGGACTACGACGAGATGGTGCTGGTCAAGGACATCCCGTTCTACAGCCTCTGTGAGCACCACATGCTGCCGTTCTTCGGCCACGTGCATGTCGGTTACCTGCCGAAGGGAAAAGTCGTCGGCCTGAGCAAGATCCCGCGCCTGGTCGAGGTGTTTTCCCGCCGGCTCCAGATCCAGGAGCAGCTGACTCGGGAGATCGCCGAGGCCCTCAATAGCGCGCTGACCCCGCGCGGCGTGGGCGTGGTCATCGAGGCGCGCCACCTGTGCATCGAGATGCGCGGGGTGGAGACGCCTGGCGGCCGCATGATCACGTCCTGCATGCTGGGCACGTTCAGGCGCGACGCGCGGACTCGGGGCGAGTTCCTGGACCTGGTCCGCCGCCCGTAATCGTCCCCGGCGGGGCTGCCCATACATAAACGAACCTTTATGCGTTAGACTCGCGTATAAAGCAACCTTTATGTTTCTCCAGAACCCTCGGAACGAGATGCCAGACCATTTCCTGGCCTTCGCCAACCCGACGCGCCTGCGCATCCTGGAGCGCCTGGCCAAGGCGGGCGAGGTGAGCGTCAACGACCTGGCCGAGCACCTGCGGATGAGCCAGCCGCGCATCTCGTGGCACCTGCGGACGCTTCGCCTGGGCGGTGTGATTCGAACGCGGCGCGACGGCCGCCAGGTCTACTGTTCGCTCGACGTGGACAACATCAGGCGCTTCCGTGAGCGCCTTGACCAGATGCTGGGGATCCCGCACAACGGAAAAGTGAAAGTACGTGAGGAGGTTGGGGCATGAGCGCCAATCACAAGAACGGTCATCGCAATGGCAAAGTACGGGTGGCCATCGTGGGGGTGGGCAACTGCGCCTCCTCGCTGGTCCAGGGCGTTCACTACTACCACGACGCTTCGCCGAAAGACTCGGTGCCGGGTCTGATGCATGTCGACCTTGGCGGCTATCACATCAGCGACATCGAGTTCGTGGCCGCGTTCGACATCGACAAGAACAAAGTCGGCCTCGACCTCTCGGAGGCCATCTTCGCCAAGCCGAACAACACTGTGAAGTTCTCCGATGTGCCGAAGACCGGCGTGAAGGTCAATCGTGGCATGACGCACGATGGGATCGGCAAGTACCTGGCCGACGTCGTGCAAAAGGCGCCCGGTGAGACTTCTGACGTGGTCGGCATCCTCAAGAAGACAAAAGCCGACGTGGTCGTGAGCTACCTACCAGTCGGCTCCGAAGAGGCGACCAAGTGGTACGTCGAGCAGGCCCTCACCGCGGGAGTCGGGTTCGTCAACTGCATCCCGGTCTTCATCGCGCGCGAGCCCTACTGGCAGAAGCGCTTCCTGGACAAGGGCCTGCCGATCATCGGCGATGACATCAAATCCCAGGTCGGGGCCACGATCATCCACCGGGTCCTGACGCGTCTCTTTCGCGACCGCGGCGTGAAGCTCGAGCGGACCTACCAGCTCAACTTCGGCGGCAACACCGACTTCCTCAACATGCTCGAGCGGGAGCGCCTGATGTCCAAGAAGATCTCGAAGACGCGCTCCGTGACCTCGCAGCTCGACTACGACATCGGCGCGAACAACGTCCACATCGGGCCATCCGACTACGTGCCCTGGCTGAACGACCGCAAGTGGGCGTACATCCGGCTCGAGGGCCGCTCTTTCGGCGACGTCCCTCTAAACGTCGAGTTGAAGCTCGAGGTCGTCGACTCACCCAACTCGGCGGGCATCGTGATCGACGCCGTGCGCTGCGCCAAACTGGCGCTCGATCGCGGCATCGGCGGAGCCCTCGAGGCGCCGAGCTCTTACTTCATGAAGTCGCCCCCGGTGCAGTACAGCGACAACGAGGCCAGGCGGTTGGTGGAGGAGTTCATCGAAGGTGATAAGGCGGGAGTCAATGGGCGCGACCGCCGTGTCGCCCGCGCGAAGCCGGCCGCAGCTGCTCGCCGCTAGCTACCGCGCGAGCGCGCGCGTGCTCCGCGCTGTTCCTGCCGGGGTGCGGCGTGCAGCCGCGACCCCCGGCGGGACCGCATGGTTCTTACTCAACGTCCGGCAGCGCCGCGCTGCGCTCGACAACTATGCCGCCGTGCTGGGTGTGGACCGTTCCGATCCGCGCGCGGCCCGCGTCGCCAGGCGTGCATTTCAGAACTATGGCCGCATGCTGATCGACTTCCTGGTCCTGGGCGACCTTTCGCCGGACGAGGTGATCGAGCGCATGTCGGTGGATGGACGCGAGCACCTCGACGCGGCGCTCGCGGGCGGACGCGGCGTCATCATGGCCGCGCCGCACATGGGCTCATGGGACATGTCCGGCGCCTATGCCGCCGCTATGGGTTACCGGATCTGGACCGTCGCCGATCGATTTCCAGGATCCCTAAACGATGCGGTCATCGCAACGCGACATAGCTTCGGACTGAACATCATTCCAATAGGTCGCTCTGCGATCAGGGCCATCACCGAGACGCTCCAGTCGAACGGAGTCGTGGCCTTGCTGTGCGACCTCGAACAGGGGCCGGGGGTCGGCGTGCGGTTCTTCGGGCGGCGTGCCATAGTCCCCGGCGGTCCTGCCGCATTGGCCATCAAATCCGGAGCCGCTCTTCTCCCAGCCTGCCAGTACGCGGACGGCGGGGGCTATCACGTGCACATCGAGCCGGCCCTCACCTTGTCTGCGAACGAAACCAAAGAAAACCTGATGCAGCGCGTGATCGACAGGTTCGAAGATTTCATCAAGGAGCGGCCCGAGCAGTGGTATGCGTTCCGTCCGATGTTCAATCGCTGAGGGATGGGCGAATGGACGTGGCGCGCCTTCAAGATCGTGCAGTCGCTCGTCGAGAGGCTCCCAAGGCCCTGGGCATACGCGCTCGCAGTCCTGGCGGCAAAGTTCGCGTGGTGGTTCTCGCCCCTCGCGCGACCGCGGCTGGAGTACAACCTCAAAGTCGCGTGTCCAGAGCTGGAGAAGGACCCGCCGGCGCTGCGCAAGCTCTCCTGGCTGAACTTCCGCAACCACGCCAAGGCGTACGCCGACCTGATGCAGCTGCCCAGCGCACACGTCGAGTCAATGCGCCCGCTCCTGAAGATCAAAGGCCTCGAGCACCTGGACGAGGCGCGCGCCTTCGGCAAAGGCGTGCTCGTCGTGTCCTGCCACATGGGCTCCTACGAGGTTGTTTCGGCGATCTGGTCCGCGACGCTTGCGCCCGTGAGCTTCTTCGCCGAGGAGCTGGAGCCCAGGGCGCTGTACGAGTGGTACCGCGACACGAGGGCGCGTCTTGGGATCAGCGTCCTGACGCTCGACCACGGAGGCATCCGGCGCGTCCTCGAAGCGCTGCACGAGCAGGAGATGGTGATCACCGCCATCGACCGCGACATCACGGGGACCGGCTACCTGATGCCGTTCTTCGGCAAGCTGGCGCCAATACCGCTGGGTCCGGCCGCGATCGCCCTGCGACTCGGAACCCCGCTGTTCCCGGTGTGCGTCTACCGGTTGCCGGACGATACGTACATGGCCGAAGGCGCGCCCCTCGTGTACGCCAAATCGACAGGAAACGCTCGAGCCGACCAGGTGAGCGCGACCGAGCAGCTGCTGCGGAACATCGAGCGCTTCATCCAGCAACATCCGGAGCAGTGGCACGTCCCGCACCGGATCTGGGCCGGATCGCCATGAGAATCACTCCATGAGGGTCGGGCTTGTCTCGCCTTACGACTTCGCGTCGCCAGGTGGCGTGAACGACCACGTCCGCCACCTTGCCGTCCGGCTCCAGAAGCTCGGTCATGAGACGCGGATCTTCGCGCCGTCGAGCCGGGCTGAGGTCGACTTCAACAGCGCGCGCTTCTACCGAATCGGCAGGCCCATCGCCATCCCCGTGAACGACTCCGTGGCCCGCATCACGCTGAGCTTTCATCTAGCGAACCAGGTCGCGGCGATCATCGCCGACGAGCGTTTTGACGTCCTCCACTTTCACGAGCCGCTGATGCCGGCGCTGCCGATGACCATGCTGCGGATGTCGACCACCGCCAACGTCGGCACTTTTCACGCGTTCGCGCACTCGAACGTGGGCTACTACTACGGCCGCCCGTTGCTGCAGCCCTACCTCGGTCACCTGCATCGCGCGATCGCGGTCAGCGAGCCGGCTCGTACGTTCGTCAACCGGTACTTCCCCGACTTTCCGATGCGCGTGATTCCCAATGGCGTGGACCTCAATGTGTACCGGCCAGGGCTTCCGCCGATCCGGCACCTGCGCGACGACAACTTCAACATCCTGTTCGTCGGAAGGCTCGAGAAGCGCAAGGGTCTAGGCGACCTGCTGCGCGCCTACCACTCCATCATCGAGCGGGTTCCGCGCAGCCGCCTGATCATCGTCGGCGACGGACCGCTGCGCGGCAGGGTCGAGGCGTACGTCGCGCGACACCGGCTGCCCAACGTCGTGATGGCGGGCTACGTCCCAGAGACGGTGAAGCCGCGCTACTACGACAGCGCGGACATCTTCTGCGCTCCTGCGACAGGTGCGGAAAGCTTCGGCATCGTGCTGCTCGAGGCGCTTGCCTCCGGCCTGCCGGTGGTGGCGACGGAGGTGCCCGGCTACATGTCCGTGCTCGAGCCGGGTCGGGACAGCATCACGGTCCAGCCGAAGAACTGGCGCGAGCTCGCCGCTTCGCTTGTGATTCTTGCCCGCGACCACGACCTCCGTACGCGGCTTGCCGACTACGCGCAGGAGAAGGCACGTCGCTACTCCTGGGATCTGATCGCTGGCGAGGTCGTCGAGGTTTACAAGGAAGCGCGCAAAGCGCTGGCCGCTCAGCCGGCCAGGGCACTGGAGGTGTCGGGTGTTCACCACGCGGTTTGAGGCATGGGTGCGCCGGCACGCGGAGGCGCTGGTTTCGGCGCTTGGCCGCACGCCACTGACTCCGAACCAGGTGACGGTGGTCGGTCTGGGGCTGACCTTCGTTGCGGCCGGCCTGGTCGCGTTCGGTCAATTGCGATGGGCCGGGATCGTCCTCATCTTCGCTGGAACCTGCGACATCCTCGACGGCGCGCTTGCCCGCACGACGAAGGCCAGCTACCCCTACGGTGCTTTCCTCGACTCGACTCTCGACCGGTACTCGGAAGGCGCGATCTACGTCGGGCTGGCGGCCTACTTCGTCAGCATCGGCGGCATGCTGGAGCGATGGCTGGTGCTCGCGACGCTGGCCGCGCTCGCCGGCTCCTTTCTCGTCAGCTACGTCCGTGCCCGCGCTCAGAGTCTTGGCTTCACATGCAAGACGGGTTTGTTCCAGCGGCCCGAACGAGTCGTGGTCACCGTGTTCGGATTGATCATCGGCGGCCCGGTGCTCTACGGCGTCGTCTTCCTGCTCGCGGTCGTGACCAACCTCACCGCGCTGCAGCGGATCCGCGAGGTGTGGTTGCAGGGGCGCGCCCAACGCCTGGAGCGCGAAAGAGAGATGAAAGCCACTCGCACCGCACCGCACCAGGTTCCGTGACAGAACCATTCGACGGCGTCATTGGTCACTCGCAGGCGCTGGACCAGCTCCGCTCACAGGTAAAAACTGACCGGCTCGCACACGCCTATCTCTTCGTGGGCGAGTCCGGACTGGGCAAGTCGACAGCTGCCCGCGCCCTCGCGACCGCTCTGCTCCACGAGGCACCGCTGTCCAGGCACCCTGACTACTGGGAGGACGACCGCATAAAGCCGTTGTCGATAAACGAGATCCGTCTCCTGCCCGACAAGCCGCCAGAGTTCCATGAGCTGTCACTGCAGGCGTTTCTCAACCTCAAGCCAGCCGTCGGTTCGCGGCGTGTCGCCCTGATGGTCAACGTCGGGCGCCTGCGCGACCAGGACCAGGGCGTGCTGCTGAAAACGCTCGAGGAGCCGCACCCCAACCGCGTCATCATCCTGACGACGCCCAGCCTCAATCCGTTCGTGGTTCTTCCGACCGTCGTCTCGCGCTGCCAGCGGGTGTTTTTCCACCCCGTGCCTGCACCCGAGATCGAAAAGCTGCTCGACGACCACGGCGTCGAGTCGAAGCGGGCACGTTTGCTGGCCGAGCTGTCCGGCGGCCGGCCAGGTTGGGCGCTACGCCGTGCGCGGGACGAGACGGTGATCGAGCTCCACCATGTCTGGACGCATCGCCTCGAGGAAGTCTTCGGCGCACCCGCGGACGTGCCCCTTCACGTCGCCGCGGAGCTGGACGCGGCCCAGATGGGCTGGCGGCGCAGCGAGGGGGAGGAGGAAGACCCCGCCTTGTTTGCGATCGCCAGCTGGCAGATCGAGCTGCGGCGTCGCATGCTTGGCAGCCGCGGCCGCGAGCAGGGTCGGTGGGCTCGGCTGCTCGAGCTTTCGTACGACACGCTCGGCTATCTCGAGCAAAACGTCAGCCCTCGGCTTGCTTTAGAAACGTTCTTGCTCGAATGCCGAAAAGCCTCATAAGGAAGAGCCTCGACGGTTTCCAGCCCTACGTTCCGGGCGAGCAGCCGCCCGACGGCGAGGGCTGGGTCAAGCTCAACACCAACGAGTCGCCACTGCCCCCGTCGCCGAAGGTGCTCGACGCGATCAAGGCAGCGGCCGACGATTCGCTCCGCCTCTATCCGAGCCCGAGCTCGGCGCCTGCGCGCAATGCGATAGCCAGACACTTCGGGGTGGATCCTTCGCACGTCCTCGTCGGCAACGGCGGGGATGAGCTGATCGAGCTTTGCTTTCGCGCCTTTGCCGGGGCGGGCGACGCGGTTGCGTTTCCCACTCCCACATACCCGCTCTTCGAGCCGCTCTGCCGCATCCACGAAGCGGTGGCGTCGAGGCATCCAACCGAGCTCCCGTGGGAGCTGCCGCCAAGCCTCGGGGCAGATCCCGCCCCTCTGAAGTTCATCGTCAACCCAAACTCCCCGACGGGCGCGCTCTTCGATCGTCCTTTGGTCGAGGCCGCCGTGGTGGCGTCCTCCGGCGTGGTCGTCATCGACGAGGCTTACGTCGACTTCGCGCCGGAATCGTGTTTGCCCCTGCTCGAGCGCTACGACAATGTGCTGCTGCTCCGGACGTTCTCCAAGTCGTATGGCCTCGCCGGAATGCGCATCGGCTTCGCGCTTGGGCCAACCGACTTGATCGAAGCACTCAACGGGGTAAAGGACTCCTACAACGTCGACCGGCTGGCAATCGTCGCCGCCGCCGCCGCGATCGCCGACGAAGACCATCACACGAAGGTGGTTGATGAGGTGGTCGCGAATCGTGGCGAGCTGACGAGTGGGCTGGAAGCCCTGCGTTTCGAGCTCGTGCCATCGGCGACGAATTTCGTCTTCGCCAAACCGCCGAAACCTGCGGCCAAGGTCGTGGCCGCGCTGCGCGAGCGAAAGATCCTGGTCCGCCATTACGATCGTGAGCCGATCGCCGGCTGGATCCGGATCACGGTCGGCACCCGTGACCAACACGAGAGGCTGATGGCGGCCCTCAAGGAGATTTTGAGCTGAGAACCCCGACCCGAGACGAAGCATGGGAGCTCGTGACGTCCATGACCAGGTCCGACCAGCTGCGCCGGCACATGCGCAGCGTCGAGGCCGCGATGCGGGCTTACGCGCGGCGCTTCGGGGAGGACCAGGAGCGCTGGGCGGTGCTCGGCCTGATCCACGACTGGGACTACGAGTCCGGCCCGACGCCCGAGCAGCATCCGACGCGCGGAATGCAGATGCTGCGCGAGAAAGGCTGGCCCGAGGACATGCTGCAGGACATCGCCTCGCACGCCGATTACCTGGACGTGCCGCGCGACTCCAACGCGCGCAAAGCGCTCTACGCAGTCGATGAGATGTGCGGCTTCATCATCGCGTGCGCCCTGGTCAAACCGGACAAGTCGTTGAGCTCGGTCGAGGCCAGCACCGTGCGCAAGAAGATGAAGGACAAGGCCTTCGCGCGCGGAGTTCACCGCGAAGAGCTCATCGCCGGCGCCGAGGTCCTCGGTGTACCGTTCGATGAGCACGTGGAGTTCGTCCGCGATGCCCTGAAGCCGATCGCACAGGAGCTGGGACTGAATCCATGAGCACCGGAGGGCGACCCCGCGTCCTTTTGATGCATCCGATCCTCGACCCGGGTCCCGCCATCCTGGCCGAGGCAGCCGACGTGATTGCCTATCCCGAAGGCCGCCCCCTGGATGAGGCCAACATCCGCCAAGCAGCTGAGGGCTGCATGGGGATCGTCAGCCAGCTGATGGATCCGATCCGAGAAACAGTCCTGTCATCGCCCGGTCTCAAGTGCGTGAGCAACGTGGCGGTTGGCTTCGACAACATCGACGTCCCCGCGGCCACCGCGCACAGGGTGATGGTCACCAATACGCCGGGCGTGCTGGATGACGCGACGGCGGACTTCGCGTTCACGCTGCTCATGGCGACCGCCCGCCGCATCGTCGAGGCGGACAGCTTCACGCGCTCCGGTCGATTTCACGGCTGGGCGATCGACATGATGCTCGGCCACGACGTGTTCGACGCCACGCTCGGAATCGTCGGCATCGGACGCATCGGGCGCGGTGTCGCCCACCGCGCGAAGGGCTTCAACATGCGCGTCCTCTACTACGATCCGCAGCCCCTCCCTCCAGAAGCTGAGTTGCAGCTGAACGCCAAGCGATCGAGCCTCGACAGACTCATTGCGGAGTCGGACTTCATATCTGTCCATGTGCCGCTCACGCAGGAGACCCAGCACCTCATCAGCACGGCGCAGTTCAACGCGATGAAGCCGAACGCCATCCTGATCAACACCTCGCGCGGCCCTGTGATCGACGAAGCCGCGCTTGTCGAAGCGCTCAGGGCGAAGAAGCTGGCCGGTGCCGGACTCGACGTCTACGAACGCGAGCCCGCCGTGCACCCGGGCTTGATCCCCATGCCAAACGTCGTGCTTGCTCCCCACATCGCAAGCGCCACGGTGCGCACGCGGTCTGAGATGTCGGCCATGGCGGCGCGCAACATGGCGACAGCAGTGCGGGGCGGCCGTCCGCCAAACCTGCTCAACCCCGAGGTCAAGCGATAGTGGGGGCGTGGTCGGGGATCGTCGACGCACCTTCGGCGCCAGTGCGACCCATCTCCGTCGTTGCGGCCTGCGCTCCTCGCTTACGCATGCGCGACGCGCGCGCTGCGGTGCTCGGCCGCGCCTAGGATCTGGGTCACCCTGACACCGAACTTGCCGCCGACGCCCCCGACCACACCCCCTCTCGCACTTCGTTACCGATTGCTGGCGCTGGACCTGGACGGCACGATCCTGGACATGCAGCTGCACCTCGACCCGCGCGACGTCGCGGCGCTCGACCGCATCAGGTCCGCAGGCGTCACAGTCGTCGCGTGC
>VBDS01000098.1 GCA_005889085.1 Chloroflexota bacterium | reverse complement strand
GCGAGCCTCATCGAGCTGGAGGCCCTCGTCGCCGACGGCCGCAACCATGAGGCCATCAAGCTGGGCACGACGCTGCTCGAGCGGGGCACGTCCGCCTTTCGTCTCGGGCGAATCCGCTACTTCCTGGCCCAGGCTCACCTCGGCTCGGCGCAGCCGGAGCGGGCGTCGGCGCTACTTTTGGATGCGCGCGCGCATTTCGAGGCCGTGAACGACGGCGTGATGCTGGCCGAGTGCATCGGCGCCCAGGCTGCACTGGCCAATGTCGTGCAGTCGAAGGACGCCCTGCCCCTCGCCCTGAAGGCCCTGGCAGTCTGTCGCGGCCTCAAGCCGGTGCCCGCCCCCACCGAAGCCCGGCTGCTCGGCATCCTGGCCAGCGTCTATGTCGCCAACCGCGAATCGGACCGTGCGGTCGCCGCGTACGAGGAAGCCATCGTGGCCGGCGGCGCGGTCTTCGACCTGCGCCGGGTCGCCCGGATGTACAGCGGTCTGGGCAGCGCCTATCACGAGATCGGAGAGGTCGAAGCGGCGGCCAGGTACGCGATGCGCTCCGTGGCTCTTCTCGAGGTGCTGCGCGACCGGATCGCGCTCGCGAGGTCGGAGAACAACCTTGCCCTCGTCCTGATGTCGCGTGGCGATTTCGCCGGAGCACGCCGCCACCTCGAGCGCGCGCTTGCGCTGTGTGACGAAGCTGACCTCGAGTTCGGCCGCAGCCACGTCCTGCTGAGCTTGTGCGAGCTCTCGATCGAGGAGGGCAAGATCGGCGAGGCGCACGAGATGGCGCGGCAAGCTCTGGAGCTGGCCGAGCGCCTCGAAGAGGGGGCGAGCGTCGCCGAGGCGCATGTGTGGTTGGGGCGCATCGCCGACCGCCGCGGCGAGCACGCGGAGGTCGACGGCGAGTTCGAGCAGGCGATCCGAGGGTTTGAGAAGCTGGGCATGCGCGAGCGGCTGCTCCAGTGTCACGGGGTCTACGCCGAGATCCTGGAGCGGCGAGGCGAGCTTGCGAAGGCTTACGTCCACATGAAGGAAGCCCTCCAGGCGAGCCGGCCGGGCCTGCTGCGCCGGGAGCAAGAAGAGGAGCGCGTCAGCTCGGCCTAACGACCGTCGCCGAGGACTTTTGGCGCGTTCGAGCGTTAACCTGCAAGCTGTGGCGCGCGCGCTTCGCAACTCGAAGTTCTCCCTGACCGCCGAAGCCATAATCGCCGACTACCGACTGGCCTACAGCAGCCGTCGGGCGAGCGTCATCGGCAGGGCGGAGGTCCTGCGCGGCAACGCGACCTTCGGCATCTTCGGCGACGGCAAAGAGGTCGCCCAGATCGCGATGGCCAAGACATTTCGCCCGGGCGACTGGCGCGCCGGCTACTACCGCGACCAGACCTTCATGTGGGCGACGCGGATGTCCAACGTGCGCGAATTCTTTGCCCAGCTCTACGGCAACGCGCACCTCGAGGCCGAACCTGCGTCGGGCGGCCGCCAGATGGGCAACCACTTCGCCACTCGGTTTCTCGAGGATGGCGGCCGCTACGCGCGTTCGATCGACACGCCGAACTCGAGCGCGGACGTATCCAACGTGGCGGGCTGGATGCCGCGGCTGGTTGGCCTCGCCTACGCGTCGAAGCTGTATCGCGACAACCCCCAGCTCAAGGGCTCACAGGAGGGTTTTTCGGTCAGCGGCAATGAGGTCGCGTTCGGAACCATCGGCGACGCGGCCACGAGCGAGGGCCTTTTCTGGGAATCCATCAACGCAGCGGGCGTGCTCCAGGTGCCGATGGCGATGTCGGTCTGGGACGACGGCTACGGGATCTCCGTTCCCATAACAGCCGAGACGACCAAGGCCTCGATCTCCGATGCCCTGCGCGGCTTCATGCCCGATGACCGGCCCGGGATGGACATCTACGTGGTGCGTGGTTGGGACTACGCGAGCCTGATCGAGACGTACGCGACCGCGATCGACAAGGTGCGCCGCGAGCACAAGCCCGCCTTGATCCATGTCACGGAGATGACGCAGCCGCAGGGCCATTCGACCAGTGGCAGCCACGAGCGGTACAAGTCGAAGGAACGGCTGCGGTTCGAGAACGAGTACGACTGCGTGGCCAGGATGCGTGACTGGATCATCGAGTTCGGGGTCGCAAGCGAATCGCAGCTCGAGGGTTGGGAGGCGGCGGACAAAGAGTCGGTCGAGGCGGCGCGAGACCTGGCGTGGGACGCGTTCCAGGCCCCGATTCGCGCCGAGCGGGACCGCGCGGTGGCGCTCCTCCGGCGTGTGGACATGCCGGAGGTGGCTGAGATCACAAGCTCGCTCGAGGACGCGAGCAAGGTGACGCGTTCGCTCGTCATGTCCAGCGCGTCCCGAGCCCTGCATCAGCTGCGCGGAATCGAGTCGCCCGCGCGGGCCGAGCTGGCGAAGTTCGTCCAGGAATACCGGAACGAGAACAACGAGCGCTACAACTCCTTTCTGTACAGCCGCTCGCCAGAGTCGCCGCTCAACGTGCCGGTCGTCGCGCCGGTCTACTCAGAGAAGTCGCCTATGGTCGACGGCAGGCAGATCCTCGTCCGCAACTTCGACGCCAACTTCGCGCGAGATCCGCGGATCTTTGTCATCGGTGAGGACGTGGGGCGCCTGGGCGACGTCAACCTCGTTTTCGAGGGACTGCAGGCGAAGTATGGGGACCTGCGCCTGACCGACACCGGCATCCGTGAGGCGACGATCCTGGGTCAGGCGATCGGCGCGGCGATGCGGGGACTTCGCCCGATCTGCGACATCCAGTACCTCGATTACTTTCTCTATCCGCTGGAGGTTGCGGCCGACGACCTCGCGACGCTGCACTGGCGTACGGTCGGCGGGCAGAAGGCGCCGGTCGTCATCCGCACCAAGGGACACCGCCTGGTCGGGATCTGGCACTCGGGATCGCCGATGTCGGTCCTGATGAACGCGCTGCAGGGCATCTACATCGCGGTGCCGCGCAACATGACTCAGGCAGCGGGCTTCTACAACACGCTGTTCCAGGGCGACAACCCGGGCATCGTGATCGAGGTGTTGAATGGCTACCGCTTGAAGGAGCGGG
This sequence comes from Chloroflexota bacterium, assembly GCA_005889085.1. Lineage (GTDB taxonomy): Bacteria > Chloroflexota > Dormibacteria > Dormibacterales > Dormibacteraceae > 40CM-4-65-16. The sequence goes on along the minus strand of VBDS01000098.1, from coordinate 10,661 downwards.
TTCCGGACAACATCGGGTCGTTCACCGTTCCGCTCGGGGTGCCGGAGGTGCTGCGCTCGGGTACGGACGCGACCGTGGTCACGTACGGCGCGTGCTGCGCTATTGCGCTCGACGCTGCTGCGACGCTGGAGGGCCTTGGCGTTTCGTGTGAAGTCATCGACGTGCAGACGCTGAACCCGTTCGACATCAACCAGACCCTCGTTTCGTCGGTGGCCAAGACGCGCGCGCTGATTTGCCTCGACGAGGATGTGCCGGGTGGGGCGTCGGCGTTCATGCTCCAGCAGATCCTGGAGGTGCAGCAGGGTTGGTGGCACCTGGACGCGGCGCCGCGCACACTCGCCGCGTCACCGAACCGGCCGGCGTACGGGCCGGACGGGGACTACTTCACCAAGCCGAACCGGGAGACGATCGTCGAGGCGGTTTATTCGGTCGTGCGCGAGCGCCAGCCGTGGAGGTTGCCGCCGCTCGATTCGTGAGCTCCGTCGGCGTGGAAGGCGTTTTTGGCGCCAAAATCGGCCAATTCCGGCGTCGATAGCCGTTTCTGGCGCCAAAGACGTGGAATTTCCGGTGGCGATACAGACCGGTGGCGCCAACGGTGCGGAATCGCGACGGCGCACCCCTGGCGGGGCCCTCCCTTCTTTCTTGGCTTCCTCCCCCTAGCCGTCCGTACCTCAGCTCAACTTAGGTTTGCGAAAGCTCGGCGTCAACCTGGCCTGTTAAGAAGCAGGCCGGCGCCTTAAGTCAGTTCGCCGGGTAGGTACTCCATCACTGCCAGCGCCGGCGCTCGGTTCAGCAGCGTCAGGCCCTCCAGCAGATAGCCGAACCATCCGCCTGCGGGCGTCGGTTCGGCAAGCGGCGGGATCATTCGCCTCGGGCCGCGGGCTTCGCGGAGGGGTGCGCTCGCCGGCAGCCCCGCCAGGGTGCGAGCCTTGACCACGCCGGCCTCCAGGCCGCCCAGCTCGTCGACCAGCTTGCGCTCCAACGCCTGACGCCCGGTCCAGACCTTCCCCTGGGCGATTGGCTGCAATTCGTCTGGCGTCATCTTTCGTGCCCTGGCGACCACCTCCAGGAATCCTCGATAGAGATGGTCGATCTCCCGGGTCACGATCTCGCGCTCCTCATCTGAGTACGGCCTCTCGTCGCTGTTGAGCGTCGCGCGGTCGCCGAACGCGATCGTCTCTCGGTTGAACAGCAGCTTCGTCCACAGACCGCCGGTCACGATCTTGCCGCCGAGCACTCCGATCGACCCGGTCAGCGTGCTCGGCCGGGCGATGATCCATGCACCAGGAGTCGCGACGTCGTAGCCGCCCGATGCCGCCACCGGTCCCATGACGACGACCAGGGGCTTGCGCGAGGCGATGCCCTGGAGCGCTCGCCTCATTGCTTCCGAGGCGGTTGTGGATCCGCCACGCGAGTTCACGTACAGCACGGCCGCCGCGGCGCGCTTGTCGGCCGCGACCTGCCGGGCGAGATGGACCACGCTCAGGTCGCCGGCTCGATCCTCGCCGACCAGCGGGATGTCGACCGGAGGTCTCACGGGCAGCCGGCCGGACCGGCCGTCCATGATCGTGCCCTCGATCCGCAGGAGGGCCACATATTTGCCACGACCCAGTGTGGGAGCGGGCGCGCGCATCTTGCTCTGCGCCCGCTCCCACGTGCCGATCGTCACCGGCCTTCCCGCTTCGCGGCCCAGGTGCGCAGGGAGATCCTCCTCCGCGATCACGCGGTCGACGGCTCGCTCCTCGACTGCCGTGTCGTCGCCGTACGGCGAGCGGTCGATGAGGTGCTTCGCGCCCGCCTCGTCCACCAGCCGAGCCTCCGCGATCGCGCTCACCAACTCTTGGTGCTGCGATTCGAGCAGCCATGTGAGCTGCTCGCGCAGCTCGTCCGACATCTTCGATCGGGTGAGAGGGTCGGCCGCCGATTTGTAGGGCGAGACCTGGATGAAATCCGCGCCCAGGCCGAATCGAGCGAGGCCGTCGGCGAGAAACATTCCCGTGGTCGCGAATCCGAGCGCGCCGATCATGCCGGTCGGCATCATCAGGATCTCGTCGCACGCGCAGGCCACGTAGTAGGTGCCGGTGCTGTACGACGGCGCCCACGCCACGACTCGCTTGCCCGATTTTCGCAACGTAGCTATCAGCTCGCGCACGTCCTGGAGCGTCGACATCGGCATCCCGGCTGGGCGCAGGTGAAGGACGACGCCCTTGATCCGCCGGTCGCGGGCGACCCTGTCGAAGCGTACGCCGAGCTCCTTCACGCTCAACCGCGGCCGCCCGGTGAAGCGCTGCCAGAGAGGTCGCGGCGGATCCGGCAGTGCGGGAAGGTCTTCTTCAAGAACGAACATGACGAACTCAGGCGGCCTGCCTATCGAGCGGCGGACGCTCGAGATCAGCCACCACAGATAGCGGAACGGATAGAGAATCACGCTCGCCCTTCCGGGCGAAGTTTACTGTGCGTTCGTGGGCAGCCCCATCCCCGCCGCAAGCGGCGGTACTTCCCCACTCCGTGGGGAAGACCAGCCTTACTTTCCTCTAGACGACCTTCGAAATCTCCAGATGCTCGTCCATCTCTCCGTTCAGCCTCGACGCTCCGTACTCCCGTCCCACGTGGTGGTGGTAGGGCACACCCGTGAAGTTGTGGTGCGAGCGGGTTGGAACGTCCACGCCCTCCGCCCACTCCTTGCGCTGGAGGTCCATGTAGCCGCCTTCCTTCGACTGCTTAAGGTCGTCGAGCAGGATCGACATGCCGTAGCCGGCCGCGTGCTGCAGCGCGAGCGTGATGAAGATGAATCCGACGCCCAGCATGCCGAGCTCATCCCACGTGATCGGGTTCTTTTCGTTGAACCACTTGAACGACGACGAGTAGTTGAACGCGAAGCGCGCCGCCGGGAAACGCTTTCGGATCTGGCTGCAGAACTCTTCGGTGGGGCCGCGTTCGGCGGTCGGAAACTCGCACCAGAGCAGGTCGGGCACCCCGCTGTCGAGGTAGCGGAGGCCCCGGTCCACCGCGAGCTCGAGGCCGCGCTTGGACTCGGGTGCCTCGGTGGCCGACACGCCGTCGGTGCGCGCGATGATGATGAAATCCTTGTGGCCGAGGTCGTCGGCCGCGCTGCGCATCATCCTCAGCTTGCCGACGAACTCGTCCGCCGAGATCAGCGCCTTGCCCGCGATGTGACCGCAGCGCTTCGGCATGACCTGGTCTTCGAGGTGCGCCGCGGCGACGCCTGCGTTGACGTACAGCTCGATCGTGCGCTGGACGTTGAACAGGTTTCCGTAGCCGGCGTCCATGTCGACGACGACGGGTGGGATCTCGAGGTGGATGGGCGCCACCTTCTTCTCGGGGTCGCCCATTGCCATGGTCAGCTGAAACTTGCGCAGCGCGCTCACCGTCCTGCGTGCGCCGTCGGCGATCTCGACCGACGAGTAGAGGTCCATGTCGGTCGTGCCGAGGTGGCCGATCGCGAACGAATAACCGCTGAAGTACACGGCGTCGAAGCCGTGGTACATCGTCAGCTGCGCGCCCATCGGGTCGTATACCCCGGGCGCAAACACGTAGGGCTTCTCCGCCAGCATGCGGCGCAGGCGCTTTGACGGCGGCTCGTTCCGCGAAGCCGGCACCTTGTAGCCCTCGGGGAGGAGGGGCGTGGAGACGAGATCCATTAGGGCCTCCTTGAGATCAGGTTTGTGTGGCTAACGCCGAGAGTCCGCGGGACTACTCGTTGTCGTGATCGCAGTTGCAGGGTTCGGGGCACTCGCACTCGTGCGTGGAGGGCTCGCGCTCCGCCTCTGCGGTTCGCTGGTCGCTGTCCATGAGGCCCAAGTTAGCAACTAGGCTGATATAAGTCCAATTGATTGATTTGATGGAACCCATCAAACATTCCGATGTAGAAATCTCGTCGCTCGAGCGTTATCTGGCTTCGAGCAGCTCCAGGAATGCGGCCACGATTCCCTCAGGTTTGCCCGCGTCGCGGCGCCGGTAAGCGACGATCGAGTTCTGCATCGGCGGGGCGTCCTTCATCTTGACCACGCACAGGGTCTTGCCGGCCACCTCGCGCGCGACAGCCGTCCCTGGCAGCAGCGCGACGCCCAGGCCGCGCTCGACCATCTTCTTGGCGGCCTCGATCGAGTCCAGCTCCATCAGCCCGCGCAGGCTGACGCCTGCAGAGAGGAACGCCCCCTGCGTGATCTCGTAGTAGCTCGACGTCCGGTCGAACATGATCAGCTTCTGGCCGGCGACCTCGGACATCGCGACCGATGGCCTTCCGGTGAAGGGGTGGTCCGGCGCGCACACCAGCACGAGGTCCTCGGTGTGGAAAGGCCGCAGCTCAAGGTCGGGGTGGCGAATCGCGCGGCCCAGCCCGATCTGGACCTCGTCGCGCAGCACGAGCTCGACCACGTCTTCGGAATGCCCCGTCCGCACCGAGACCTCGACCCGCGGATGCTCGCCGACGAACTGCTCGAGCAGCTCGGGCAGCACGTACGTGCTGACGGCAGGCGCGGCCGCGATCATCAGGTGGCCCGCCGACGCAGTCATCACCTGCTCCAGAGCGTCCCGGCCGTCGACCAGCGCGCGCAACGCGCGCTCGGCAAACGGGATCCAGGCGCGCCCGGCGTCGGTGAGGCGCATCCCGTGTGGCGTACGGAGGAACAGCGGCGTGCCAAGCTCGCGCTCCAGGCCCTGGAGCCGGGCGGTCAGGGTCGGCTGGGTGATGAAGAGTGCCTCGGCGGCCCGGCTGACGCTGCCTCTTCGAGCCACCTCGAGGAAACCCTCGACCTGGACGAGCTGGATGCCACTCGGTTTCCCGTTACGGGATTCTTCTATAGCCACAGCCGAACCCTACAAATTCTATCTATAGGGCTCGGGTTCTGGGCCTAGTCTCGGTTCCCCCGGAGGAGCACCCTCGCGGCGGCGATCGCGACCGCCCACACCGGCGCCATGGTGATCACGAACGGCCGGATGGTGTCGCTGGCGGAGTGCGAGTTGCGGTCGAAGGCTTCGAAGACCAGGACGGTCCCGAACATCAAGACGACGAAGGCGATGCCGATGCCGACCAGGGTTTTCCAGGCCACCCATGGAATGGTAATCCTGGGGCCGGTATTGTCATGAGCATGGCTGCTTTTTTCGGATTTCACATGCCCAGCTTCACGTTTCCCGGCGTTCCCAACGACAAACTCTTCGACCGTGTCGTCGAGAACGCGAAGGCGGCCGAGAGAGCCGGCTTCGACCTCGTCACCGTGATGGACCACCTCTATCAGATACGGGGCATCGGTCCGGAGACCGAGCCGATGATGGAGGCATACACGACGCTCGCCGCGCTGGCGACGCAGACCTCGCGCGTCAAGCTCGGCACCCTCGTCACCGGTGTCACATACCGAAACCCCGCGCTGCTGGCCAAAGAGGTGACGATGCTCGATGTCATCTCCAAGGGTCGCGCCATTCTTGGCATTGGGGCAGCCTGGAACGAAGACGAGCACAGGGGCTACGGCATCGAGTTTCCGCCGATCAAGGAGCGTATGGACCGACTCGACGAGGCGGTCACCATCGCCAGGCTGATGTTCACCGAGGACCGGCCGTCATTCGAAGGCAAGCACTACCGGATCGAGCGCGCGCTCAACGTGCCGAGGCCGGTTCAGCCAGGAGGCCCGAAGATCCTGATCGGCGGCGGCGGCGAGCGGCGGACGCTGCGCATCCTCGCCCAACACGGCGACATGGGTCACTGGTTCGGCGGCAACCTCGAAGACCTCAAGCGGAAGAAGAAGGTTTTTGAGGAGCACTGCGCCGCGGTCAACCGGGATCCGTCCGAGGTGCTGCTGACCGTCGGTCTCATGCTTGTCCTCGCGGACAACGAGAAGGACGCCAAGGCCATCGTCGACAGCCTGCACCCGGAGCGCCGCGCGATGGCGGTGGTCGCCACCGTGCCCCAGGCGGCTGAGGTGATCGCCCAGTACATGGAAGCGGGGTTCGGCGGCTTCACCTTCAACAACAACGTGTTCTCGACGAAGGAGTCGATCGAGCGCGCGGGCGAGCTGATCAAGGCCGTTCGCGGGAGCGCCGTACCAGCCTAGCTTTTGTAGACGAGCTCTCCGGCGCGCACAGCGACCTGGAGGTGGTTTTCCGGCGGTGCGAGCGGACACGCCCAGCGCGGGCTGTATGCGCACGACGCGTTGTAGGCGTAGTTGAAGTCGATGAACACGTCGGGCGATCTCGGCTCGAGGTCGAGGACGAGTCCATCTGTGTCCTTGGCGGTGTCGAAGAGATAGCGGCCGCCGCCATACGTCTCGTGGCCTGAAGTCAGGTCGCGAAATGGCACGAACAATCCTCCCGCGTACTGGACGAGGCTGAGCACTGTGAGCGCGCAGGACTGGCCGAGCAGAGTGAACTCGAGCCTGCCGGCTCGGCGATAACGCACTGCGCCGTCCTCGCCGCCGGTGTCGATCACCAGCTCGCTCCCATCGCCCGCCTCGAAGTGCGCCGTGACGCGAGATGCGGGATCGTGCTCAAAGTAGCGCAAGCCCGAGAACGCCTCGCGCTCCTCGGGCTCGATGGGCGTCTGCGGATGGTCGCGAAACAGCTGGTCGCGTCCCAGACGGAATCGCCTCAGCGCGTCCGGTCCAGTTGTCCGGTAGAGGTCGCCGACGCGTCGCCGCCAGTCGACCAGGTCGAGATACGCCTGGGCGTCAGCGTCCGTCAACGGTCTGTTCAGTCGGTGTCAGCTTGTAGCTGGCGTGCGGTGGGAGCTCCGCCAGCGCCTGGTGGACATCGTCGTCGGTCGCGTCGGTGACGATCAGCATGTAGCGGCGGGCGTGCGGACCGAGAGTCTCCGCTGCGGGCGCAGCCTCCTTCGCCGCGGACGGTGTCGCAACGACGGCGACGGCCGCGGCGGCGGGTGCCGGCGCGACGGCTGCCCTGGGTGGTCGCGACGCCGCGTCAGCCCGCAGCACGCGCCAGTGGTAGAAGCCGACGCCGGCCGCGACCACGATCACGGCCAGGTAATGACCGAAGTCGAGGTTGTTCGTGTCGTTCAGTCGCGGATGGGCGCTGAAGACCTGCTGCAGAAGAGAGTTGAGCATCCCCACTCCACCGCCGAGGACGGCAAGGATGCTGCCGAGAAGGGCGGCCCAGACGTAGAGCTTGCGGCTGAGCGACTGCCGGTCGGCGGCCCATGGCGCCGGGCGCCAGTGGGCGACCCACACGCCGGCGCCGACGACCAGCAGCGTGACCCACAAGCTGACCGGGTCTCTCCAATCGTGCGCCTGGACGCCGATGATCGGCGCCTCGAGCTGCTCGGCCAGCGTCCACAGCAAACCGCCCACGCCGATCGCCCAAACGACGAGGGAGACCAGCGCCGCCAGGTTGGTGTACAGGCGCCGCACGCCCGCCTGCCGGTCGGCTTCTTGCGTTCCGGCATCCCGCGCCAGGCGGCGGCTGACCAGGAACCAGGCCACTCCCCACACGAGGAGAAGCGAGCCGGGCGCTCCCACGGCTGCCAGCACGTTGGTCCCGGCGCCGCCGGGGTCGCTGACGCCGAGAAGACGCGCCAGGCCGTAGTAGAGGATCTGGCTCGCGCCGAACAGGGCGTACACCATCGCATTGGCCACGGCGATGAATCCCGCGAGGGCGCGCAGCGTCGAGTGGCGGTCGTCCGACAGGTGACGCAAGGCGATCGCCCGCGCGTGGAAGCCCCAGAGGACCGCGCCGGCGATTGTCGGACCGGCGGCAAACGCGAGGGCTGACACGGAGACGCCGCCTTTGGGAAAGGCGGTTGTTGACGTGCCCACGACCAGCTGCGCCCAGCTTTGTTGGAGCAGCAGTGCGGTGTTGGTCAGCATCATGAGCAGACCGGAAAGCAGCGCGATGTACATGTACCAGCGCCGCAGCGTGGCCGAGGCGCCCTCCTCGCCGACCGCCGCGCGGTCCCTCGCCGCGGTCCAGAAATGGAAGGCGAATATCGCCACCAGGACTAAGGTCGCCCAGCCCAGCTGAGCGGCGGTTAGCCAACTTCCCTGTTGGTTGTCGAGGACTGGCTGCAGCGCCATGGCGAGCGCGTAGGCGAGTGTTTGGGTCGCCACGAGGGCCGTCACCAGGCAGGCGAAGTACAGGTAGAGGCGGCGCAGCGCCGACGCCCGCTCGAACGGGTCGCGCATCGCGAAGCGGCGGGCAAACCAGAAATGGACCGCCCAGACCGGGGCTGCGACCACGGTCATCGCGGTGAAGATGGCGAGCTGGGCGCGGCTGGAATCGGCGGATGGATCGTTGAAGACGAAAAGCAGGACCGTGGCGCCGAGAAGGGAGAGGCCGGCCGCCAAAAGGCCCAGCGCCGCGGCGCTCACCAGGTAGAGGTAGAGCCGCCTCAAAATCACAGGCGCAACCGTACTACCATGCGCGCGTGATCTCTCAAGAACTGCTTGAAATCCTGGCCTGTCCCAAGTGCCACACCAAAGTGGAGTTCAAGGCGCCTGATCAGCTGCGGTGTCCCAGCTGCAAGGTGGTCTATCCGATCGTCGACGGGATTCCCGTGATGCTGATCGAGGAGGCTAAGCCCGAGTCAGAATCGGTCTAGGCGGCGCACTCGTAGTGGCTCGTGTCCTTGACTGAGGGGTTCGACTCGGCGTCGCGGATGTCGGGCGCGATCTCGTCATCGGTGAGCGCGTAAGCCTGGTTCGGGTCGCTCGCCGACGTGGCGAACACCATGCCCAGCACGTGGCCCTGCAGGTCGATGAGCGGCCCGCCTGAGTTGCCCGGCCGCACGGTCGCCTGGAGGACGTAGATCTGGCGCGTGATCAAGTTCTGGTTGTAGATGTCGCGGCCTTCGGCCATCACCGCGCCGTCGACCACCGCGGGGACGGTCTTCTCCCCCTGTCCGCCCGGATAACCGATGACCGCGCCTTGCGTGCCGCGCTGCGCGGGGGCGAACGCCATCCCGGGCGCAGTGAAGCCCGGCGCGTAGAGCACCGCCACGTCGCGTTCCGGGTCGAAGTACACGACTTCGGCGCGCAGGGTCGTGCCGTCGACCTTCTGGATCGCGTGCGAAGTCGTGCCCGAGACCACGTGCGCGTTGGTGATCACGTAACCGCTGCCGAGGGGAAATCCGCTGCCGGTCACGATGCCGCCGCATCCAAGACTCGAAACCTTGACGACGTTCTGGTCCGCCTGCTTCACGCCAGGGGTGTCAATGGACGAAGGCACCGGTAGGGCGCCTGGCAGCGTCGGCTCGAGGCCGGCGAAGACCGGGGGAAACTGCACACCTGCCAGGACCTGCTCCACGCTTGCGAGAAATGGCGGCGGGCGCGGCGCTATCGAATCCAGCCCGTGCAGCACGACCGACCTCTGGATCTGCTGCGCGATCTCGGGGCTTGGCCCGCGCGAGAAGCTGAGGCCGAGGAACCAGCACATCAGGAGCACGGCGAACGCGGAAAGGGCGGCGCCCGCTACAGAATCCGTAGAGGTGTGGACGCCGGTGCGCAGGATCCTGCGCCGGATGGGCTCGCCGACCGCAAAACCGATGCTCGAGCCGAGGCTTCCGCCGATGACCAGCACGAGCACGGCGCCGAGCGGCCGAGCGCTGGCGTTGTTGATTCCGAGGTAGTCGAGCACGATCCGTGCGGAAGCCGCGCCGAGCAGGACGCCGACCAGCAGGCCCACGTATTGGGCGAGGGAGAGCCAGAATCCGCGCCGGTATCCGTTGGCGAGCCCGACCACGGTGGCAATCAGGATCAGGATGTCGATGAGGTTGATCAACGGCCTTTACCGGTAACACCCTACCGGCACCCAGTGGCCGAAGGTCGTCGGTTGGCGATAATGTTGACCCGTGGTCTTTCTCGCCGGTGAATGGGTTCCCGCCTGGCTCGGGATGAGCGTGGCGTTCCTGGTCGCCGGGCTGGGCGTGGCCGGTCTCGGTTGGTGGGTGATCCGCGGCGACGCGCGGAATCGCGCCGCTGAGGATGCGACGCTGGAGACCGAGTCCGCCGAGCATCACTGATCAACTGGCGGGAGTTCTCGTCCGCCGCGCCTGAGCTCGCCCAGTTCGCGGAAGAGCGGATGGCAGCGAACGGCATCATTCTCCTCGGCACGATCCGCGCCGATGGGCGGCCACGGATCAGCCCGTGCGAGGCCTACGTTGTGGACGGCGAATTGCTGCTGGGCATGATGTGGCAGTCGAAGAAGGCGCTCGACCTGCTGCGCGATCCGCGGATCACGATCGCCACCGTGCAGGTGGACCGCGAGCCGAAGGTCGGCGACCTGAAGGTTTACGGTTCGGTGGTCGACGTGCCCGAGCCGGATCGGCGCCAGGCTTATTCGGATGTGCTGAATGCGGCGATCAGCTGGCGGCCGAAGGAGCCGTACCACCTCTTCTCAGTCGACGTCGAGCAAGCCGGCTTCATCAGCTTTGGCGACGACAAGAAGTTGCTGCGCTGGTCGGTCGAGCGAGGCACCGAGGTGCTGCGGCATCCAGATGCCGCGAACGACTAGTAGCTTTTAGACGGGAGCGGGCGCCGCCCCATCCCCGCCGCAAGCGGCGGTACTTCCCCACTGCGTGGGGAAGAGCCACCTAGGCCGGGGCCGGTAGCGGCTCCGACTCGACCAGCTCGCCTGACTCGCGCAGGTCGCGCACGGGCATGAAGCTGCGAACCGGCGGCACGCGCTCGAAGTTGTAGGGC